>PLSB01000027.1 GCA_003165005.1 Acidobacteriaceae bacterium | reverse complement strand
TGCCACATCATCCTGCGCGGCGGGCGCAACTCCGTGAACTACACCGCCGAGAGCGTGGCCCAGGCCGCGGCGCTCATGGAACGCGCCGGCATCGCCCCGCGCATCATGATCGACTGCAGCCACGCCAACAGCGCCAAGGACTATCGCCGCCAGAGCACGGTTGGCCGCGACGTGGCCGCGCAGGTTGCCGCGGGAAACCGCAAGATTATCGGCGTCATGATCGAGAGCAACCTGGTGGCCGGCGCGCAAAAGCTGACGCCCGGCCAGCCGCTGGGCAGTCTTGTTTATGGCCAAAGCATCACCGACGCCTGCATCGACTGGAAGGAAACGCGGGCGCTGCTGGCCGAGCTTGCCGCGGCGGTCCGCACCCGGCGCGAAGGTTGAGCACCACGCGTTACTGCGCACTCTCAATCTGCCGCGAAATCCAACGGTTCAGGCTCACTCCTTCAACGGCGGCGCGCAAGGCGGCTTTGCGATGCAACTCCGGGTCAGTCCGCAGCAGAATCTTGCCGTTGTAGGGACGATCGGGTTCTTGCCCCGCCTCCTCACAGTACTCTAGATAGCTGTCGATGCTGGCGCGGAAGGCTCGCGCGAGTTCCTTTGCGGTCGATCCCTCAAAATGAATCACATCCTTGAGGCCGGAGACGGTTCCGGAGAAGGTGTTCTCCTTCGGATCGAAATCAATCGGCCCAGCAGTATAGCCCTTGTACTCCATCATGGTTTCACCCCCGCGCTCATAAGGAACTGCCGCACAGCCTCAACCGCGCCCTTCTTGGTTTCCGGTTGAGGATGGGGCCGGTGAAAGACAGCGATCACCCCGTTCAACCGGGCGGCCACGCGGCTGCCTTCGCGCTGGCTGATCTCGCCCCCCAAAGCGCGGATCAACGATTCAATGGCAGACCAGCGAATGTTCGCCCTCGTTGGGCGCGAAAAAATGGCGTCCAGCGTAACCTGATGTGCTTTCTTCATGCCGGGAGAATCCTAATCCATTACCCCGAAGCACACAATCACAATGATATCACATTCCGCTATCACGTGAGCTGATCTCCGCCCTCACGCATTCCCCATCACCACCGTGTGGGGGCTCATGGGGATGGGATGCGCGGTGACGCCTCCGAACCCTGCCTCGGCGTACATTGCGCTCAGATCGCTGAAGGTATACGCATCGCCCGAGACCGTTGAAGCCAGCATCACCATGGCAAACGATGCCGCCATGGGCGGCGAGACGCGATCTTCGTTGGGCACGAACTCGAGCGTGGCCGCGCGCCCGCCAGGCTTGAGCGCGGCGCGGACTTTCCTGAGCAGGCCCACGCACGCCGGCTTGTCGAAATGATGGAGGAAATTCGTCAGCAGCACGGCGTCGTAGGGCCCACCGAAATCCACCTCGAAGGCGCTTCCGGGCAGCATGTCGTAGCGCTCCTTCACGCCGGCCTTCTCAGCATTCTTCAGCGCCACGCGCAATACCGGCGCCCAATCGAGGCCCGTTACATGCGCCTGCGGATTCTGCTTCGCGATCTCGATCCCGAAGAGTCCGTGGCCGGCCGCGATATCGAGCACCTTCATCGGCCCGTTGTGCCCGTCGAGCACCACCGCGCCCAGCGGACCCACCAGCGGCGCCATCATCGGCGCCATGGTCTCGGCAAACTGCACCCAGATCGGATTCTCCGGCTCCACGCTGCCGTCGCCTGCAAGGGTCGTGCGTCCTGTGCGCACCACGTCAGCCAGGCGCCGATAGGGCTCGTGCATCGCCTCATTGCCCAGGAACTGCGCGATCGAGGCCAGACACGCAGGCGAACGCGGATCGAGAAAGGCCGCGCTCGACGGCGTGTGCTTGTAGTGGCCATCGTCTTTCGCCAGCACGCCGTTGATGACGAGAAAGTCGCACAGGATGCGAATGCCCCGCTGCGATGCGGAACAATGCCGCGCAATCGACGCTGCGTCGCCCGGCCCGTCGCCGACAGCCCGGAATAGATCGAGTTCAATGGCGGCTTTGAGGGCTGCCGTGCGCTGGTGCGCATTGAGCATTTCAAAAACAATGCCCGGGTTGAGTGGAGCTTGCGCGGGATTTCCTGCTTGCATCGTCGGCCTCCTTGTGTGCCCAGCGGGAAGGTTGGATTTTTGGGGAAAGGGGAACTGGACTCAGCGAGTGTATCACCGGGCGCGCGGCACCGTGCAGATTTTTCAATCACGTACGAGCAAGCGGGTGCGAATGCGCGGCCGGAATCTTCCGCTTTCCGTGATTGCGCTCGAATTCGTCTCGCCCGGCCGCGATAGAGTGAAAGGTGGTGCGCTTCCGCTTGAACATCTTCCGTTTGCGGCAAAAATCGCTGGCGCGCGCCATGCTTCTCTCGCTGGGCGCCTTTGCCGCCAGTTTGCGCATGGCCGGATTCCCGAAGATCGACGACTTGCACGGTTCGCATTGGCAGATTCTTGCTCTTCTTGTGGCCGCATGGGGCATGGCAGAGACGGCCCGCTGCCTCAAGCGCAAATGGAGCCTCTACCATGCCGGTGTGCTCATTCTCCTCTACGCGGACCTGATGGTCCTGGCGGGGATCGTGGTTCTGATGGCCGTGCCGTAGGAGGCAGCGGAAAGAAACGCAAATTGCGGTTGAATCATGGGAAGACTTCCCGCAGGGGCTAAGCCCCGCATTGTTTTTTGCGCCTTTACGGCACGACTGAAGTCGTGCCCTTTCAAAACGTCGAGCTTTTCCGCAGCCTGCCAATACTACAGTTGTGCTTCGCTGGGATGCCGCAAAAGGACAAGAGACCGGGCCTAAAGGCCTCCCTATTTTGCGACTTTTTCAGGGGCCTGAAGGCCCCTGCTCCCTCCGCAAAAGCCAATCTGCAACTGTAGCTTTTTCAGGGGCCGGAAGGCCTCTGCTCTCTCCCAAAAAAATCAATCTGCAACCGTAGTACTGGGGGCGCCGATCGAGCCAGTTCAATCGGGCCCGTTGCGCCGTGTAGCATGGGCACAGTACGGATTGAGCCGGCGATTGCTGCGCGTTCGCAGCACCGGCTGAAGACGCGACGCACGGGAGGAAGCGATGCTGAAAGGATTCAGAGATTTCATTCTGCGCGGAAACGTGGTGGACCTCGCGGTGGCCGTGATTCTGGGCGCCGCGTTCAATGCCATTGTGACGTCGTTGGTCGGCGACGTATTGAACCCGCTGATCGCCGCCACCTTCGGCAAGCCCGATTTCAGCGGCGTCATTCTGCATGTGGGCGGCGGAGCGATCAAGGCCGGCAACTTTCTGAACGCGGCAGTTGCGTTCCTGATTGTGGCCGGCGTGGTGTATTTCGCCATTGTGCTGCCGACGAATGCGCTGCTGGCGCGCATCAAGAAGCCCGAAACGCAGGCTGCGCCCGCCACCAAGCCATGCCCCGAGTGCCTCAGCGAGATTCCGCTGGCCGCCAAGCGCTGCGCGCATTGCGCTCAGCCCGTTGCGTGACCGGCCCATGGAGAGAGTCGAAATCGCCTCGAAAGGCATCCCTCAGGGGCTAAAGCCCCGCTGCTATTGTTGATCTTACGGCACGACTAAAGTCGTGCCCTTTCACGTTTCGCTACTCCGCATGACTTTTTCATCTGCATCTGAAATCGTGCCCTTTCACAAACCGAGTTTCACCACAGGCTGCTAAGCGCTTTGAGCTTCGTTTCGAGGATCGACTTCATGAACTTCCGCACCACGCTTGCCTTCTTTCTTTTGCCGGCCGCGGTTGCTGCCGCTTTCCCGGCTAGTCGAGTTGCTGCGCAAAGCTTGCCGCAAACCGGCTCGCTCGGTTACACCGACTTCAGCACGGAAGCTCGCCTCGAAGAGAAGTTTCTCGCGGTTCCCGACCCCAGGCTCGCGGGCGAAGAGCTGAAGACCCTCACGGCTGAGCCGCACCTGGCCGCCACGCCCGGGGATCGCAAGACCGCCGAGTACGTGGCGAGCAAGTTCCGCGCCGACGGGTTCGAGACCGAGATTGTCCCCTATCGTGTATTGCTCAATCAGCCCAAAGCGGTGCGCGTCGAGGCCTGGGATGAGAACGGCCATCTGCTGATGAGCGGTCCCACGCGCGAGCACGTCGCGGGCGATGCGGCCGCGGACGATCCCCGCGTGGTGATGCCTTTCAACGGCTCTTCCGCTTCGGGCGACGTGAGCGGCGAAGTGGTGTACGCGAACTACGGCCGCCAGGAAGACTTCAACGAACTCGCGGCGCGCCACATCGACCTGCACGGCAAGATCGTCCTCTGCCGCTACGGCTTGAATTTTCGCGGCGTCAAAGTCTACCTGGCCGAGCAGCGCGGCGCCGCGGGAGTGCTCATCTACTCCGATCCGCAGGACGACGGCTACGCCAAAGGCGATCCCTGGCCGATGGGCCCGTGGCGGCCTGAGACAGGCGTCGAGCGGGGCTCGGTGCAATATCTATTCAAGTATCCCGGCGATCCCGAAACGCCCGGCGTCGCCTCCACGCTCGACTTGCCCGACTCGGCTCGCATCGCGCATCCCGATGGCCCCGGCGGCAACCAGCCGCATATCATCTCGATTCCCATCAGCTACCACGATGCCGCGCCGATTCTCCAGGCGTTGAAAGGCCCGGGCGTGCCGCAAAGCTGGCAGGGCGCGTTGCCCTTCCACTACCACCTGGGTCCAAGCGGAGTAAAAGTTCACCTTGTCTCCGAACAGGACTATCAACGCCGGATCATCTGGGATGTGATTGGCAAAATTGAGGGCTCTGAGGAGCCGGACGCATGGGTCATCGTGGGCAATCACCGCGACGCGTGGGTCTACGGCGCGGTCGATCCCTCCAGCGGGTCGACCTCCATGCTGGAGGCGGCGCACGGCATCGGCGCGCTTCTCCGCCAAGGTTGGCGCCCCAAACGCACCATCGTCTTCTGCAGTTGGGACGCCGAAGAGGAAGGCCTCGTCGGTTCCACCGAATGGGTGGAGCAGCAGGGCCGCGTTCTCGATCGCGCGGTGGCCTACTTCAACGTCGATGTTGCTGTTTCAGGGCCGGATTTCACCGCGAACGCCGTGCCCTCGCTCAAGGAATTCGTGCGCGGCATCGCGCGTTCTGTTCCCAGCCCGCTCGGCGGCACGGTGTACATGTCGTGGCGCAGCAAGCCCTGGGGAGGCGATGAAAGCCACCAATCGAATGCGCCCTCCATTCCGGGAGAAGAGGTTCATGTGGGCGACCTCGGATCGGGATCGGATTTCACGCCCTTTCTGCAACACGCGGGCGTGCCCGCCAGCGACATTGAGTCCTCCGGCCCTTACGGCGTGTATCACTCGGCCTTCGACGACTTCGCGTGGTTTACGCAGAATGCCGATCCGCATTTTCTCTATTTGCAGCAAATGGCGCGCGTGCTCGGCCTTGAAGCCTTGCGCATGGCTGACGCCGATGTGCTGCCTTACGACTACGTCGCCTACACGCGCGAAATCTCCGCCTATCTCGAAGCCGCCAAACATCGCGCCGCCGATGCCGGGCTCGGCGCGCTCAATTTCGCTCCCGCCCAGGCGGCGGCCGCGCGCTTTTCCGCGGCCGCGCAACGCGCCTTCGCGCGCCAGTCCGCGCCTTCCGGAGACCTGGCGCGGCTGAATCTCGCCTTGCGCCAAACCGAGACCGCGCTTCTCTCTGACGCCGGCCTGCCCCATCGTCCCTGGTACCGGCACACCATCTTTGCGCCCGGCGAGTTCACGGGCTACTCGGCCGTCGTCCTGCCCGGCGTCAACGAGGCCATCAGCGCCCAGGACGCAAACCTGGCCGCGCAGCAGTTGCAGGTTCTCACCCAGGCGCTGAACCGCGCCGCGAGCGTTCTCGAATCGGTTCACTGAGAGCTTGTTGAGAAACCGATAGCGGCGCGAGTAGACTCGTGCCCTGTTACAAGACTTCCTGGCGAACGAGTTTTTCCGCAGCCTTTGAAGCCGTGCCCTTTCAAAACGGAGCTACGAAACGGCTCCTAGAAGATGGCGTGGAAGAGCAGGTAGAGCGATCCGGAGAGCAGCGCCGCGGCCGGCAGCGTGAAGACCCACCCGGCTGCAATGGCGCGCACCGTTGACCAGCGCAGGCCGCTGCCGTTGGCGGCCATGGTGCCTGCGACGCCGGAGCTGAGGATGTGCGTAGTGGAAACTGGCAGGCTCCAGGTATCGGCGGCGAAGATGGTGGCCATGGTGATCAGTCCCGCACTGGCGCCCTGGGCATAGGTCATCTGCTCCTTGCCGATCCTCTCGCCGACTGTGACCACGATGCGCTTCCAGCCCACCATGGTGCCCAGGCCCAACGCCAGCGCAACAGCCACTTTGACCCAAATGGGGATGAACTTGGTGGCCTTGTCGAGCATACCCTGGTAGTTCTTCAGCGCAGTACGCTCCTCGGAGCTGAAGGCGGGATCGTGGGCCGGGTCCATCATGCGCAGCGCGCGGCCGGTCAGGTACATATCGTTGCGGATGGTAGACTGCGCCTGGGCCGGAATCGCCTTGAGGGTTTTGTACGCGGAGACTTCGCGGTTCAGCTCGTCCACCAGTTGGCTGAGCGCGAGGAGCGTCGTGGGCTGCAGCTTCCTGGTCTCAATGTATTTGGTGATTTCGGTGCGGGCATCGGGATCGGGCGTGTTGGGCTCGACATGCCGGTCGAGGATCTGCCCCGCCTGCGCGGAGGCCGCGATGAAACTCTGCACGTCCGCCGGGCTGGTGTCGTGGTTGAGCGCGTAGGCCGTGGGCACGGTGCCGATGAGAATCAGCATGATGAGGCCCATGCCCTTTTGCCCGTCGTTCGATCCGTGGAAGAAACTGACGCCGGTGCAGGTGCCCACCATGAGCGCGCGAATCGGCCACGGGGGCGGCTGGCTGCCTTTGGGGGCCTGGTAGAGCGCCGGGAAACGGAGGAAGCGCTTGGAGAGGAGAAGCAGGATCGCGGCCAGCGCAAAGCCCAACAGAGGCGAGATCAACAGGGCCTCGAGAACCCGGGTCACCTGGCTCCAATCGAGACCGGAGGCGCTGCCGTGCAGGTTCATCAACTGGCTGGCCAGCCCCACGCCGATGATGGACCCGACCATGGTGTGCGAGCTCGACGCGGGAAGGCCGAACCACCACGTGCCCAGGTTCCACAGGATGGCGGCAATCAGCAGCGCGAAGACCATGGCGAAGCCGGTGCCGGAACTTACCTTGAGAATCAGCTCCACGGGCAAGAGCGTGATGACCGCAAAAGCAACAGTGCCCGACGAGAGCAGCACTCCCGCCAAGTTGCACACTCCCGACCACACCACGGCGATTTGCGGTGGCAGAGAGTTGGTGTAGATCACCGTGGCCACGGCATTGGCGGTATCGTGAAAGCCGTTCACGAATTCGAATCCGAGCGCGATGGTGAGCGCCAGGCCCAGCAGCAGATAGGGCCCGATGCCGGTCACGGTCACGTTATCGAGGTCGTGGGCGACGTGAACGCCGATATATCCGAGGCCGGCCGCGAGGGCCAGCACGAAGACCCAAATGCCTGCCGGGCTGCGGCGGTTGGTGAGCCGCCGCTCGAGAAGAGAGGGAGAGCTGGGAATGATATGAACTGCCGTCGCGAGATCGGCCATCAGAAATCTCCAGTTCGGCCGGAGAAATTCCGGATCCGTCTGGGCCTCCCGGATGGACACACAACAACGGCGTGAATTTTCAAATGAAATAGAGATGAATTCTGGCGGGAGAAACACGAGCCGGCGAAAATGGCATTCATAAAACCTCAACAACCGCAATCCTGAACGGCTGCCTACCCGATCATGAGGAAGTTGGCACCGGGTTACAGATAAGTTTAAACCCGGCAGCTCGGGAAGTGTGGAAGATGGGGCCTTCCGGTTTGTGAACGGGGAGTTTCGCGCGCGTAAATGGACGATGAATCTGATTGAAATATAAAGACTTACAGGAACTCAGGCGGATGGCTCCTTCGTTTGGGACGGATTTCGGGAAGGGGCTTGACAAGGATTGTGCCGAAATGGGCGCTTCCCCATGCGAGTGCGCCCATCTTGCTTTTTTCAAGTCACTTACTCCGGAAGCGCGAGCGTACCTTTCACCGTGAAGGTTCCCGCGACGGACGGCGCGCCGGTCTTCGGCTGGCCGCCGCCCACGGAGATTGTGTACGTGCCTTCGGCCACAATCGGCTCGCCGGCCTCAGTGATCATGCTCAGGTCGCGTGGCTTCAGCTCGAAGTGCACAGTCTGCGACGCACCCGGCTCCAGATGCACGCGCTCGAATCCGCGCAGCGCGCGCAGCGGCGCGCCGGGCACGGCCGGAAATTCGAGATAAAGCTGCGCCACTTCATCGCCGGCGCGCGTGCCGGTGTTGGTCACGGTGGCTTCAACAATAACGGGCTGGCCGGCCTCGACTGCGGCAGCGGGAACCGTTAACTTGCTATACGAGAACTTGGTGTAGCTGAGGCCGTAGCCGAAGGGATAGAGCGGCGTTCCCGTGAAGTAGCGATAGGTGCGCCCCTTCATCGAGTAGTCCTCGAAGGGCGGCAACTGGCTCACATCCTTGTAGAACGTGACGGGCAGGCGCCCGGCGGGATTGTTCTTGCCGGAGACGGTTTGCGCCACCGCGGTTCCACCTTCCTCGCCGGGATACCACGCGTCGAGGATGGCACTCGCGTGCGCATTGGCCCAGTTGACGGCCAGCGCGCTGCCGTTGGTGAGGACAACCACGAGCGGCTTGCCGGTGGCGGCGAGAGTCTCAAGAAGTTTTTGCTCGGGCTCCGGCAGGTCGAGACTGGTGCGATCGCCGCCCATGAAGCCGGGCTCGCTCACATTCTTCAGCTCCTCACCCTCGAGTTCGCTGGTGATGCCCACGACGGCGACGACAACATCGGCATTCTGCGCTGCCGCGGCCACTGCCGGGTCGACGCTGCGATCGATCTTGCCCCATACGAGCTTGAGGTGCGGCGCCGTGTTGGCCGTCCTCTGGTAGTCGACCTCGAGATTGCAAGGCTTGCCGGCCTCGAAATGCGCCTTCCCGGTTACCGTCTCCACGCCGTGCGGATAATTCGCCATCGTCACCGGCCTGCCGTCGAGAAAGACCCTGAAGAAACCATCGGTCTCAACGCCAAGGTTGAAGTCGCCGGTTTCCGTGGGCGTTAGCGTGGTCTCCCAGCGCACGGTGAGCGGATCGGCCGTTGCCGCTTCGGCCGGCAGCGGCTGCGCCGCAACATCGATTCCCGGCTCGATGCGCGTGGCCAATGTGGCCGTGTTTTTCGGGTGCTCGACGTAGAAGCTCACGATGTTCTGGTTCAGATAGGTGGCCTTGACGCCGGGATGTCCGTCGATCGAGAACAGCGCGTTCGGTACTGGCTGAGCGTGCTTGCTCAGGAAGCCTGTGCCCTCGATGTAGTTGATGCTGTCGCCGGCGAACTCCTGCTTCAGCCCTTCCAGGATCGATACCGTGTGCGTGGGAATGCCGTTGTAGTTACCGAGCAACATGCGGGTTTGCTCAGCAAGCGGACCCACGACCAGGATCCTGGTTCCGGTGGTTTGAAGCGGCAGTGTGCCGTCGTTCTTGAGCAGGACTAGCGACTCGTTGGCCAGCTTGAGGGCCAGGGCGCGATGCTCGGCGCTGTCCAGCTCGCTCGAGTCGATCTTGGTGTAGGGCACCATCTGCGGCGGGTCGAAGAGCCCCAGCTTGATGCGCGCGGTAAATAGCCGCAGCAGCGCGGTGTCGATCGCGCTCTCCTTCAGGTAGCCGTCCTTCACGGCGTCGAGATACGGCTTGTAATCGTGGTTGCCGGTGACCTTGGCGCGGAAATCGATGCACTCGTTGTCCATGCCGCGCATGAGGCTCACGGCGGAAGCCTGTTCCTGCGTGGGTTCAAAGTGGCGGGTTTCGAAGATATCGCGTACGGCGCCGCAATCGGAGACCACGTAGCCTTGAAATCCCCATTTGCCGCGCAGCTGGTCCTCAAGAAGGAATTCATTGGCGCAGGCCGGCTGCCCGTTGAGGTCGGTGTAGGCACACATCACACTGCCGGCCTTAGCCTCAGTCACGGTAGCGCGAAATGCCGGAAGATAGGTATCGAGCTCGTCGTGCTTGCTCACCGCGACCGCGGCCGTGTGGCGCGTGGACTCCGGTCCGGAGTGCACGGCGTAATGCTTGGGCGTGGAGATCACGCGATAATAGCGCGGATCGTCGCCCTGCATTCCGGTGACGAAGGCGACTCCCATGCGCGCGCTGAGGAAGGGATCCTCGCCGTAGGTCTCCTGGCCGCGTCCCCAGCGGGGATCGCGGAAGATGTTGATGTTGGGCGCCCAGAAATCGAGCCCGTGGAAGATCTCGCTGTTGCCGTTGGCGTCGACCGATTGCGCGTGAATGACGCGCGCCTCGATGCCGATGGCGGTTGCCATTTGATGAACGCTCTGGGTATCGAAGGTGGCCGCCAGGCCAACGGGCTCGGGAAACTCCGTGACTCCGACTGTGGCCACGCCGTGCAGCGCCTCGCTCCACCAGTCGTAAGCGGGCACGCCAAGACGCGGAATGGCGCGCGCCTGGTTCACCAGCTGGCTGGCTTTTTCCTCGAGCGTCATGCGCTTCACCAGGTCGGCTGCGCGTTGCTCCGCCGGCAGATTCGGGTCCAGATATGCGGGCTTCCCAGAATCCTGCGCCCAAAGTGAACCCGCCGCACCCAAACACAACAATGCTCCCGCCACCAATCGCATTCGAACCATGGTCCTTGTCCCCCGGATGAAGGCAGCCCGCGCGCGCCCCGAGATCAAACGGCGCAATCTCTGCTGCCCTCAGGGGCCAACTCTAAAGGGCGGTTTGCGGCTGTGTCAAACCGGCGTGCGCGGGGAAGATCGCTCTTGTGTGCGGTTCGAGGACCTGGCTCCGCAAACGCCGCTAACCCCGCTAGCTCCGCTCATTCGTGTAACCTTTCTGCCAAAGCTCCCGTAAGCCTGGTTAGGAAGGGAAGAAGGATGCCCAACGGATCGAGCCTCGTGACGAGCGGCGTGTTGCATCGCTTCCGCGAGGGCGATCTCGAGGCCTTCGAGGCGCTCTTCCGCGAGCATCAGCGCTCCGTCTTCGGCTGGATTCTGCGCATGGTGCGCAACCCGGCCACGGCGGAAGAGCTTACGGTGGAGACCTTCTGGCGTATCCATCGCGCGCGCGACCGATTTGAGCCGGAGCGGCCGTTTGCGCCCTGGGCGCGGCGCATCGCCACACGCGCGGCGCTCGATTGGTTGCGCGCGCAACGGCCGGAGGTGGAGCTGACAGCAGAGATGGCCGGCGCTTTGCCCTCGGCATCCGCGGGAGATCCCGGCATCGCGGCCGAGATCCGCAGCAGGACCGCGCTGGCCTTCGCCCGGCTGCCGCCCAGCCTGCGCGCGGCGGCGGTTCTGGCCGTGGTGGAGGAGCAGCCGCACAAAGAGATCGCCGCGGCGCTCGGCATTTCCGTCGGCGCCGTCAAACTACGCGTCTTTCGCGCGCTTCGATTGTTGAGAAAGGATCTGGAACAGCAGGGAATCACGCCATGAATGCACACGATCAGAATCGGATGAAGGAACTGCTCAAAGAGGCGCTGCCGCCGGTTGCGGCGGACGCGGAGCCGGAGCGCGATTTGTGGCCCGCGGTGTTGCGCCGTTTGGATGAAGATGCCGTCACGCCGCGCCGCGCAACCTTTCAATCGGTGCCCTGGTTCGATTGGGCGCTGCTCGGCGGGCTTGCGGTTTTCACCGTCTCGTTTCCGGCGACGATCCCGGTGTTTCTTTACTACCTGTGAAAGACAGTTCGCAGTTCTTCGTTCACAGTTCGTAGTTTGTGGGCCATTGCGGGCGACAGGAATTGCGAACTACGAACTAAAAACTATGAACTGACAACCGGCCGACTTGAAAGGAGGCCCAACATGAACAACCACCCCTACCTTCGCGCTTATCTTGCGGGAGTGTTCGTGACCACTCTCATTCTTCCGCTGATGCTCACAGCCTTTATCGTGGTGCGGCTCGTGTTCCAGCTTCCCGTCCCCATTGAGCGCGGGCTCATCTTTCCCATGGCGCTGGTACCGGCGGTGTGGGGCTTGTGGAATGTGCTCTGGCTGGCCAGCCATGCGCGTACTCACTTCAACGTTGGCGTGCACGGGGCGCTGCTGCCCTTTTTGCTGCTTCCCTGCGGAGCCGTTGCGGCACGTTGCCTGGGCGTGCTCCAGTTGGGCGCAACCTCCGCCACCTGGTTCCAGTCCGTTCCTTTGCCCTACGCCCTGATTGCGGCCGGCTTTTGCTTTGGCGTGGCCGCGTACTATCTCGTCTGGAAGTACGTCGTCGGCTTCTTGAACCGCGAGCTCGGCATCGCCTGAGTCGCAGGAGGTCACTATGTTCGTAATCGCTCGCACCATCACCTACGCCACCCTCTTTATCGGCTTCGTGCTCATCTACCTTCCCGCGCGGCTGCTGGCGTGGAGCGGCATTGCGCGGCCTGCCGTGTACGCATGGCCGCAGATCGCAGGCATTGCGGTCGGCGCTGGCGGAGCCCTAGTCGCGCTTTCCTGCGTCTGCGCCTTTGCATGGATGGGCAAAGGCACACCTGCGCCCTTCGACCCGCCGCGCAAACTCGTGGTTCGCGGCCCTTATCGCTTTCTGCGCAACCCCATGTATGTGGGCGCGGCGCTCGCCGTGGGCGGCGCGGCGCTTTTCTTTGAATCCATCCAACTGCTGGGCTTTGTCGCGCTGTTTTTGCTGACCACGCATTTGTTCGTGGTGCTTTACGAGGAGCCGACGCTCAAGCGCGCCTTCGGCCCGGAGTACGAAGCGTATTGCCAACGCGCGCGCCGCTGGTGGCCGGGCGCTGTGACGAGACCCTCGAACTGGTTGCACAGATAATTCGAGGCGGAGAAAAAACTTCCCTCAGGGGTTAAAACCCCCATCTTTATGCGCACTTCGTGGCACGGCTAAACAGGCTGCGGAAAAACGGCGAACAGCGAACGAATTCTTGATCGGAGTTCCCGCAGGGGCTAAAGCCCCTCACTCATTTTTCGGCGTTTGCGGCACGAGTAAACTCGTGCCCTGTTACAAAGCCTCTTGCTGAACGAGTTTTTCCGCAGCCTGTAAAGCCGTGCCCTTTCAAAGCGGGATTTATACAGCCAGCTCTGAGAAGAAGGCTCGGCACTCTGCCGGCCTCAATCCACCGCTTCTTCCGGATGCGGCGCGTGCGCAATGCGCTGCAATGCGCCGCCATCGAGCCAGTTCAGTTCGCAACGCTCGCAATCCTCCATCACCACATGGCCGCCGCCGTAGTAGAAATGCGTATCCATGGGGTGATGGCACTGAGGGCACTCGAGCCTGCGGCTCAGGTCGCTGCCGTCGCCGGCCAGGGGAGACTCCGACCCAGTGTGTTCGGCGCGCGCTTGCGCGATCAGTTCCTCGAACGCGCCCATCGCCACCAGGATGCCGCGGCATTTCTTGCAGGCGCGAAGGGGCACATTCGCGAAAGTGGCATTCCACAGCGGAAGCGTGCACGCCGGGCAGAGCAACTCCTCCAGCTCATCCAGATAGCGCACGCCCTGGTCGTCCGGCGCGGTGTTGTACAAGTTCTTGCAATAGTCGCAGCGCAGGCTGGCGAGCCCGCCCGCTAACTGCATAGGCGCTCCGCAGGATGGACAGTTCATTGCGGCTTCCCGCATTCAGGACAGAACTTTGCCCGATCCGCGATCGGCTTGCCGCACTCGATGCAGAACTTGGATCCCGCGGCCGGCGCCGTTCCCGCAGCCGGCGCGGCGCCGGCCACGGTCCCCCCGCGCGCCTGGCCCGGCATTCCCTGGCCCATGAGCGCCTGCGCCATGGCCGCGCCCGCACCCAGGCCCACGCCCATGCCCGCCGTGCCGCCGGTATTCTGCGCCGCCTCTTCCATCGATTCGGCCACTTCGAACTGCGTCAGCCGCGTCACATCGCCGGCCATGCTCATGCCAATGCGCTGGTCCATGATCTTCTGCAGGTCCTCGGGCAGCGAGACAGTGGCCACCACAAACTGGTTCAGCTCCAAGCCCAGCGCGGCAAAGCTCGGCTTCAAGTCGTTCGTCACCTTCTCGGTGAGCGCGCCCAGGTTCGCGGCCATATCGACAAAGGAGATCTCGCTCGAGGCGAAGATGGCCGTCAGCCGGGCGATGATGGTGGTGCGCAACTGCCCTTCCAGGTCCGCGGCAAAGACGGCCTCGCGCGTGCCGGTGACTTCCGTAAAAAACTTGCGCGGATCGGCGATGCGATAGGCGTAGTTTCCGAAGGCGCGCAGGCGAATGACGCCAAACTCCTTGTCGCGCGTGGTAATCGGCGCGGGCGTGCCCCACTTCTGGTCGAGCTCGAGCCGCGTCGAGAAGAAGTACACGTCCGACTTGAACGGCGACTCGAAGTCCTTGCTCCAGTTCATTAAATCAGTCAAGATGGGCATGTTGCGCGTGGTGAGCCGGTGCATGCCCGGCGCGAAGACATCCGCGATCCGGCCCTCGTTCACGAACAGCGCCAACTGCGACTCGCGCACCGTCAACTGGCCGCCGTTTTCGATCTCCATGTCCTGCATGGGATAGCGGTACGACATCACGCCCTCCACGTTCTCATTCCACTGGATGACGCGAATAAATTGCTTGCTGATGAAATCGCTCAGAGCCACGTTCGCCTCCTGGCACGCGATGATAGCACTCGCCCCCCGCGCGTGGTAACTCCAACATTGGCGCGAGGAAGTGCCCCGTCCGCTACTTTACTCTTTGACCACGATGAAGCGGTGAAAATGCGGGGAAGAAGAACCAGCAGGATAACGGCTTGCGGCGCATTCGACGCACCGCACACACTCTGCGAGCAAGCCCCGGAAGCGAAGAGCTAAAAGCTGCCTTTGAAGAAATCCCCCAGCCCCGCACGCTCGGCGTGCGCCGCCATCTGCGCCTGAATGGTGAGGGCCAGTTCCAGCGCCGCGCGTCCCTGCTGCGCCGTAACTCTTGGCGGACGCCGCGTGCGGACCGATTCGAGGAAGGAGAGGAGTTCGAGCTTCAGCGGCTCGCCCGGCGTGACTTCCGGCTTCACAATGCTCAAGCCCGGCGCGGGGCCGTCATGGGGCTCGGCTTGGGACTCGGCGTGATGCGCGGCCAAGCCCATGGCAATCTCCTTCAGTTTTTCGGGATCGTTTTTGGCCGCGGCAATCTTCATCAGCAGTCCAGCGGGAATCTGGCCCGATGTGAGCAGCGCCTGGATGGTTGCGGCGTCGAGCTTGCCGGTGGAGAGGAATTGAGCGGCGGCTTGCACTACTGCCTCACCCGATGAATCTTGTCCAAAAGTCCGCCCCCCCGCAAGGGGGTCGATGCGGATCACCAGCACATCGCGCCGCGCGTAGTCGATCGACACATACTGGCGAGGCTCGAAGAAGCGCAGCTTGCGAACGCGCTCCGTGGAAACGCGCGAGGCGGTGAAGTTGGC
>PLSB01000210.1 GCA_003165005.1 Acidobacteriaceae bacterium | reverse complement strand
AAGGCGCTGCGCAAGCTGCGCCATCCCAGCCGCAGCCGCAAGCTGAAGGCGTTTGTGGAAGGCGTAAAAGAGATGTAACGCCTGCCTCTGTAGCGCCGGTCTCCAGACCGGCTGTCGTGCGGGCCTCCCGGCCCGCACATGCCTTTATCTGACGACTTGAACCTCGGGCGTTCTACCGCCGCTTGGTCGCACATCGCAGCCGTCAACGTTTCTATTCAATTCGGCCGATCCCCCGGCCGCAAAAAAGGCGCCGCCGGCAAAAAAGGCAGCGGCCCCTCTGCATCTGGCCCCGTCGCTCCCTCGCTCCCTTGCTCCCTGTTTTCAAAGATTTCCGCCTGCATTCCTGATGGTGCGGGGCAACGCTGCCGATAAATAAACAAAGATGTGTCGCGTACTCCGTGCGCCTGTGGCGCGCAGAGGGCGGATTTGCGGACTCATCGATTGTTGCGGCGGCGGGATAGGACCGGTGACTGCGATGCGGCCGGCGGCTGGGATGAGGAAGCAGAGGCTATGACTCGATGATGCCATGCAAGATTAATTCCAAGGCGGAACGGATTCTCTTTGTCGACGACGACAGGCGCGTGCTCGACGGTCTTGAGCGCATGCTGCACGGCGAATTCGAGGTTGAGACCGCTGTGAGCGGCACCGAGGGATTGGCGACCATTCATCTTTTCGGCCCGTTTGCGATCGTGGTTTCCGATATGCGCATGCCGGGGCTGGATGGAGCCGGGTTTCTGGCCAGGGTGCGCGAATTGGCGCCGCATACGGTAAGAATGCTGCTCACCGGGCACAAAGATATGGATCGCGCCATTGCCGCGGTGAACGAGGGCCAGATCTTCCGCTATCTGACCAAGCCTTGCGAAAAGGAAGAGATGCTCGGCGCGATCCGCCTTGGCCTGGCCCAGTATCGCGCCAATATGGAAGCCAGTGAAATCCTCAAGGAGGCCGGGAAACGCCGTCTGAGCCTGGCCGGCGATCCTTCGCGAGAGATCTGGGTCGTAAGAAGATAAGCCCACGCTGCGCGGACGATTCCCGGCCGGCGGCGCAACTCCGCGTCCGGCTATAATTGGCCTTTGATTACGAAAGGTCCCTTGAACAAATGACCAACATCACACGCCGCCAGTTTGGCAAAGTTGCGGCTACCACCACCGCGCTGGCCGGCGTCTCGCTGCCGGAGTTTGCGCTTGCGCAACCGAAGCCGGAGAGCCGGCCGTTTCCGCCGGGCTTTGTGTGGGGATGCACGACCGCGGCCTACCAGATTGAAGGCGGCGTGCGCGAGGGCGGGCGCGGAGCGTCCATTTGGGACGTGTTCTCGCACACGCCGGGCAAGATCGCCAACGGCGACACGGGCGACGTGGCCGACGACTCCTACCACCTGTACAAGGAAGACGTTCGTTTGCTTAAAGAACTGGGCGCCAACGCGTACCGCCTGTCGATCGCGTGGCCGCGGATTTTTCCCAACGGCACGGGCCAGCCCAATGCCGCGGGCCTCGACTACTACAAGCGCGTGCTCGACGAACTGCTCGAAAACAACATCGCGCCCTTTGTCACCCTCTTCCACTGGGACCTGCCCGCGGCGCTGCCCGGCGGGTGGCAATCGCGCTCCACGGCGCTGGCCTATGCCGACTACGCGGGCTACGTGGCGCGGCAGTTGTCGGACCGTGTGCGCCACTTCATGACCACCAACGAATTCTCCTCCTTTACCGACCTGGGCTACAAAACGGGGTTGTTTGCGCCGGGTTTGAAGTTGTCCCCGGCCGAGGTGAACCAGGTGCGGCATCACGGGATCCTTGCGCATGGGCTGGGTGTCGAGGCCATCCGCGCCAACGCGCCCGCAGCCGAGGTGGGGGTGGCGGAGAACGTCACGGTCTACGTGCCGGTGATCGAGGATTCAGCCAACATCGAAGCGGCGCGGCGCGCCACGCGCGAGGAAAACGCGCCGTTCCTGACCGCGCTGCTCGAAGGCGCCTACCGGGAGAGCTACCTCGAGCGCGAAGGAGCCAATGCACCGCATGTGGAGCCGGGCGATATGAAGGCCATCGGCAGCCCGCTGGATTTTGTGGGACTGAATGTATACTCGCCCGTCTATATCCGCGCTGACGGCTCTGTTCGGGCTGAAGGCTCCGTTCGGGCGGACGGTTCCGCGCGCGGCTACGCGATCGAGCCGTACCCGGCCTCGTATCCGCGCATGGCCTCGCCCTGGCTCTATCTCGGGCCCGAATGCATCTACTGGGCCGTGCGCAACGTGTGCGAGCTCTGGCATCCGAGGGCCGTTTACATTACCGAGAACGGCTGCTCGGCGGACGATGTGGTCACGCCGGCAGGACGCATTGAAGACATCGACCGCTTAATGTATCTGCGCAACCATCTGACGCATTTGCAACGCGCCACGGCGGAGGGATTTCCCGTGAAGGGCTACTTCCTGTGGAGTCTCATGGACAACTTCGAGTGGAAGGACGGCTTCAGCAAGCGCTTCGGGATTTACTACGTGGATTTCAAAACCCAGCGCAGGACTCCCAAGCTCAGCGCAGAGTGGTACCGGGCGGTGATTGCCCGCAATGCCGTCGTGTAATCCCGACTCATCGTGGAGAGAGTATGGCATGGACCGAACTTGACGAAAGAGAACGCGCAGTCGTGCGAGAGTGTCTGCGAGCCGCTGTGGATGGCCCGTTCTTTCCGGAATGGGAGTTTGCCACTATCTTTGGACTTGGGCGGAATGAGGTCCGAAAGGTATTGGAGTCGTGGCCGCAATTGGATGAAAGCGACGAGAACGTTGCGATAGCAATCAACAACACCCTAAATAACTTTCTTGGCTATCCTCTCGGCGAGGATCAAGCAGCTTGGCCGCAGTTCATTTCAGTGAGCCGCGCCGAGCTGATGGCGATATTCGACAAATGGAAGCGACGGACGCCCCGAACCGCTTGGAAGCCCCGAGATTATTTTGAAGATGCGCGCTGATTCGCCGGCTTGATTGGAGAGCGCCAAGAACATTTGGCGAATGCCGCGGGGCATCGCACTGCGACAGTCTTTTTCGAATTCCCGCAGCTTGGTCCCGCTCTGAGATAGCTTCCCGCAACGGCGCTGCGCAGCCTGCTGGGAGCGGGTCAAATCTTTTCCGATCGCTTCATCAATTGAGCATCTATTGTTCCCAGGCCGTCCGATCCCTGAATGCGCAATGCCTTTCGCGCGTCTCCGTCAATCAATGTTTCATTTCCGTACACAGTTAATTATGGAACGCTAATGCAGCCCTCTCGTCTTGGGCCTGGGGTTTGCACTTGCACCTGCGTTTCCTCGGCGATTCGAGACGGCGGCGGCCCGCTGCCGGTCCTTCACGGTCCGAGCGCTGGAGGTGAGCCGGGCGACGATCTCGCGCGGAGCGACGTGAACGGAGCTCAACATGAATTGCCTCGCCCGTTCGAAGCCTGTCCTGATGGACTGCAAGGCCGATCGATTCGCCCGCAATGCGACCACGCAATGCGCCGCGTGGAGCTCGATCCGGCTGCGCATTGCGTGCCTCGCTCCGCTCGCGCTCACGGCAGCCTTTGCGCACGCGCAATTCGGCGCGCAACCGGTGGGCGTTACCTCCGAAGATCGGCAGATTCAGGTCACGGCCACGGCCGCGGGCACGGTGAGCCGGGTGGAAGTGCTCACGCTGGGATCGGCCAATGGAGACTTCGCGGCCGGCGCCGGTCCATCCAACTGCATCGCGGCGAATCTGCCGGCCGGCGGCACTTGCACGCAGCCGGTCGCCTTCACGCCCGCCGCGCCCGGCTTGCGCGTGGGAGCGGTGGTGCTGGTGGGCACGGCGAACGGCGCAAGCACCGTTCTGGGCTTGACGTACATTTCCGGAACGGGCACGGCCGAAACGGGCGCGGCCGGAACGGGCGCAGAAGGATCAGGCGCTCTGGTCACGGGCCAGATGATCCCCGTAGCCGGGCAGCCTGGATCTTCCACCGGCGTCGAGGACGGTCAGCCGGCCACGCAGGCGGTCCTTGACCAGCCCGGCAGTGAGGTGCTCGACGGCGCAGGCAACATCTACATTGCCGACACCGGTCACAACCGCATCCGCATGGTGTGCGGCGCAGCGGCCACTGCCACGATTCAGGGAACCACCTGCGCCGGTGCGGGCATCATCTCCACCATCGCCGGCGACGGAAATGCCGCGTACACGGGCGACGGCGGACCGGCCTCGAACGCCACGGTGAACCATCCGGGCTTTGTGGCTCTGGACGGCGCGGGCAATCTCTACATTGCCGACACCGGCAACAACGCGGTCCGCGCCATTGATGCGGTCATAGGCCTGATCTCAACCGTCGCTGGCAACGCCAATGGCGCGGTCTGCAAGGACGCGAGCGACGCCGTGGGAGACGGTTGCCCGGCCGCGCAGGCCACGCTCAACCAGCCTCAGGGCGTGACCCTCGACGGTGCCGGAGACCTCTACATCGCCGACACCGGCAACGACGCGACACGCTTCGTCAGCAGGGCCAATGGTGCGATCTCAACCATCACCGCCGCTTCCACCACCACCGCCGTCACCTCCAGCCTGGACCCCTCGGGCTTCGGGCAGAGCGTAACCTTCACGGTAACGGTGAGCGCCGCCGCGGACACCGGCAGCCTGACGGGAACGGTGAGCATCTTCGACACCTTCGGCGGCAGAACGACGACGCTGGCCTCCGGCCTCGCGCTGAATGCGTCGGGCGTGGCCACCTTCTCCATCTCCACGCTCGCGGTCGGGCAGCACTCGATTACCGCTTCCTACAACAACGCCAACGATCCGGCCCACACAGCCAGTACGTCGTCGCCGGCGCTCGTCGAAACCGTGCTGGAGGGCACGGCCGTCAGCCTGACTTCGAGCGCGAATCCATCCGCCATCGGCCAGAGCGTCACCTTTACCGCGACGGTCACCAGCTCCGGCGGCGGCGTCGCTCCCACCGGCACGGTCACCTTCTCGGATGGCGCCGCAATTCTCAGCACGCCCACCCTCAACGGGAGCGGCGTGGCCACCTGCACCACTTCGTCGCTCGCGAACGGCATGCACCAGGTCGTCGCCGTCTACAGCGGCAGCCCGAGCACTCAGGTCGAGGGCAGCACCTCGCCGGCCGTCTTCCAGGACGTGCAGGCATCGTCGTCGATTGCCGTTTCTTCCAACCTGAATCCATCCACGTACGGCCTTCCGGTGACCTTCACAGCCACGGTCACCTCCGCCGCCACGTCGCCCGCGACGGGGACGGTGAGCTTTCTCGATAACGGCGTATCGATCGGAACCGGAAAGCTCAGCGGCAATCCCGGAACGGCCGCCTTCACCCTCTCCGCGCTGGCCGCCGGCACGCACCCCATCGCGGCCGCCTACGCCGGCGATAGCTCGAACCAGGGCAGCAACTCGAGCGCGTCGCCTCTCGATCAAGTCGTCGCGCAGGGCGAGACCTTGACCACGGTTTCGGCGACGCCCGTAACCGGAATCGCCGGAACCCCGGAAACCATCTCGGCGACGGTCGCATTGATGCGAGGCTCGGCGCCGCTTACAGGCGCCGTCAACTTCACCTCGGGGACCACGCTCGTGGGCAGCGCTCAATTGAATGCCGCGGGAGTCGCCGCCATCACTCCCACGCTAGCCGCCGGAGCCTACGAGATCGTGGCCACCTACGAGGGCAACGCCAACGCCATCGGCAGCGCCTCGGCGGCGCTGGCCTGCTCCGGTACGTCGCTGTTGACCTGCTCCGGTGCGGCGCCGCTGCTCTTGATGGTCGCGCTGGCGACCACGCAAACCACGCTCACCGTCTCGCCCCACACGGCAGCGGCTGCCAGCCCCATCGCGTTTACAGCCACGGTAACGGGCAATGGCGTCACGCCCACGGGCAGCGTGAACTTCCTGGCCAATGGCGTGGCCATCGGCACCGCGCCTCTCGACGCCGGCACGGCTACATTCACTGACGCGGCGCTCCCGGCCGCGAGCTACGCCATGACGGCCGAGTATCTGGGCAATGCCAACGACGCCACCAGCGCCTCGGCCAGCGTCAGTGAAACCGTGAGCCTGATTTCCACCGCAACCGCACTCGTCGCCGCCACCACAACCGGGAACAATCCGCAGGTGGTTCTGGCGGCGACAGTCGCCGAAAACAGCACAGGCCCTGAGCCGTCCGGCACGGTCACGTTTATGAGCGGCACAACGTCCCTGGGCACGGCCACGCTCAATTCGAGCGGCGTGGCCACGCTCACGCCGACCCTGATCAAGGGCGCCAATTACAACATCGACGCCGTCTACGGCGGCGACTCCTTCCATGGCTCTTCCACGTCGCAGACCATCACCGTCGCCGGCGTTGCGTACGGATTCACGGTCACGGTCACTCCATCGACTGTCACCATTCCCGAGTTGCAGAGCTCAACCGTCACGGTCGCGCTCACCTCGATCGCCAACTTTACCGACGCCATTGCCCTGAGTTGCGCATCGCTCCCCGCGGCGGTCAGCTGCCAGTTCGCCTCCGTCAGCCTCAACCTCCCGGCGGGCGGAACGGTGAGCACGCAACTCACCATTGACACCGACAACACGCAGAGCGGCGCAACCACTGCGACGAACCGCCGTGCGGCCAGCGCAAGAGTCGCTCTCGCCGAATTGATTTTGCCTTTCAGTCTCGCCTTTGGTTGGCTATTCTGGCGGCTGCGTCGGCCGAACGCGCGCCTTCTCGCCATGGCGCTGATCCTCACCTTGGCCGCATGGGTCGCCGCCGGCTGCGGCGCCAGCCTCATCGCGGTGACAGCGCCGCCGGGCAACTATGTCATCGAGGTCACGGGCACCGGCGCAACCACCCAGGTGATCCGATCGCAAAATGTCAACCTCGACATCACCAAGTAGGCAGGAAGCAAAAGATGGGTTCAATCGCGATGGATGTTGACTTTCGTACCGTAAGACGTTGAATTCCGTACCGCAATTGGGGAAAATCCTCTTCCTTTGCGATGGCATGGTGACTTGGATCACAGTGAGGCTTGGGTCACCACGGCTAGCCTCAGACTGAGGGCGCGATTTCAAGAAAGCGCCGCCGATCAAGGAGTAAATTTGCCATGGCTTTTGTCGTGACCGATGCCTGCACCAAGGATTTTGTTTGTGTAGCGGAGTGTTCCACTGCCGCTATCGCGCCCGCGGAGAGCGATCCTGCCGCAGCTACCGTTTCCCAGGTCTATATCAATCCCGATGAGTGCATCGACTGCGGCAACTGCGCTTCGATCTGCGCGCAAGACGCGATCTTCGCGCTCGAGGAGCTGCCCGCCGGCAAGGCGGACTTCGCCGAAAAGAACCGGGCATACTTCAACTAAGAAGCGGTGTTAGCGGAGCCAGCGTGGTCAGCGGTGCTAGTACCGTGACCGCATGATTTCGTAATCAAATGAATGTAGCGCCGGCCTCCTGGCCGGGGTCCCCAACGAACGATTTGTGTTCGTTGGGGTGGCTGGCCGGCTGTAGCGTGGACCTCCCGGTCCACGCTTGTCCATGATGAATTACCAATTCACGCGGTCTAAGCACTTGTAATCTGACCGCTTGATTGTGGAATAGCCGGAGAAGTACCGCCGGTCTCCTGACCCGGGGTCCCCAACAAGCGATTTTTGCTTGTTGGGGTGGCTGACCGGCTGCTTCAATCCTCTTCAAAGCCGTAAAAAATCCTTCGCATGCAGGCGCATCAGCCACTTTTTTGCGCTAAAATCGTCTCACATATCAGCAAAGCTGGTTCGCAACTGCTTTGGAACGGCTGAAAGCCAGCGCATAGGATCAATCGCTAACTGTAGCTCGAAAAACGGAAATTAGCTCCTTTTATTGCCTGGCTGGATAGATGCACGCGTAGAAAGAACCAGCTGATGTAGCGATGGCCATGCATTCTTATTCTGAATGATCGGATGAGCGAAAGCCCGTCTTTTTTACCCAGAGAATTGGTTGGAAAAATCATAAATCGAGGGTTGCTGCCTGAAGTCTGCGGCGAGGCTCCGTGCCGGATCGACTGGCCGGGGAAAGTGCTGGCTCCGCGGATCGAGGCGGTATCGGGAGAGTAAGAAATGAAATCGAATCGGAGTGTGCAGAATCACGCTGAGAATGGCAGTCTCAGCATCCCCGTAGCCGAAGAGTTGATCGAAGAAGCTTTGAACGAACTGGCATTCACGCAGGATCCCGGCCTGGTGCGCGCCTTGCGCTTTCTCGCGCCTGAGGGCTACCAGGCCATCGTGGAGCTGTGCAGCGAAAACGGCCGCAGCAAGCGACGCGACGCTTCGGCCGATGCCTGGTCGCCGGAGTTCGACGAGGTGCGCATCTACTTCGAACGCATCGAAGGCGCCGAGGCCGCGCCGCGCGTTGTCCGTGCGCAACGCGCTCCTGCTTTCGCTTCCGAAGAGGAAGACGGAGAGCAGGATTCCGCGCTTCCCGCCGATATGGATGTCCGTGTCAAAGAGCTGTGCGCGGCGCTGGCTGAAGCCGAGCGCGGCGGCCACGCCTTTATCGCGCTCAAGTGGTTCCGCGATTCTTTCCTGCCGCGCAAGGCCTTCCGCTGGAACCAGCATCCTGAATCCCGGCAGTCGGTGCTGGCCGAGGCCATTCAACGCGGCGTGGTGCTTACCAGCAAGATCGCCAACCCCAAAACGCCGGCGTATCCCACCACCACCATCCGCCTCAATCGCGCCGAGGCAGGCATTCCCGAAGAGGCGCAGCGCTTCCAGCCCGTCGACGTGCAGGGCGAGCCGGTCGCCGTCACCATCGAAGCGGAACGGGGGATCGAGTGAGTTTCTTTTTCCTTGAGGCGACGGCCTTCGCCCGGCTGTTTGTGCGCGAGACCGGCACCGATGCGCTCATCCGGCTGATGGAGAGCGTGGAGGACAACCGCAAATTGATTTCGGCCGCCACGCCGCTCGAGGTCTACGCGGCCATACGCCGCCGCGAGCGCGCCGGGCAGATCGCGCCTGAAGCCGCCGTCACCGCTTTCGAGTTGCTGCGCGTTGAATCCGCGCGCATGGTGCAGCAGCCGTTGAATCCCGGCGTGCTTGAGGCGGCCCGGCAGCTCCTCGACCGCACCGCGCTGCGTTGGCCCGAGGCTCTGCAACTGGGCGCCGCACTGGCCGCCCGCGATATGTTTCCCGGGACGCGCATCACCTTTGTCTCTGCCTCCGCCGTGCTGCTTGGAGCCGCCCGCGCCGAAGGTATGGATGCCATCGATCCTGCCAAGCTGCCCGTCCCCGATGAGGAGAGCCTCAAACCGGCGGGGTAGACCTTGCTGTCCCCGGACCGCTGCCTACCCATCTTGAACACCTGCACGCCTCGGGAGTCTAATACTCTGTATGCAATTCGAGACCATGCTCTTCCCCCTGCTTCGCATCGCCTCTGTTCCGGCCCTGCTTTTCGCTCTCGCCGTGCCTGCCGGCTCTTCCTATCCGGCTTTGGCGGACACGTCAACGGCATCGCTCACCTCTCCGGTTGGGCGCTGGAAGACCATCGACGACAAAACCGGAAAACCGAAATCGATTGTCGAGATCCGCGAACAAAACGGAACCCTCACGGGAGCCATCGTGACGCTCTTGAATCCACAGGGTCCGCATCCCACGTGTTACCTGTGCAGCGGCGCAAAGAAGGACCAGCCGCTCGTCGGGCTCGAGATTTTGTGGGGATTTCATTTGGACGGCGCTGAGTGGTCGGGCGGCCAGGTTCTCGATCCCGACAACGGCAAAATCTATCGCGCGTGGCTGGCGCTCGAGGATGGCGGCAATAAACTGCACGTGCGCGGCTACATCGGGATTTCGCTTCTGGGCCGCACCCAATACTGGTTCCGCGAGCGCTGACGAAGGAGCCTCCTGGGCAATCGTGCCCATGCCCCGAGGCGAATGACCGCACCGGGAGCCGAAAAAGAACAGCCGTCTTGCTCGCTATGATTCCTTCAAGGCAGCTACACTCATTTTTGGCACCTGGGTGAATGAATGACGATTCCTGTCCCTCCGCCGCGGGACCCCAAATCGCAATTGAGCAGAAGCATGGGCTTCTGGGACGTTCTGCTCTTCAACATCGCCGCCGTTCTCGGTCCGCGCTGGATCGCCGCCGCCGGCCACAACGGCGCCTCCTCCATCAGCCTCTGGGTGCTGGCCGCGCTGTTCTTCTTCGTCCCCGGCGCACTGGTCATCAACGAGCTTTCCTCGCGCTTTCCCGAGGAGGGCGGCCTCTACGCCTGGGCGCGCGATGCCTTTGGTCCCTTCCACGGCTTCGTCGCCGGATGGACCTACTGGATCTACACCGTCTTCTACTTTCCCGGCCTCCTGCTCGCCAGCGCCTCCATGTCCGCCTACATTTCCACCGGCCACGGCGCCGCGCTCGCGGAAAATCGCACGTTCTTGATATGGACCTCGCTCGGGCTGCTTCTTGTTGCGGTGTTGCTCAACATCATCGGCCTCAACATCGGCAAATGGCTGCAGAACGCGGGCGGCGTGGGCACCTACCTGCCGCTGCTGATCCTCGCCGCCGTGGCCGCGCTGGTTTGCCTGCGTCACGGCTCGGTCACGCACTTCACCCTCGCCAGCATGCGCCCCACGTGGAACTGGGACACCATTAACTTCTGGTCGCAAATCGCCTTCGCCTTCACCGGCCTCGAGCTGGTTTCCTGCATGGCTGAAGAGGTGCGCGATCCGCGCCGCACCCTGCCCCGCGCGGTCTTCGCTTCCGGCGCGCTCATCGCCCTCATGTATATTGCCGGAACCTTCGCCGTGCTCGCGCTTGCCCCCGCCGCCGGCCTCGATCCCAAGAGCGGCGTCTTTCAGGCCATCGCCGTGGGCTCATCCGCGCTGCGCATCGGCTTCATCGGCGTCATTGCCGCGGTGCTTGTCACTGCGGGCAACGCCGGCGGCGTGGGCTCGACCGTGGCCGGCGTGGCCCGCGTGCCCTTCCAGGTGGGCATCGACCGCTACCTCCCCGCGGCCTTCGGCAAAATCCATCCCCGCTGGAAGACGCCCTACATCGCGATTCTCGTGCAAGCCGTGCTCTCCGGCGTCATCCTGCTCCTGAGCCAGATCAGCGAAACCACGCGCGGCGCCTATCAGGTTCTCATCGACGCGGCCATCATTCTCTACTTCATTCCCTTCCTCTACATGTTTGCCGCGGTCATCAAGCTTGCCGGCCGCAAAGATCGCGCCGAGAATCCCCACGCGGTCCTGGTCCCCGGCGGCAAACTCGGCGTCTGGCTCTGCGGCGGCCTCGGTTTCCTCATTGTTCTCTTGGGAATCTTCGTCTCGCTCGTGCCGCCCGGAGACACCGCCAACAAGCTCGGCTTCGAGCTCAAACTGGTCGTAGGCACGGTAGTCTCGATCCTCATCGGCCTAGCCCTCTACTGGCGCGGCGCAAGGGATCATCGAAACGAAAATCGGGGAACGTAAGGCGCTTTCAGAGTTACTGCAACCCTTTATTGTGTTGTCATCCTGAGCGACCGAGCGACCGCCAAGGCGGGCGCGAGGGAGTCGAAGGATCTGCGGTTGCTCTTTTTCGCAAAATGATTGCGGCCTACTCCCGCCGGAACTTGTTCGCCCGCTCGAATTCGTCGCGCAACTCAGGTGTGCGCAGGTTTTCGCGCAAATAGGCCAGACGCTGCTCCAAAGCCGCGAGAGCGCGCTCTACAGCCTCGGTATTGGTGTGCGCAATGTCGCGCCACATCGAAAACGGGCTCGCGCCCAGGCGCGTCATCTCGCGCAACGCGCGTCCGCCCACGTCCTTGAGCTCGGGCGCTCCGCCCACTTCCTCTTCGAGCAGCGCGCTCAGCGCCGTGGCCGTGAACTGAGGCAAGTGGCTCACCCACGCCACCAGCTCGTCATGACGCGCGGCATCGAGATCGAGCGTCTTCGAGCCCATCTTCACGACCCACTCGCGCCACTCCTTCACCGACTCGGCCGCTTGCGGCGAGCGCTCGGCCGCGGCATCGTCGGTGAAGAGCCACACCGCGCCGCGAAACAAATTGGCATCGCCCAGCGCCGCGCCGCCGCGCTCCTTGCCCGCCATGGGGTGGCCGGGAAGAAATGCCGCGCGTTCCGGCGAATTGTAAAGCCGCGTGCCGGCCTCGGTAATCAGCCGCTTGGTGCTGCCCACGTCGGTCACAAGCTGCTCCGGCCCAAGCACGCTGGCCAGCTTCTCCATAAAGTCGAGCGTGGCGTAGATCGGTACCGCCAGCAGCGTCACCTGGCTCGCGCGCGCGGCCTCAATCGCATCGGCGGCAAGCGCATCGACCGCACCCATCTTGAGCGCAACCTGCCCCTGCTCAGGGCTGCGATTCCAGCCGGTGATCGTGTCCTTGAATCCCGCCTCACGCAGAGCGAGGCCCACGGATGTGCCGAGAAGGCCCGTGCCGAGGATGGCGATGCGCGAGATCATGGAAGTCCTTTTCAAGCGGGGTTAGCGTTGTTAGCGGAGTTAGGGAAGACCCGAACTCCGCTAACACGCGTGAAGCGCGGCTATAGCATTTCCACCGATGGTGTAAGGAAACTCCGTGCCCCATCCTTTTCACGTTCTTTGTGAAAAGGGTGGGAAACCACGAAACCCGCCCTATAGGAACAGTGAAAATGCTCCAACGCCGCTAACTCCGCTCGTCCCGCTCCATCTTACAGCGTTCTTCCCACTGCCTGTGCCAGCACCCGCAACTCCGCAACCAGCTTCTCAAACTGATCGAGAAAGAGCGTCTGCGCCGCGTCGGAAACGGCCTTGTCAGCGTTGGGGTGAATCTCAATAATCAGCGCATCCGCGCCCGCGGCTACGGCCGCCTTCGCCATCGCCGGAACCATGTCGCGCCGGCCTGTTCCATGGGATGGATCGCCGACCACCGGCAGGTGCGAGAGCTTTTTCAGTACCGGAATGGCAGAGATGTCCATGGTGTTGCGCGTCGACGTCTCGTAAGTGCGGATACCGCGCTCGCAGAGAATCACTTCGTAGTTGCCGCCGGAGAGGATGTACTCGCTCGAAAGCAGCAGCTCCTCCACCGTGGCCGCGATGCCGCGCTTCAGCAGGATGGGCTTGCGCACCTGCCCCAGTTCGCGCAGCAGGTTGAAGTTCTGCATGTTGCGCGCGCCCACCTGGAAGCAGTCCACCAGCGGCAGCATGGGCTCGATCTGCGCGATCTCCATGACTTCGCTCACTACGCAAAGGCCGTTTGCGTCGGCCGCCTCGCGCATCAATTCGAGACCGGGAATGCCCAGCCCCTGAAACGAATACGGCGAACTGCGCGGCTTGAACGCACCCCCGCGCAGAAACTCTCCGCCCGCGGCCTTGACGCAAGCGGCAATCGCGAAGATCTGCTCGCGGTTTTCCACGGCGCACGGTCCGGCGATCACGGCCACCTTTTCCCCGCCAATGGCCGCGCCGTTCCTGAACTCGACCACCGTGCCTTCCGGACGCCACGCGCGACCGGCCAGCTTGTAGGGAGCGCTGATGCGGTGCACATGCAGCACACCGGGCAGCATTTCAAACTTCGTCAGGTCGAGGCCGGCCGTAGGGCCAACGCCGGCCAGAATGGTCTGGAACTCGCCCGTGGTGCGATGCACGTCCACGCCGGCCTCTCCCATGGCGCTGATCACGGCATCGATCTGTTCTTCGGTAGCACCAACCTGCATTGCGACAATCATGATTTCTTCCCTGTCTCGGGCGCATCTTCACCCGCGGCGTGGCCCGGCGCTCCGCCTTCTTGTGCGGCAGACTGGGCCTGTCTTTGGCTGGCCAGCTCGTTGCGCTGCAATGCCCGCATCACGTCGATGATGCGTTCGTAGATATGCGTCAGCTCGATGTCGGGAAGCGGACCCTTGTTGGCCGCGCGCACATTCGCGTAGACGATCCTTTCGCGATCCGGCTCGTACACCGGAAGCGAAGTGGCCGCCTTCATGCGGCCGATCATCTGGGCGGCGCGCGCCCGCTCATTGAGCAACTCGACCAGCTGGCGGTCCAGCTCGTCGATGCGGATTCGCAATTCTTCGATGGTCATTGCATCCTCGAAAAAGCTAGCTTTTAGCTCTCAGATGTCAGCTTTCAGCCTAAACCTGCTGAGGCAAGCCCGAACGCTCCGTTCAGGCAACGAACAAGCTGAAAGCTGATAGCTGACGGCTGCTTTTTTCACCGGGCCAGCGCTGCATGGGGCAGGCGCAGGCCCTTGATAAATCGAGCCACGGCGTCGGGCGCGGTTTCCGGTGTCGCCCGCTCAATCAGCTCGACAATCGCGCTGCCAATGACCGCGGCATCCGCGAACTCCGCCACCTGAGCGACGTGCTCCGCGTTGCTGATGCCGAACCCCACGGCCACCGGCAGCCGGCTCCATCGCCGAATGCGCGCCACCAGCGCCGCTGCGTCGCCGGCCACGGCAGCTTGAGTGCCCGTAATGCCGGTGCGCGAGATTGCGTACACAAAACCCTTGGTGTGCGTGGCGATCGCTTCAAGCCGCGCGTCGGGACTAGTGGGCGCGGCGAGAAAGATCGGCGCCAATCCCACGCGGCTCATCTCCGCCAAGTACTCGCCCGCCTCTTCCACGATCATGTCGGTGGCCAGCACGCCATCCACGCCCGCAGCCTTCGCGTCATCGGCAAATCTCTTGAGCCCGTAGCGCAAAATCGGATTCAGATAGCTGAAAATCACCAGGCCCGCCGCGCGACGCGCGGCGCGAATATCCCGCGCAATGCCAAGCACGTCCTTCAACCGCGTGCCGTGAGCCAGTGCGCGCTCCATGGCGCGCTGAATGACAGGACCGTCGCCCAGCGGATCGCTGAACGGCACGCCCAGTTCAATCACATCCGCGCCCGCGTCAATGGCCGCGAGCGCAATGGCGCGCGTCGCGTCCAGAGACGGGTCCCCTGCGGTCAAATAAACCACCAAGCCCGGCTTGCGATCGAAACGAATCGGCATTGAAAAACTCTTGAATTCCTACAACTTCAGCTCGCGCGCCAGGATGCCCATATCCTTATCGCCACGGCCTGAGACATTTACCACCAGTATGTCACGCGCCGAAAACGTGGGCGCGATGCGGATCGCCTCAGCCACGGCGTGCGCGCTTTCGAGCGCCGGCAGAATCCCCTCGGTTCTCGCCAGCCTGACCACCGCATCGAGCGCCGCCGCATCGTCCTGCGAGACGTACTCGGCGCGGCCCGTATCGTGCAGCATCGCGTGCTCGGGGCCGATCGACGCGTAATCGAGGCCCGCGGAAACCGAGTGCGTGAGCGCGATCTGCCCGTCCTCATCCTGCAAAACGTAAGAAAACGTGCCCTGCAGCACGCCCGGTGCGCCGCCCTGGAACCGTGCGGCATGTTCGCCCAGCGCCGTTCCACGCCCCCCGGCCTCCACGCCGATCAGCCGCACCTCGCGATCGTTAAGGAACTCATAAAATGCGCCAATGGCATTCGACCCGCCGCCCACGCACGCCACCACTGCGGTCGGCAGCCGGCCCTCTTTTTCAAGAATCTGAGACTTGATCTCGCGGCTGATGCAGCGATGAAAATCGCGCACCATGGTGGGATACGGATGCGCGCCCAACGCCGAGCCCAGCAGATAGTAGGTCGTGCGCACGTTCGTGACCCAGTCCCTCATGGCCTCACTGATCGCGTCTTTCAGCGTCTTCGATCCGGACGAGACGCCGCGCACTTCGGCGCCCAGCAGCTTCATGCGCTTCACGTTCAGCTCCTGGCGCTCCATGTCCACGTCGCCCATGTAGACCACGCACTCGAGATTCAGCAGCGCGCACACCGTCGCCGTGGCCACGCCATGCTGACCCGCGCCGGTCTCGGCGATCACGCGCTTCTTGCCCATGCGTTTGGCCAGCAGTCCCTGCCCGAGTGCGTTGTTGATCTTGTGCGCGCCGGTGTGCAGCAGATCTTCGCGCTTCAAGTAAATCTTTGCCCCGCCCAGCGATTCCGTTAGCCGCTTGGCAAAATAAAGCGGCGTCGGCCGCCCTGCGTAATCGGTCAGCAGCGTATTGAGCTCGGCCTCAAACGCCGCATCCGCCCTGGCCTCCGCGTAGGCGTGCTCCAATTCGTCGAGCGCCGCCACCAGCGTCTCTGGCACGTAGCGTCCGCCGTAGACGCCGAAGCGCCCGGGCCGCGACTCGGAAGGACTTGCCGGAAGAATGATGGACGCCATGACGAACTCCTGCGTTGCCGCCCGTAGAAGATGGGTGACTCTCTAGTTTACTAGGCGTTCATGCGCCCATGTTGTCAGAATCTCTGGCAGCTGGATGACGGCTTGCTCGGCCGCTGGACTGCGCTACGACGACTGCTCTTCCTCGATCTGCTGCGTCAGATACCGCTCATAGCCCAGCTCCGTGATTTGATGAAGCTGTGCTTCGAGCCAGTCCACATGGCCCTCTTCGTCATGCAGCATCTTCTCGAAGAGATTCTTCGACGCGTTGTCGCCCTCTGCCTGGCACACGGCGATGGACTTGTTGTAGGCAACCACGGCATCGAGTTCCAACTGCAGCTGGCGCTCCAGTTGCTGCTTCACATGCAGGCCTACTTCGAGCTTCATCGGCTCCGTCAAGTTTGGCGTTCCATCCAGGAAAAGAATGCGTTCGATTAGTCCCTCTGCATGACGCATCTCGTCAATCGATTGCTTCTTGATGAACTTGGCCAGCCGGGCGTACTTCCAGTTCTCAAGCATCTCGGCGTGCAGGAAGTATTGGTTAATGGCCAATAGCTCGTCGCGCAGGGCGGCATTCAGTGCTGCGATGACTTTACTGTTCCCCTTCATAGACCCTCGATTCCAGGAAGCGTGACGATCTCCGTCAAGCAATCATCCGTCACTCCCCAGTCTTCGTCAACCCTGGCTGGAAGGTTACGTCCCGGCGGTTCGCGCGTTGGCGATGAACGCCCGCACCTTCGCCGCATCCTTGCGCCCCGGCGAGGCTTCCACGCCGCTCACTACGTCAACACCCCATGGGCGCAGCGTGGCAATAGCTTCGGCCACGTTTTCCGGCGTCAATCCGGCCGCCGCGACGAAGGGCTTCTGTCCTTCCGGGTCTTGGAAAAGGACTTTGCTTGCGCGCGCCCAGTCGTAAGTCTGTCCCGTGCCGCCTACGGCAGAGGACGTGCGCGAATCGACCAGCAGCGCATCGATGTTTGCGTCGCGCGTCATCGCTGCCACACCCTCCTTGGCTACAGCGTCGAAGTGCACCACGCCAAGAATCCGCAGCGTCGGCCCGAATCTTTTGCGCAGTTGCGCCGGCAGCGCGGGCGGCGCTTCAAAATGCAGTTGCACGCCGGTCAGCCCCGCTGCCTCGACCGTCGCCGCGATCTCCTCAAATGCCGCATCCACAAACACCCCGATCTTTTCTAGCGGCGCCGGCAGATGCGGCACGATCTTCGCAATCTCTTCCGCCGTCACGCGGCGCGGGCTCGGGGCAAGCACGAATCCCACCGCGTCGGCCCCGGCTTCCGCGGCCAGTTGCGCGTCGGCCAGCGAAGTGTTGGCGCAGATTTTGATCCAGAGGTTCATGCTTCAATTGACCTTCGTTGAACGCGGATCCGCGAGAAAGGGATTCAGAATTCGAGCGCCTGTGCCGGAGAAATGTGCAGTGTTGCGGGTGACGATGGTGAGGTCGTGCAGGAGCGCAATGGCAGCGATTTGCTTGTCAATACTGTGTTGCTCGTTTACGCCAATGAGAACGCCCCAGACCTTGGCGCAATCCAAATCGAACGCCAGAATATGCTCCGAAAACTCAGCGAGTAAGGCCCCGAACCATTTCTCCAGAAGCTTCGCCTGAGGATGATCGCCTCTTTGCCGGAGGCGCTCGATACCGCCTTCGATTTCGCCAACCACCTGCACCGGCAGAAAGATCTCGTTCTTTGCGCGACGGAAGAACTCCACCACTCCCGGATCGGCTTTCCGCCCCTTCCGTCTTTCACTGAACACATTCGTATCGACGAGATACACGGTTATCCCCGCCGGAACTCAAAGTCGGAATCGCGGCCAACGTTAGGCATCGAAGCCAGAACTTCGTAAAGCGACCGCTTGCGCGGGCGCTTGAGCGCAGCTTCCAGGATGGCGCGGTGCTCGGCTTCGGCACTTCGGCCGTTGCGTACAGCCTGTTCTTTCAAAGACTTGACGATGTCCACGTCTACGTTTCTGACAATCAAGTTAGTTGCCACGGCGCACCTCCTCTCGATGATTGCAATGATTACATTCTAATTCGGCTTTGCAATCATTGCAATCATTCTGGCGAGATGAGCTTATGGCTTTAGCAGCTCCGCCAGCGCGTCGCCCGGATCGGGCTGGCGCATCAGGCTCTCGCCGATCAGGAACGCATCGAATCCGGCCTTGCGCAGGCGGGCGATGTCTTCCGGCGTCGAGATGCCGCTCTCCGTCACACGCACCACGTGCGAAGGTATGCGATCAACCAAAGCCAGGGAAATATCCTGGCTCACCTCGAAGGTCTTCAGGTCGCGGTTGTTCACGCCGATGGCGAGTGCGCCCGTCTCACCCAACGCTGCAATTCCCGTATCCAGCACTTGGTCGAGTTCGTCCGCGGTATGCACCTCCACCAGCACGTCGAGCGCGAGCGAGTGCGCGGCTTCGGAAAAGCGCTTCAATTCCGCGCTGCTGAGCGCGGCGGCGATGAGCAGGATCGCGTCGGCGCGGTGCGCGCGCGCCTCGACGATCTGGTACTCGTCGATGATGAAGTCCTTGCGCAGGCAGGGCAGCGGCGCAGCCGCCGAGGCCAGCTCCAGGTTGCGCAGGCTGCCCTGGAAGTACGGCTCGTCGGTGAGCACCGAAAGCGCCGCGGCGCCTCCGGCGCGGTAGCGGCGCGCGAGCCACTCCGGATTGAAGTCGGCGCGGATCAGTCCCTTTGACGGCGACGCTTTCTTGATCTCCGCGATCACGGCAGGGCCGCGTGCGGCGTGGCGGCGCAGCGCGGCGATCCATCCGCGCGGGCGGTGCCCGGCGGCGCGGCGCTCGAGTTCTGCGCGCGGCACGGCTTCTTTGGCCGCATCCAGTGTGGCGCGCGTCGAGGCCAGAATCGTCGCAAGAAAGGTGTCCGTGCGCGTGGTCATACTCTATCGCGAGTATACGTCGACACTTGCGCTCTCATGATAGCTGGGATCTGAGATTTCGAATCGGGTCGAATACAAAATGCAAGACCGAGAACCGCGGGCAAAAGCTGGAAGCTAGAAGCTAGAAGCTAGAAGCTCCTTTGCTGCCTTTCGCCCCAGCCTGATGCAATCGGGCACGCCGATCCCGTCGTAGGCATTGCCCGCGAGGCGCAGTCCGGGCAGAGTCGACAGGCGCGCGTTCACGCGTTCGATGCGCGCCTTGTGGCCCACGGCATATTGCGCCATGGCGCGGCGCCAGCGCGTGACCTGCGCGAACTCGGGCTCCGCGGCCGCGCCGATCGTCTTCGCACCCAGAATCTCGCGCATCTCGCGCCGCACCGTTTGAATCAGCGCTTCGTCACTCTCGGCCAGCAGATCGCCGCGCTTCATGCCGCCCAGAAAGGCGCGCAAAACCGCCTTGCCCGGCGGAGTGCGCCCCAGGAACTTGCGATGGACAAAGGTGCANNATCGACGAAGAGTACGGAATGCCGCAGAGCTCGCTCGCGAGCGCAGCATCCACCGGAGCCAACAACTCTCCGGCAGCCCACGCGGGAGCCGCCATGATCAAGGCATCGAAATCCTCGGTGGCTCCGCCCGCGGTAACGCGCCAGCCTTGCGCCGTCTTTTCGATTCCGCTCACCGGCGTCGCCG
>PLSB01000032.1 GCA_003165005.1 Acidobacteriaceae bacterium | reverse complement strand
CAACTACGCGCGGGACATGCTCGTCTTCATGTGTAATAAGATCTTTCAGCGCAGCGCTGTGACTAGCTATAACAGGCTTTTCGAACAAGAAAGCATCCAGGACATTCTGGCCAAAGGACTCATGAATCGACGGTACCACAACTGCCTTTGCGCGACGATATACCGTCGCAAGCGGCACGCCCCACTGGAAAGGAGTTGTAAAGATAATGTCTTTTCCTTCTGTCAGCCGATGATTTGCCGCTATAGTGCGTAAGTCGAGCAATTCAAGAGCCTGACTAGGGTCTATATCCTCAGGATTGCTTGTGAGAAGAAATACCGTGGGCTTATTTATCTGCTCGTGTAAATCGCCTGCGGCTTTAACCAAAACAAGTAAGTCTTTGTGTTCGTCGTTCCTGCACGGACAAAAGATAAGCTCCGCATCAGAGGGCAGGTTCAGAGTGGCGAGCGTAGATTCATCTGAGTCAAGAGAACGCAAGTATGGCGTTATGCCATGAGGAATAACTGAGATATTGTTAAATCCTTGCTCCCTTAGGATAGTTGCGCTTGCCTTACTTGGTACAACAATCCGGTCTAGGCAGTTTTTTAGGCGAATAGCCTCCATATAGCAATCTTTTTCGTTTTCGCGAACTCGCTCAGGCCTCCAATCTGTGGGGGCTCTGTGCGTGGTTAGGATTAGTCGGGTTCTTGGGTAGACAGTTCGTAATAACCACCCAATCTGAAGAGAGTCAAAGTCGTGGACATGAATTACGTCCGGCAAAAGCTTGCGCCAATTCTCGAGACAGAAACTCACGAATCTGCCAAGGACAACTCTACGTCCATTGAATTCATGAGTAGTCCGACGCTCCAGCTTCCACTCTTCCAATCGGCCCCTATTCTTCCGTATATAGCCGTTTCGAATCTCCTGCGGGGCCAGAGACTCGTCGCGGGATGCTAGCGTAACGACATGAACAGTCGCATCAGGGATGTACCTAACCAGACCTCTGGCGAGGGTAACAACATGGGTAGCAACCCCTCCGGAATCGCCAGTGTATACCGAACTGATTATAAGGATTCGCATTCCATAACACCCATGGTTTCAATTCTGACTTCCTAGCACGCCGCCATTATATGCCTCCCTCTCCAAGACCGAGCTGCACAGTGACCGGATATCGAGACCGTCTCATCACAGACTCACGCACTCTTAGCCAGCGTGCGCATCACAAACTTGGGGTCGGCAGCAATGAGCGTAAGAAGCGCCCGCGCGGCTGCCTCCGGCCGGCGGCGGCCCGACTCCAAAGGCCAGGTGGCCCGGTCAAGATCCGGGAAGAACTGCGCTCACCTGGAAGAAATTGTGCCCCGTTCATCGCAGTTTCATCGCGATGAGCGGGCGGGTGACTCCCCCTACCCATCGTTCTATGTCCGGAAGGGGGCCCGGCGTCGCCGCGTCACGCACTCTTAGCCAGCGTCCGCATCACAAACTGCGGGTCGGCGGCAATGAGCGTAAGCAACGCCCGCGATGCAGCCTCCGGCTGCCGCCGCCCCGACTCCCAATGACGGACCGCATCCACCGACAGCCCAAAACGACCAGCGAACCGTTCCTGGCTCAGGCGCAGGCGCTTGCGGATGCCGCGTACATCGACAGTCTCCGGCAGCGTCACCTTATATCCCTTGCGTTTCCCCTCCATATACGCGCGGGCTTCCGCCGTTCCCTGGGCCATCTCTTCGAATAATTTGCTCATCGCGTCCCCCTTGTAATCGGTAAACAGTTTTTCAACCATCGTTTGCACAAGAAAGCAGTTTGCCGTTGGCATGGTTCAGTCAATCGGGGCCGGTGCTTGTGCCCATATGCCATATGGTGTATTATGCCATATAGAGCGCACGATGAAAGCTCAACTGCTCTACTACCGGCGAATGGACTACGACGACGGCGCCATCGTTGAAATGGTTCTGTGGGCAGTTCCGGCGCCGGTTCCTCCGTCGGCCCACGGCCTCAAGTACTCGCTTTTCTATGGGCGGCCGGGGCTTCGTGAGGTTGGGTACGACAACGAGCGGGGCAAGGGCGGCCACAGGCATTTTCAAGGCGTCGAAACGGCCTATTCCTTTACGACGGTCGAACGGCTCTTGGCAGATTTCTGGGCCGATGTGCACAAATTGCGAGGTACCCAATGAACGAAGTCAAAATCACAGTCGGCGGCGAGATGGAGCAGGAAGCTTCCCGGCAGTTCATCGACGCTTGGCATCGCGCCGAGCGAGGAGAAACCTTCCATGAGCGCCACCTGGCATTCGAAAGCTGGGACACATTGGCCCGCGTCCTTACAGGCAAGCGCATGGAATTGCTAAGCTACGTCCGACGAAATAATGTCACCAGCGTCCGCGCCCTCGCGAAGGCGCTGCGGCGCGATTACAGCAACGTTCACGCGGACGTTCAGGCCCTGGCCAAGGCCGGCTTGCTCGATGCGACATCGAAAGGCGTCCACGCGGACTACGACGCCATCGAGACGCGGATCGCGATCTGAAGAGATGTGGCCTCCCACCCATCCGCGATGGAACCGCGGAAGGGTTTGGCGCCCGGCGCTCCAACCTCGGCGGCAAGGAAAAAGGGCCGGAGCAGGGGTGACTGCTTCGGCCGTTCTTGTGTCACGAAATAACCCAAACGCGAGCGGCTTACCGCAGGAGCTTGCGGCGCAGCAAACCCACCAGTCCCAGCAGTCCGGTGCCCATCAATCCCAGAGTCCCCGGCTCGGGAAGCACACCATACGCCGGTGTAGTGGGGGTTCCGCCGTAAGGATCCGGTGGCGTGTTGGGTGTTTCATCTCCATATCCCAGAAAAAACTGAGCAGTGCCATTCTCATTCTGGGTCCCGGGTACTGGAGCATACAAAACAAATCCCAGGTAGAAACTCGCAGGCTCGGAAAAGTAATCAGCCACAGCTAGGCCCATCTGGTTAGCCACAGCTTCGCTCATCACGGGATCCGCTTCGAGGGTAGAGTTTTCAGCCGCGCTCGGAGAGAAGAGCTCCCACGCAGCCCACTGATCGGCGATCTGTTGGGTAGTGTTATCTGCCAGAACGGCAGCATTGGCGTCGTTGAAAAGCCATGCCGCTTCTTCAAACGCAGGAGAATCGGGGATGGACTCTTTCTCTGCGATCCATGTCTCTCCGAGGTTCATATCGGCGGTGTAGCTGATACACATCAGCAATACGCTATTGCCATTGGCGGAGCCATAGTAGGGATAAACGTCTTCCCCGCCATAGCTCGCTCCCTGAACGCCTGTGATTTGCATATAAAGGAGCGCATCCGCGCAAGCCTTCCTCGGACTGAACGACAGCAGCGCACAAAGCGCAGCGATGGACAGAAACGTGCAAACTCCAAACTTCTTCATTTTAGATATCTCCTTTGCCCGCATGCCCCGAGTTCGATTCCACCGGCAAATGCAGTGGAAGCGAAGGCCACGCCCAACAAGGCCGGCCCCAGGATGCGAACTAAAAACTTGACCGCTACATCTCCTTGACGTTCGCTGCACAAATTGACACTGGAGTGCGTACAGAGAATGCTATCTCTCTCAGCGCGCGGCCGAACCGCTTCGGTGCAGAAGGGGAGAAGCTGTGAATACTGCAATCATGGTCCCGTATTGGCTGCAAGGATGACAATGCCAGTTTTGTGTCAGATCAACGCGACCTAGGTAATGTATTTCAGGTAACTATGGGTAAGACTTCCGTAGAGCGGCAGAGATTGCGCGGCAACGCAGCCCGGTTGGGGAGAAGCCTCCGAACCCTCGCCTAAATGCTCGTTTGACGCGCATATCTCCTTTCTGCGCCAGGCTTATTGTGGCCGGAGGTCTCTATGAAGCGTCTTCGGGCCTCATCTTTGTCAATACCGGATAAACTCCGATTAAGTTACTGAAGATATTGCTTCAGAGTTACCGAAGGTTTCGTCTCGGAAAGAACGGAAGAAACAAGGCTGGCACAGTCGAACTGAAACCCGTGAACCCACCTGATAACTGCACAGTTCTCCCCGTCATTATGTGACCAAGGTTAAGGTCTAATGCCCGCGCTCACCCACCCGAACAAAAACTCCTTCTCGCGCAGCACCTTGATGCTGTCGCGGAACTTGACACACGTTCTTGTGGCTCGGGTGGGGGAATCCATCTTCAACGTGCGCATAATTCAGAACGGATCGTTGCTCAAACTCCACCGGAACAACGATGCCGTGTTGTCGTCGACCGCCGCAAAGATCGATCCAGGTTGGTCCGTAAGCACTGCAAGACCGAAGGAACCACCCTGCGCCGGATCGACGGAGATCTCCTTCACAAACTCACCAAAGATCGTGAATTCGACGATCTCGCTCGGCTGATTGGGATCGGGATTGATGGCGTCGTTATTCGTCACCAGCAGGTGTCCGTTGGGCGCCCAGGCCATCGCCAGCGCTCCATGCAAATGTGCATTGTCCTTGTAGATCGGCTTGCCCAGCCCTGCGCTCGATTTCCGCGTCGCAGCTTGATCAATTGCATAAACAGCGTTATCGCCGGTAGAAGCCACGTAGAGGATGTCGCGCGCTCGATCGTAAGCGCTGCCGGCCGGCGCGTCGAACAGCGCCACCGGATCGCCTTGATGCACGTAGCCCGACCCGATCGTCTGCCAACTCAGAAGCGTCAGACCCCAGGGATTGACTGCAAAATCCAGCCGGTTCACCTTGCCGTCCAGCGCATTCGACACGAACGCAATCGCAGTACCTCCGTTGTCAACGAGCGTCATGTCCCATGGGTAGTTGATCGCCGGATTTGCGATCGACTGAATCAGCTTGCCCTGGGCGTTGATGACCAGGAGCGAGCCAGGTTGAGCGGTTGCCGACGTGCCGTCGCTGGTGGGGCCGTTGCCGACCACGACGAATCCTGCTCTCAATGTGCCCAGTGCCGTGGTGAGTCCGAGCGGTGCGGTTCCCTGAAAGAAGAGGGACTGGATGCCGGCCTTCGAGATGTGGACGATGGTCGTCCCCGTACCCTGCAGGTTTTGCGCGTTGTTGAAGTTCGAAACCAGCACGTCGCCATGCGCGAGCGGCCCCGAACCGACGGGAAAACTGTCCTCGACGAAGGCAACGCCGTAGGGGTTCACGTCCCCGTTGGATGGCGCCGTGGAGATGTCCCATACCTGCGGCGGCAGGAACCGAGCGTCGGGATCGACGGACGGCGGTTGGGCAAAGGCGGTTGGAGCGGCTAGCAGCAATGCCGCAAGCGCGAAAGAAAACCAGCCTGCGGAGCGAGCAGATTGAAAGATTCGCGATTCTTGGAGCTGGGGGAGATTCATAGGTTTGATCCTCGTGGTTGAGATTTTGGGAAGAAGCAGAGACCGAGTTTCAGATACGATTGCCAGCGTACCTGCACCGCCCGTCGCAGCGTGTCACGCAATTGTCAGCTCTTTGCAACTTCGCGCCTAACTGTAAATGCCTTGTAAACCGTCCCCATGACGAAGCGAATCGGCGCGCATCTGGCAACGGCCGGCGGGGAGTCCGCGCCGCGGAACACGAATCGATTGAAACGCGGTCTGCGATTTCAAAAGAGCCTTGCGCCGGTAAACAAAAATGTGTACGATGTCAAGTAGCCAGGAAGTCGCACGATGAAGAGCACGGAATTCAAGCGTTGGCTGGCGAAACAGGGCGTCAAGTTCGGACGCCAGGAAGGGTCGCATCTCAGGCTTTACTATCAGGGCCGAATCTCGATCCTCCCAATGCACAGCAAAGATCTCGGCAAAGGTTTGGTTGAAACCATCAAGAAGCAGCTTGACCTCAAGGGCAAGGAGTAAAGCAATGCGTGGCTACCCGGTAAATCTCCGCAAAGATGGCAAATTCATCCTTGTCACCTTTCCCGATGTTCCCCCCGCCATTACACAGGGCAACAATCGCGCCCACGCCCTCGAAATGGCCAAAGAAGCCCTCGAGCTGTCGATGGAGTTCTACTTCGACGACATGCGTCCGGTTCCCATGCCGTCGAAGCCCAAGCGGGGCCAGGCGGTGGTCGAGCTCTCGCCGAGCATCGCGGCAAAGGTCCTTCTGTTGAACGAGATGCTTCGTCAGAGAGTTCGTCCCATCGATCTGGCGCGCCGCCTGGGCACAACCAGGCAGGAAGTGAACCGTCTCACGAACCTTCGCCACCCCACCAAGATCGACCGCATCGATGCGGCGCTACGCACCTTGGGCAAGCGGCTTTTCGTAGAAGCTGCGTAGCCCGTCACCCCGGCCTCCCGGCTCGCTCTTTCAATCCCCCTACCGCGCCCCTCCGCCGCAACCCACTAAAATTAATCACCCCAAAACCCTCCCTCGATTTGCCGGTAATTTCCTCGCCTTGCCGCACAATGAATCCAGAGATCGGAGATCAGGGGCAGAGCGAGTGTGGGTGCCAGTGTCAGGTCAGGTATGTCCCCGGTCCGTACCGCCGCAGCCACCCCCTCCCCCCGGGGCGCAGGTCGAAAGTCGGCCTTCTTGGTCCCTCGGTCCCTGCCTTAAAAAAACGGGCTGTGAAACTGTGTGGCGTGGAACCAATCCAGACTCATTAACTTGCAGGCACAACCGCGCATCGACACAGAAAGTGTGAAGCTGTGAGCCTGTGGAGCACAGCCGCCTTGTAGACTGTCCCCATGACGAAGCGAATCGGCGTACACCTGGGAACAACCGGCGGAGCCTCGAATGCCGTCGAGCGGGCGCAGGAGATCGGCGCCAACACCTTCCAGATCTTCTCCTCGAGCCCGCGCATGTGGCGCGCCCCCAAAATCGACCCTAAACAAGCCGAGCGCATGCGCGAGCTGCGCGCCAAGCTCGACGTCGGCCCTCTCGTGATCCACACCAGCTACCTGGTGAATGTCTGCAGCCAGTCGAGCGAGGTGCGCGAGAAGAGCGTGGCAGCCTTTCGCGGCGAGATTGAGCGGGCGCTCGCATTGGGCGCAGAGTATCTGGTGCTGCATCCGGGCTCATGGAAGGGCCTGACGCGCGACGAGGGCCTGAAGCTGGCCGCCGAGTCGATTGAGCGCGCCATCGAGGGGCTTCCGTGGCAGTCAACTCCGTTTCACATCCTGATTGAGAATACGGCTGGTGCGGAGTTCTCGCTGGGCGGCAGCTTTGAGCAGGTCGCAGAGTTGGTCGAACGGCTGAGGCATCACGCGCCGGTGGCCGTGTGCCTTGACACTTGTCACACCTGGGTTTCGGGATACGACCTGGTATCGGCCGAGGGCTACGAGGAGACGATCAAGCAGGCCGCGGCGACGGTGACTCTGGAAGCCGTGCGCGTGTGGCACTGCAACGACGCCAAGGCGGCGCGCGGATCGAAGCTCGACCGGCACGAGCACATCGGCGAGGGAACCATGGGCCTTGAGCCCTTCCGCCGTTTGCTCAACGATGCGCGCTTCGATCATTGCGCGTTCATCGCCGAGACGCCGGTAGACGATCCCGGCGACGAGGAGCGGAACGTGCGCGTGCTGAAGAGCCTGGTGAAATGACTCAACCCCTTGGTTGAAAAATGGGTGGCATTATGCTACCGTCAGTGCATGAGTCAACCGGTGAAATTATCGGATGCGTTGGTGTTGGATGCCCGGATTGCCGGTGAGGTGGAGGAGCGTTCCATCGCCGGACAGGTGGAATTCTGGGCGAAGCTGGGGCAGTCTCTGGACATGCTGCTGGAAGGCAGGCAGGTCTTAGCATTGCGCAGGAATGCAGGAACGCAACCACTGTCAGAGGCGCTGGCTTCAGTGAATACGTCAGCTGGCCGGAAGCGCTTGGCCGATACGCTTGCTAGTCAACCCTATCCACACTTCGAACCGTACCCCGGCAGGGCAGGCCTTCTCATTCGAACCGATGAGGATGGCAAGCAGATGGTGGGCCGTTTTGTGAACCGCGTGTTCTCGGTTGTGGAGGTTGCAGATGGCCTGCCAAGCCAGTCCGAGAAGGCGGCCAAACTTCGGACCAAGAATAGTCTCAAGGCAAGGAAAGCCTCCACCATGACCCAAGCGAGATCCAGGCCTAAGCCTAAGGAACGCCAGGCGTGGGTCTGAACTCGCTGCTCGACCGGAGACCGATTGTCGTTGCCTTGGCGGGGCCGAACGGATCGGGAAAGAGTACTTTTTTTGACGCGCACTTGGCAAGGACCGGCCTGCGTTTTGTCAACGCGGATGTGCTTGCACATTCTCTTGGCATGGACCCCTATGTTGCAGCGGAGAGGGCTGATACACTCCGGCGGGAATTGGTGGCGTTGCGCGAGAGCTTTATCTTCGAGACGGTATTCTCCGATCCCGTCGGAGATAAACTCAAATTCCTGAAAGCCGCGCATGAATTCGGCTACACGGTGGTGTTGATCTTCATCGGCGTGGCTGGGCCGGAGATCTCCGAAGAGCGCGTTGCCATGCGTGTTCTTCAGGGCGGCCATGACGTTCCGCCGGGAAAACTGGCAGAGCGCTTTCCACGGACCTTAAACAACTTGAAAAGAGCGATGTTCGAACTCCCGAACGTGTGGGTCTACGATCATAGCGACCTGAGTCAGGGTTATCGCTTAGTCGCCAAGAAAGAGAATGGGCAACTAATCAAGTTGTATGATCCTACGCGAGAGTGGTTCAGCGGCCTGCTGGGCTAAAGCCGACACATCCGCCGTTTACACTGGACAAGACATGGCGGACGATAAAGAACTGCGTTACGACCCGGCGGCAATCGAAGAGAAATGGCTCAAGCGGTGGGCCGCGGATCCGAAGCTCTACGCGGCGGAGCCGGCCGAGAGCAACAAACCCAAATACTACGTGCTGGAGATGCTGCNNACGTGCGCAACTACGCGATCGGCGATGCGCTGGCGCGGCAGATGTGGATGCGCGGCTATAACGTGCTCCACCCCATGGGCTGGGACGCCTTTGGGCTGCCGGCCGAAAACGCCGCGCTCAAGAACAACACCCCGCCGCGCGAGTGGACCCTCGCCAACATCGCTGCCATGAAGCGGCAGATGCTGCGCCTGGGGTTGAGTTACGACTGGGCCACCGAAGTCACGACATGCCTGCCCGAGTACTACCGCTGGAACCAGTGG
>PLSB01000071.1 GCA_003165005.1 Acidobacteriaceae bacterium | reverse complement strand
AAAGACCTGGCCGCCGGTGTCCTCGGCCATTTTGGCGAGCACCTTGTCGCCCTTGCCGCGGCTGGACGTCCAGTTGGTGCTGATGGCGTAGATGATGGTCTCGGCGCGCTCGCACTCCTTGATGGCTTCAGGCAGGTACACGCGGCTCTGGTTGTCCTCACCGTCGGAGACGAGAATGATGGCCTTGCGCACGGGCTCCGGTCCGCGCTCGGTAAGCAGCTTGTCGCGGCAGGCGACATAAACGGCATCGAAGAGCGCCGTACCGCCGCCGGGACTCAGCTTATTGATGCCCGTCTCCAGAGCGTCCTGGTCATTGGTCCAGTCCGTGGTTACCGTCGGTGTCTCAGCGAATCCCATCACAAAGGCGCGATCGTTCTTGGCCCGCAGCACCTGCAGCAGGAACTCCGTGGCCGATTGCTGCTCGAACTTGAAGCGGGAGCGGATGGAGCTGCTGGCGTCGATCACAATGCCCACGCGCAGCGGCAGATTGATCTGCTGATGGAACGAGTTGACCTTGGCCGGCGCTTTCTGGTCGTCGAGCAGGGCAAAGTCGCTCTGATTCAGATTGGGGATGTAGTGCCCGTGCCGGTCGTTGACCGTGAAGATCAGGCTGACCTCGTTCACAGTGGTGCGGAAGAGAGACGCGCCCACGTCGGCTCCCGTGCCTTGACCGGCCTGCGGCGGCCCGGGTGGCGCGGCCTGTGGCGTGCTCGCGGGCGATTGCGGCGGCGCGGGTTGCGCAGATGCTGCTGGTTGAGCAGCGCCCGGAGTGGTTTGCCCGCTCGGCGTTTGCGCCCGGAGGCTGGCGATGGAAGCCGCGGCAAGCAACAGAGCCGCAAGCGCGAAGGGGAGAATGCGAGAGCCCCGCGGACAGCGGACTGCCGCTGGGGTGAAATGGCATTGGTTCATATCTACACTATTTTAACAATCCCGCAGTTGCCCGTGGGCATTCGCCGCCCGGTACAGCACTTTACTGTCGACAGGGCTAAGCGTGCCGCGCTTTGCCACTTTGCGCAATGTCGCGCTCTGCGTGGCCCTGCCGACAATAAATATCGGGCGAACTTGCCAACTTGCGATGTCGCGAAGCGGCGCCAACTCGCAAAGAAATGAACTGCTCGTTCCATCCACTGTGGGTCTGCAACACCGGAGGGATCAGTTCCGCCAGCCCCGCTTATCTCTAAGCGTCTTCCAGGAGCCCAAGGAAATTCGTCAGCTCAGCCGGCAGCGGCGCTTCGAGCTGGAGCGGCTTGCCCGTGAGCGGATGCACCAATTCGAGCCGGGCGGCGTGGAGAAAATTGCGGCCGAGGCGGAGGGTTTCGGGCTCCGCTTTCCACCCCAGCGACGAAGACCTGTCGCCGGGGACCCCGGATTTCCACCCCAGCGACGAAGACCTGTCGCCGGGGACCCCGGATTTGCGCCGCGTTGCCGGCGATGACGAGGCCTGCTGGTCCCTGAGCTGCGCCGCGCCCCCATAGAGCGTGTCGCCCACCACAGGATGCCCAATCGACGCCATGTGCACACGGATCTGGTGCGTGCGTCCGGTCTCGATGCGCACGCTGACGAGGGTGAACTTGCCGAAGCGCGTATCCAGGCGGCGCAGCACTTGGTAATGCGAGATTGCGGAGCGGGCATGTTCGCTGGGCCGCGTGGTCATGCGCGTGCGCCGCACCGGATCGCGGCTCAGCGCGGCGCTGATGGTGCCTTTTTCGCGCGCCACAGCGCCATGCACCAGCGCGATGTAGGTTTTTCCCACGCGGCGGCCGGCAAACATCGCGCCCAGGGCCGCGTGCGCGCGATCGTTCTTGGCCACGACGATCAATCCGCTGGTTTGCTTGTCGAGCCGGTGCACAATGCCCGGCCGCAGTTCGCCGCCGGTGGAAGAGAGCGTCTGGAAGCGATGCAGGAGCGCATTCACAAGGGTTCCACGGCTGCGCGCGTCGTCGCTCGCGCCCGATCCGGCGTGCACCATCATTCCCGCGGGCTTGTTGACCACGGCGAGATCGTCGTCTTCGTAGACCACGTCGAGCGGAATCGCTTCGGGCACGGCCTTGAGCGGCGCGGGATGCGGCTCGCCGGTGAGGCCGATCTGCTCGCCGCCGCGCAGCTTGAACGAAGCCTTTTGCAGCCGGCCGTCCACAAGCAAATCGCCCTGGTCGATGAGCAGTTGCACGCGCGAGCGGCTCACGCCTTTCAGTTGGGTGGCCACAAAGTGATCGAGGCGCTCGCCCGACGCCTCGGCGGGCACGGCGATTGTGCGCGGCTCACTCATGCGCGGTTCCCTCATCGGCGCCAGGCTCGGAAGCGCCGCGCACCATCCTTTTCACGGCTTCATCGTGAAAAGGGTGGGAAGCCGGCCCGCTCATTGCCGATGGACTCACTCGTTCGCGCAGCACCACCGCCCCCGCGATCACAAACAGAATGGCCGCAATCTGCGGCCCGTCGAGCGCGCCGTGGAGCAACGAGCCGCGGCCCTCGGGATCGCGCCAGAGTTCCGTGATGTAGAGGACGACGCCTGCGCCCATCAGAGCGAGCGCGGCGACGTCGCCCGAGCGGCGCTCTATCGGCAGCCAGGCGAGAAGCAGCATGGCAAGCGCGAGAAACGCGAAAGCCGCGTAAGCCTGCACCGGGTGCAGCGGAACTCCTAGCGGCGCGCCGCTCCAGATCATGGCCATGGGATCGGTGTAGGTGACGGCCCAAGGCACGCCGGGTCCCGCGTCTCTGCCGTAACCAGAGCCGGCGGCGAGCGCGCCCAGTTGCTCGAAGGCGAGGCCGAGCGCCAGTGGCGGGGCGAGCGCATCGGCCGTGGCCGCGAGCGGCAGTTTGCTGTGCCGCGCGTACCAGAGGGCGCACCCTGCACCGGCCAGCGCGCCCGTGCCGGCGAGCAACGGATGATGCACCATCGCGAGCCCCAGCAGCCAGGCAGGATGCAGGCGCAACGCGCTCCAGTTGGCGGCGACCAGCAGCAGCCGCGCCGCCGCCAGCGCCGCAAACAGGCTCAGAATCGCGAGATTCCACAACTTGGCTGCGTCCACGCCTGCGATGCGCGCCGTGCGCAGCATCAGCCCAAGGGCCACGAGCACGCCCATCGCAGACACTGCGCCGTAGGACGGGACCACCAATGCGCCGATGTGAAAGAGAACGGGATGCACTCAGGACAGGATAATGCAGCGGAGCTAGCGGCGTTCGGGGTGCTGGCGGCGCCAGCAGGGCAAACGCACCATAGCATCAACGAAGGCAGGCTGGGGCTTCGGCACCGGCATTCTTCACCCCAGCAATCTTGTTTCTCGATCCTTTTGGCGCGCTGAGCGCACTCGAAAATCAAAGAACGACCTTTGATGTCCGGGCTAAAGGCCGGACCTATCCTATTCTGGGCCAACCTTCACGTCAAAAATCATGGTGCGTTTGCCCTGGCGGCGCCAGGGCGAATGAGAGATGCGGAAGAAGGAGGTAGAATCCGGCCCACTGGGCCGTGAGCAATGCGCTGGTGAACCCGTCCTAAGACGGTGGAGCTCTCCGCGGTTTATTAGGCATTCCGGACTGGCGGACACTGCACACAAAACCGATTGTCGAGTCGAGCCCCTGTTCATTGAATGTAGGTTCAACCAGCGTTGATCACCCACCTGCTTTGCAGGCCGGTTTCTAATGCGGATAGTAGGGGTACGCGCTGAGAATTGCAAGTCTTGTGCGAAGGCGGCGCAATGTGGTAGCGTTTTGCGCCCCGTATTTTGGGAAGCAACTATCCGAAATGGCATTGGTCTTTCGGGAGTGATGGAGCGAGGGAGCAAGCCACCCCAGCGGGCAAAGATCGTCCGCCGGGGGCCTCCGCGCCCGTGGAGGCTCCGGCGTAAGCGGAAAGGATGGGGCAACCGCGTGAGCTCGTGGCTCCCGGTCCCATAAGCGGAATTCGCGGCGTCCAATTCGATTTGGGGATTCACAGCCTTCGGAGGCGAGCCACGCGGCGCGACCGCGATTGCTGCACGCCGTTCGCGCACCATAGAATGAAAAGAGTTTACGCGCCGTGGCATGATAACAGTGTTCGAACCCGCGACCAAGCAGACTTCCTGCGCGCCGTCTTCGGCCGTCCTGGAGAGTCATCTGCCGTCCCTCGACGGCATGAGGGCCATCTCGATTCTGCTGGTACTTGGCGCGCACTTTATTTCCACGGCGAACCGCGCCACGGCATACACCGAGTACCTGGGCCCGCTGGGAGTGTTCATCTTCTTCGTGATCAGCGGTCTGCTGATCACGTGGCTGATGATTCGCGAGCGGGAGGCAACCGGCGCGTTCTCTCTGCGGGACTTTTATGTCCGCCGATTTTTGCGCATCCTGCCTGTCTTCTGGCTGCTCATTCTTACGGTATCTTTGCTCAAGTCGTTCCACGTGATCGAGATCCGCTGGCTCGATATCTTCCGGGCCTTCACATTCACGCATAATTACCCGCTCACTTCGCTTCATCCACAGTGTGCAATCTGGCTCGGTCACACATGGTCTCTCAGCCTGGAGGAGCAGTTTTATCTGGTCTGGCCGAGCCTGTTTGCCGTGCTGCCGAGGAGATTCTCGCCGCGCCTGGCGGTGATTCTGGCCCTCTCCGGACCGATTTTGCGCGCGCTCGATTACATTTTGCTGCCATCGCTGCGCGGCCACGATGCCGGCGGGTTCGAATCGTATCTCGACGTTCTGATGACCGGTTGTGCGTGTGCGTTTCTTCTGAATTCTCCGGTGTGGCGCGAGCGCATTCGCAAGATACCTACCTGGCCTACGCTGGCCGCAAGCGCGTTTTTCCTCGCCGTAGCCGGTCCCATGCTTCTTTTCCATTTCCCGCGCCATTCATTGGCCAACATGGCGTACACTTTGGTCTTTCCGACGTTGCAGGCCTTTGCGATCGCCCTGGCCCTGCTGGTGGTTGTCGCCGGCAAACAGGGATGGGCTTTCCGCGTGCTGAATGCACGCATTCCCACCTACATCGGAAAGCTCTCTTATAGCCTCTATATCTGGCAGCAGCTCTTCCTGGTGCATCGTCCCATGGTAAGCATCTTCTCTTTGCTGGGACGGCTGGCAGGATTGTATCTGGCCGCGTTCTGTTCGTTCAATTTCATCGAGCGGCCGTTCCTCAGGCTGCGCAGCAAATTCCGTCACGGCGTGACCGTGTAGCCGGCATTCGCCTACTGCACAAGCGCGTTTGCGGCATTGGCCGCAAGCACCCAGCGGCTGGCGACGTCGATCACGTACTCGTCTTCGAACCAGAGAAAACCGAAGTCGTCGATGCACTCCGGGAAGTTGGGCTTGATGACGATGTAGCCCGGAATCACGCCGCCGGGAATAAACGTGTTGTCGGCGCGGTTGTTTCCGTAGGCCTTGAGCTTGGAAGCGGTTCCGACTGAAGAGACATACGACGTACTGGAGACGGGATGCGTGCCGAGAATGTAGTTGGCGGCGCGCAGGGTGTACTCAGGGCCGACGATTTCGGGAAATGCCTTGTGCAGGAAGTACATGCGCACGCCGAGATCGATGACCATTTTCGAATCGCCCCAAGTGCGCAGGCTGGGCGGCACGCCGAAGGGAGTGGCAGCCAGTTCCTTGTCCAGATCGGCCTTGTAGGCGCGGACCGCGGCCTCGACCTGCTGCTTGAACTCCGCGTCCATGTAGGGCAGGGCAAGAACGGCCATCCAGCCGCTGAGGCCGAAGCGCTCCTTCATCATTGCGGGGAGCATTTCCAGGAGATGCTTCTTGTACTCCTCGCCGCCGTGAGTGGCGATCAGGAGCTCTAAAGTGGACTTCCATTCTTCTTCGCGAACAATCTCTCCGGCCCAGAGCTTCGGAAAGCCCCAGTTGGGCGGATACTCGGTGACCGTGGGATGCGCGCGCTCGTCGTGCCAGAGCTTGACTGCGGTATCCAGGCATTGCCTGGCGAGCGCGTCGTCCCAGCCTTCGAGCGCCTGCGACGCCGCGGCCAGCGCGGACGCCGCTCCCCATTGCAGTCGCGCTTCCTTGGTAGTGAAAGCCCAACGATCGTCGGGAAGGCCGGAGTATTCGCCTTTCACCTCGTGCGCGTCGAGGCTGGGATCGTAGATGCGTCCATCGGTCTTGGAAGCAGCATCGCCCAAGTGTGTGTACTCGCGAAGAGTCGGCTCCATGATCTCCGGGAAGGGATGGCCGACGGCCGCGATCTGCGCCAGCACACCCAAGGCGCCGTGCTTCACCTGCTGGACGGCGTCGGGAACTCCGTCGGGCCTGTGCATCTCCACGGTGCGCGCGCTCTCGTCCACCGCAAGCTCATCCCATTTGAGGTTGAACTCCTTGTAGGCGAGCGCGAGGTCTTCGATGACCGCGTACTGGCTTTCGGCGCGGATGTCGTAATCGCCCGCATCGTACCAGGCTCCCACGTTCAGTCCCGGGATGTGCTGGCCGGGCTTGAAGGGGGAATCGAGGTTCGGACCCATCCACGCGCCGTCGAAGTGGAGCGTGTTGGGCGGAGCCTGGCGCGCGTCGTCGAGATGCGATTTGCCGTGCCACAAGCGATAGCCTTCGCGCACCGAGACGTGGTCCATCTCGACCGCGAGATAGCCGTCGAGCGAAGACTGCCAGGTCTTGCTGTAGACATCGTTCGCAATGGGGAAGAGCGCAGTGCGCTCGCCGGCGTATTCGATCGCGTAGAGCCCCGGCTCCTTGACCGCGGAGAAATCGAACTTCGCGTAGGTGTAGCGCAGCCACGGCGTAGGCTCTGAAACCGGTCCCGAGAAGACCTGCTGGTACGATCCGTCGCCGGCCAGGCGCAAAAGTTTGGCCGTCCGGGGTGCATCGAACTTCGGATCGAGCTCAATGACGGCGACCTTGGGGAAGTTGGGCGCGTAGCCCACCTGGCTGTGCGCGATCATGGGCGGACGCGTCCAGTTGGGAAGCACGTTGGGGCGGATGTGCCAGACGATCACGCCATCGGTCTTGCCGGAAGGGACGAGCGTGCGCAGCACAAACCAGCCGTTCTGCGCGCGGTTGCGTCCGTCAAAGAGCGAGATCGGCCCGGTCTCGGAGGTGATGCTGACGGAGTGCAGCCGGTCTTCGGGCGCAAGCAGAATGCTGTTGCCGCTCACGATGGGAAGCGGTTGGGTGTAGCCCTTTTCCTGGTCCCATTGCTCCTGGTAAGGCAGTTTTTTGGGATCGTCAGGCGAGGGCGGCACCTGGTGCATCTGCTCCTGCGGGCTGCGTGGAAAAACGCCGAAGACGCGGCCGTCGACCGCATAGGTTTTGTCCACGTAAATCGAGGGCAGAAACTCCAGATTGAATCCGGCGCGGCCAGCCAGCTTCTCCGGCAAGGGCTTGAGGAGGTTCACGCTCACTCGGATGCCGCCGGGCTCGGCGGCGACTACCAATCGATAGTCCATTTGGCAGGCGGGGAAGGAGAGATCGGCGCTGAGGACGTTGTGCTCTTTGTCGGCGTGGCGGCCGTTGAGCTTGGCCACCAGGTCCCATTGCTCGGGGGTCGGCATGAGGCGCACATCGCCGTCGGTGGCAATGCGTTCGCCATGGAGGATCATCTGCAGAGCGGCATTTTTCTCGTCGTTGAACACCGGATGGAAGGTGTTGTCGTAGAGCATCACATCGAAACCCTGCGTGCTCAGGTAATCATCATCGACCACCTGCATCGTGAAATCCGCGCCGCTTGCGGGCAGAGACGAAGCTAGAAAAAAGGCCGAAAGAAGAGCACACGACACCGCGGTAGGGAAGCGAGTGAGCATGAATGGAAGAACCTCGTCGGGCACACAGAATATCGGAGTCTGCCGATGCGGTGCAAGGCGCGAGAACTCGCGCGCTGCGCAGCATCGCGGCCACAGGCCTCTCGCGTCCGCCCACCAGCACGAGGAAGATCCGCGCCCACGCTCCATTGCCGGACTTGAAGCCTTTCCGGAGCGCACCTTCCTCCTGCGGCTGGCTTACGTCACGTCTCATTCAACGAATCTGGAGGATCCCGGTGAGCGGCGTGCTGTCGGAAGATCCGCCCACGAAGACACCGTAATCGCCCGGCGCGAAGCTCCAGTTATTATGCGCTTCGTCGAAGGTGGCGAGGACTCGAGAATCGATTGGGATGACGACGGTTTCGGACGCGCCGGCGGCAAGGGAGATCCGCTTCCAGCCAACCAGACGCTTATACGAGGATTCATCCGCGCCTTGGGGCAACTGGGCGTAGACCTCCGCAATCTCCGCGCCGGCGCGTTTGCCGGTGTTGGCCACCGTGAAGCGCACCGTCCTGGCGGCGGAATCGACGCTCAGGCCGGAGTACTCGTACGAGGTGTAGGAGAGACCGAAGCCGAAGGGAAAGAGCGGCTGCTTGTGCTCGGCCTCAAACCACTTGTAGCCGGCCTCGGCGCCTTCGTTGTAATTGACGGTGTAGTTCTTGGGAAGGGCAGCCCGATTGCCCATGTCCGTCGCGGGATCGCGAGGAGGCGCGGACGGGATGACCGGGTGGGGCAGATCGTTTTCATCCTTGGGAAAGGTGATGGGGAGTTTGCCCGAGGGATTCACCTCGCCGGCCAGCACGCCGGCCAATGCCTTGTGCCCCGAACTGCCCGCGTACCACGCCTCGACGACGCCAGCGACCCGGTCGATCCAGGGCATGGTGACCGCCGTGCCGCTTTCGAGCACGACGATAGTATGCGGATTGGCCGCCGCCACTTGCTCGATGAGGGCGTTCTGGTCAGCGGAGAGCGAGAGACTGGCGAGATCCATGCCCTCGGACTCCCACTGGTAGGCGAAGACGATGGCGAGATCGGATTTGCTGGCGAGTGCCGCAGCCGACTTGGGGTCCGTGCCCGGATCGAAGACGATTTTCGTATTCGGAAGTTTTGCCTGCAGGGCCTCGAGCGGAGAGGTTCGAAACCAGACGTTCTCATGCCAATGCGTCCGGCCCTTCCCCCCCTTGCCCTGGTCCGCAACGGCGTTGCCGCCCGGCGCGTCCACCTGCGCCGATCCTCCGCCGGAGATCATGCCGAGATCCGCGTGTCCGCCGACGATCGCGATCGAGTGAACGCGAGAGGGATCGATAGGCAGGATGGCGCCGTCGTTCTTCAAGAGAACGATGCTCTCCTCCTCCACGCGCTGGGCTGTTTCGAGACCCTTGACGACATCGACCACGCTTGTCTGCGGCGGATCGTCGACGATTCCGGAGAGGAACTCCGCATAGAGGACGCGCCGTGCGTGATCGTCGATCTCCGCGAGCGGCACCTGTCCGGCCGCGACCGCTTCCTTGAGCTTCGGACCAAAGAAGTTCGCCATGGGCTGTTCCTGATCGAGGCCGGCCGCGGAGGCCGCTACCGTGCTGTGGGTTCCACCCCAATCCGAGAGCACGAAGCCTTTGAAGCCCCAGCTTTCCTTCAGCACATCGTGCAATGTGTAGGGGTTCTCGCAGGCGTAATCGCCATTGATCCGGTTATAGGAACACATGATGGCGCCGGGATTGGCGATGGAGATGGCGATGTGAAACGCGAGCAGATCCGACTCCTGCAAGGCCTTCTTCGAGAGGATGGCACTGACGAAGTTGCGCCCCGTCTCCTGGTCGTTCATCACGTAATGCTTGATGTCGCCGACAACGTGTTGCGCCTGTTCGCACTTCATCATGCTTCCGTCCATGGTTCCGGCCAGAAGCGGATCTTCGCCCGTATATTCGAAGGTCCGGCCGTTCCTGGGCTCGCGCACCAGGTCCACGCCGCCGCCCAGAGTCATATCGAATCCCTGCGCCCGCAGTTCTTGGCCGATCACCGTGCCATAGGCGCAGGCCGCATCCGGATCCCAGCTCGAGGCGGCGCCCAGATTGGAAGGCATGGCCGTCGAATAGCGCCCGTTGGCGGCGCTGTCTCTGACGCCGTAGGCCGCGTCGGACATAATCAGGGGCGGAATGCCGAGCCGCGGAATGCCCTCGACGTACCCTGCGCCCCCGTTGGCAAATTGCGTGAGAGGCATGGTCCACCATTTTTCGTGCGCCATGCCATTGCCGTGCAGCAGGGCCAGCTTCTCATCGAGCGTAAGCTGCTTGAGGACCATCTCGGCCCGTTCCTCCGGAGAGAGCTTGGGGTCCATCCAGGGCCGGGCTGCTTCCTGCGCGACCATGGCGCTGGCTCCGGAAATGAGGGCCCCAAGGGCGACGAGTGCAAGGAAAAACTTCGAGCTGCGAGTGCGAATCTGCATATCTCTCCTAGGTCCCGGCGCGGTACGGCGGCAACGCCTCTGCCTCACCTCGGCAGAGGATAGAGCCAGTCCGGCCCGTGCGGGCGGTGCCGCAAACATAATCGAACAGCCATGGGCCGTTGAGGAAGCCTCAACGCGTACAAGTCTGCCGAGTTCATACTAACCGACTTGGAGTCTATTGGATGCGACGAAGGGCAGCGACGCGAATGGTCCATGTATGATACGGCGTTTCTACCAGGTCTCGACGGCGAGAACACTCGGAGGGCCGGGATGGCCTTCGACAACGTTGGTCTCGATGACGGCTTCCAGATTGAGATGCTCCCAGTTCTTGGGGGCTTTTTGGAGCATGGCGTCGAGATAAACGGGGTTGGAGACTACTTCGCTGGCGGCTTCGGTTCCTTCTCCGAGAATTCCCGCGACAATAATCACAGGCTGGCCTGTGACTTTGTCGTGGATTCTGGCCACGATGGCATAATCCTTTGAAAGTTTTACATTCGGCACTTGCCACTGGAGGGTCCAGAATCGCGGCGGTGCACTTTTGCGATCGACCAGCTTCTGAACCTGGTTGTCGGTTTCAAAGCCCAAGGGCAAATCCTGGGTGATGCGCATGGTCCAGATGTTGTCGAAGGCGCCGATCAGCACAAAGGGGCTCTCGCGCAGCTCGGCGAAGGGCGTCTGGGATGCGGATACGACACGGAATGCGTCATGCCGCGGCGCCAGAGGAAGGATCGATCGGGCCAGCGTGATCACGTCCGAAACATCCATCCCGCCAAGCACCGGCAGGCCATGGGAGAGATTGACCTGCGTGGGACTCGCGTCGTCGGCGGGCATGCCAAGGCAGTAGGTGATGCGGCTGGAGGCCGAGGTGATCGGCGCCCAGAAACGTTCCAGGTTCGATGGCTGCCGGGGAAGGCCGATCCGTCCCAGGACGAAACCCGCCAAGAAGGCCATCGCCACTGCAATCGCAACCCAGAGGCGGCGACGCGTTCTCGCAGCCGGCTCTCGAAGCGACGCGTGCGCTCCCGGCAGAACGGTGGAGTGCGCGGATGACGCCGCAGCCGCATCGGCGATGGCGGGCTCGGCCGCGGCTTCATGCGCCGGAACTGCCGGCTCTCGGAACACGGGTATATAAGAGCCGAGCGGCATTTCAACGATCAGCTCTCCCGCATGGTCGGGGTTGTAGTAGTACTGAATGAGCCTCTTGCGCACTTCCGCCGCGGTGGTGCGCACCACCGGATCGAGATTCACATCGTAGCTGGGATCGCGCCCAAAGGCCTCAATGCCAATGGTGCGTTCTTTCAACTCGCTGGCGTGGCCGAGCAACGTCTGCTCAACGGTGTAGGCAAGCAGCACCGGGTAGCGCTTGCTGTGCGTGAACAAGGGGTGAGCGAGCAGCCGCTGCAATTGCTCGCGGACGGCAACGGGATGGGGCGCATAACGTGACCCGTTCAGTTCCTTCTCGGATTGCGGCGACAACGGCATGCTTATTGATCCGGTCCGGTGGGAGTACTCAGTTTCCCACCCTTTCCGCAAAGAACGCGGAAAGGATGGGGCACCCCAAGCCACCTCAGTTCCTCATCTCCTGTTTTCTCGGCCCCGTGCTCCTTCGCTCCCTTGGCCCCTGTCTCTACCCCCGCCGCGCCGGTTTCTGCGCCAGCATCGGCACCACCTGCACGGTCACGTCGCGCACCTCGGAGAGGAAGCGGTTGAGCACCGAGCCGCGCCAGAGAATGTCCCAGCGCGAGCGTGCCGATTGGCCGAAGACCACGTGGCTGATGTTCTCCTGCTGCGCAAAGCGGATGAGCGCGTCGGAGATATTGCGGTCGGTGAGCGAGACCACCTGCGCGCCCAGGTCGCGGGCCATGCGCTGGTACTCTTCGAGGCGATGAAAGGCCTCGGGATCGCCGTGGCCCTTGTCGTCGGGCCGCGTCACGTACACCGCGTACCAATTACTCGCCAAGCGGCCGGCAATGCGCGCGCCTATGCGCAGCAGCCGCTCCGTCCCGGGCCGCGTGCTCAGGCACACCATCACCTTCTCGGGAATCGGCGCCTGCTCCAGGCCCTGAATGCGTCGATATTCGGAGGCGCGGTTGCTCACCTGTTCCGCGGTGGTGCGTAGCGACAGCTCGCGCAACATGTTCAGATTACCCTTGCGGAAGAAGTTGGCAAGCGATTGCTCGACTTTTTCCGGCGCGTAGATCTTTCCCTGCCGCAGACGGTCGCGCAGTTGGTCTACGGTTACGTCAACGTTCACCACTTCGTCGGCGCGCTTGAAGAAGCTGTCGGGGACGGTCTCGCGAATGGTAGTGTTCGCCGAGCGGTTCACCGCGTCGTTCAGCGTCTCCAGGTGCTGAATATTCACCGCGGTCATCACATTGACGCCCGCGTCCAGCAGCTCCAGCACGTCTTCATACCGCTTGCGGTTCTTGCTGCCGGGCACGTTGGTGTGGGCCAACTCGTCGACGACCACGAATTGCGGATGGCGCGCAATAATCGCGTCCACGTCCATCTCTTTCAGGTTCACGCCGCGGTAGGGAATCACTTTCTGCGGAATGACTTCGAGGTCGCGGATGCGGGCTTCGGTTTCCTTGCGCCCGTGGGTTTCCACCAGCCCGATCACCACGTCGACGCCCTGCTGATGCTTCATGTTGTAGGCGTCGTTGATCATGTCGTAGGTTTTGCCTACGCCGGGCGCCGCGCCGATGTAGATGCGCAGCTTGGCGGGTTCCTGAGTTGTTTCGAGCTTGATCTCGGCCATAACTCAGCCCACCTCTACGGGGTGATGGACTTCATCGACCGCGGCCACGGGAAGCGTAAAACGAAAAGTGGACCCGTGGCCCAACCGGCTCTCCACGGCAATCTGCCCGCCCAGCGATTCCACAAGCCGCCGCACCAGCGCCAGGCCGAGCCCGGATCCGCGCTCGGAGAAGGGATTGAAGCGATCGAAGATCGAGCCCAGCCGCTCGGCCTCGATGCCGCGCCCGGTGTCGCGCACACTGAATTGCACAAAGTTCTTGATCTCCTCCGCGGCCAGAAGCACTTCGCCTTCTTCCGGCGTGTAGCGCAGGGCATTCAACAGCAGATTCTCGAGAATGGAACGCAGTGCGCGCCGGTCGGCGCGTACGGCGGACAGGTCGGCGTAGGCTTTCACGTCCACGCGGATACGTTTCTTTTGAGCCTCGTCGCAGAGGCGGTCGCGGGCCTCACTCAGGGCTTGCAGGGGACGAATGCGCTCCAGCTTCATTTCTCGTTTGCCCGTATCGAGTTCCGCCACATCGATCAGGTCACTCATCAAGTCGTCCAGGTTTTCGGCGTCTTTGCTGGCGTCGGCCACCAGTTCGGTCTGCAACGCCGTCATCTCGCCGCTGAAGCCCTGGGCCAGCGCATACAGCCCGCGCCGCAACTGCAGCAGAGGATCGCGCAGCTTGCGGCTGGCCACGGCAATAAACTGCGTTTTAAAGCGATCGGTATCCTGCAGCGTAGTTACGTCTTCCAGCGTGGTCACCGCGCCTAGCAGGCGGCCCTCTGAGTCGCGCATCGGCATCGTGCGCAGCCGGTAGCTTCGCTCCTGGTTGCCAATGCGCAGCGGCAGCATGGCCGCTTCGTCCTCCGTCGCCACCGCCTTTTGCATTGAGACGGCGGCGCGGATGGCAGACAGAATTTTGTCGCCGCCCGGCGTATTGGCCA
>PLSB01000251.1 GCA_003165005.1 Acidobacteriaceae bacterium | reverse complement strand
TGGCCGCCGGAGAGGCTGGCGCCGGATTTTTTCTTGAGATCGTCCTTGACCTCGTCCCACAGCGCCGAATTCTTGAGCGACTTTTCGACGATTTCGTCGAGGTGTTTCCGGTCGGAGTAGCCGTTGAGCTTGAGGCCGGCGGCGACGTTGTCGTAGATGGACATAGTGGGAAAGGGATTGGGACGCTGGAAGACCATGCCCACGCGGCGGCGAATTTCAACGGGCCTGGCGTCTGCGTAGATGTCGAGGTCGCCGATGCGGACAGTGCCGGTGGCACGAGCGATGGGATTGGTTTCGTGCATGCGGTTGAGACAGCGCACGAAGGTGCTCTTGCCGCAGCCGGACGGGCCAATCAGCGCCGTGGCGTGGTTACCCGGCATCTTGAGATTGATGTCCTGCAGGCTGTGGTTGCTTCCGTACCACGCATTCAGGTTTACTACTTCGATGCTGACGCCCACGTGCGGATTTCTCCTTCTGGTACTGGGTGAAACTCAAGCTTTCCATCGGCGGCTTGCTTGGAACATGTTCGAGGTGCGGGCGTGAACGCCCGCACAACAGCCGGCCGGGAGGCCGGCGCTACAGGTCAGGCCACGGCAGAAAATCAGTTGATGAAACGTTCCCATCATCGCCACACAAACGGACTCGAAAAACCGCGGCATTCTCCGCGGGGGTTGCGGGTTAGCTGTTGCCTTTGAGGACGCCGCGGCTGGTGACGTAACGCACCAGGGAAACGGCGAGGACGATGAGCACGATGAGCACCAGCGCACCCGCCCAGGCCAGCCGGTGCTGATCCTCGTAGGGCGAGATGGCGTAGTTGAAGATTTGCAGCGGCAGAGCGGCGATGGGCTCGTTGAGGCTGGTGCTCCAGAACTGATTGCCCAGGGCCGTGAAGAGCAGCGGGGCGGTTTCGCCGGCGACGCGGGCGAAGGCCAGCATGCATCCGGTGATGATGCCGGGCGAGGCGGTTTTGACGGTGATGGAGAGCGTGGAGCGCCAGTTGGGCACGCCAAGGCCGAGAGCGGCTTCGCGAATCACGTGCGGCACCATGAGCAGCATCTCCTCGGAGCTGCGGCAGACGGTGGGGATCATCATGATGCCCAGGGCCACGCCGCCGGAGAGCGCGGAAAAGTGGCCGAGGAAGGGCAGAAAAGCGATGTGGGGAAAGACGATGAGCGCGTAGGCGGTCACGCCCATCACGATGGAGGGAACGCCGTTGAGGACGTCGGCGGTGAAGCGCACGGCATTGGCCAGCTTGGTGCCACGGCCAAATTCCGCCAAATAAATGCCGCTGCCGATGCCGATGGGAACGCCGATGACGCTGGCGACTCCCAGCAGAACGCCGGAGCCAACGATGGCGTTGGCCATGCCGCCGCCGAGTTCGCCTTCGGGCGCGGGGACTTTGGTGAAGAAGTCCCAGTTGAGTGAGGACGCGCCCTTGTAGATGAGGTAGGCGAAGATGGCAGCAAGCGGCGCGATCACGAGGATGGTGGCGAGGATCGCCAAACCGGTGACGGCGTGGTCAGTGGCCGCGCGGAGTCTGGATCGGAACTGGAGTGTGCTTATGCTCATGCGCCTTCCCTCAGTGCACCTGCCTGGGCGTGCCGCGCGTGACGGCCCAGACCAGCAACTGGGCAATGGCGTTGACGATGATGGTGACCACGAAGAGGGCCAGGCCGATCTCGACCAGGGCGCTGCGATGCAGGTCGCTGGTGGCCTCGGCAAACTCGTTGGCGATGACGGAGGCCATGGAGGCGCCGTTGGAGAGCAGAGACTTATGAATCTCGGGGGTATTGCCAATGACCATGGTGACGGCCATGGTTTCGCCCAGAGCGCGGCCCAAGCCGAGAATGATGGCGCCCACAATGCCGATGCGCGCATTGCGCAGAACGCCGGTGCGGATCATCTCCCAGCGCGTGGCCCCCAGAGCCAGCACGGCTTCGCGCTGGGAGTGGGGCACGGCAGTCATCACCTCGCGGGTGAGCGAGGAGATGATGGGCAGAATCATGATGGCGAGAATGATGCCGGCAGCCACGTAGCCCAGGCCGGTGGGGTTGTCGTCGGCAAAGAGGCCGCTCCAGCCGAAGGTGTTGACGAGGGCGGGATTCACGTACTGGCGCAGCAGAGGAACGAGAACGAAGATCGCCCACAGGCCATAGATGATGGAGGGAATCGCCGCCAGGAGCTCGGTGAGAAAGGCCAGCGGACCGCGCAGGAAACCGGGACACATTTCCGTAAGAAAGATGGCCACGCCGATGGCCAGGGGAACCGCCAGCAGCAGCGCCAGGAACGAGGAGACGAGGGTTCCGTAGACGAACGGGAGGGCGCTGAAATGGCCGTTGACCGGGTCCCAGTATTGCGGCTGGTTGGTATAGGGATCGCTAAAGGCGGTATAGAAGAACTTGATTCCAGATTGCGCCCAATTGAGTTGGGACTTGTCGACCAACTGATAGGCAATCAGGGCAACGATCATGAAGATACTGAGCGCGCACAGCAGCATCAGAAGCTTGAAGAGGCGGTCGGCGACAGCGGAGTTGCCGCGCGAGAGCAGATAGCGGCGAATCTCGGAATGCGTCGGCTGAAGGGCCTCCTCGGCCTGCTCCGGGAAGGAGCCGGGGTCTGATTGAGGCAGTGGCTGGGAGATGCGCATCTCGGGCACAGTGGTGTCCACAGAGGTCAGGCTACCGGCTCAATATGAAAGGCAGGTTACAAGCAAGAAAAATCAGATGCATAGGGGCAAAAATCGCGAAAAAACCGGGAATAGGCCCAGCATGGGCGCGATATGCAGCGCGGATGGGCGCGGAGGACGGTATATGCCGTCCGAACCTTAGCACAAACTGAGAAGAAAATCGATGTACCTGGCAAAAACGGTGTATGCTTGCCCGAGGGGGAAGCGGTACGACTGAAAAGATGGCAAGGGGAAGCAGCACAACGCCTTCCGGCCACGTCAACCTGAGGATGTTGGCCGAACATCTGGGGCTCTCCCAGACCACTGTCTCCCTTGTGCTGAACAATTCGCCTTCGGCCAAGTCGATTCCGCAGGAGACGCGGGAGCGCGTAGTGGAGGCGGCCAAACAGCTGAATTACCGGCCAAATTATTTTGCCCGTTCGCTGCGGCGGAGCCAGTCCATGAGCGTAGGTGTGCTGGCGCCGGACCTGAGCGAGGGCTATTTCACGCGCGTGATGGGCGGCGTGGTCGAGGAGCTGAACCGCGCGCACTACTTTTTCTTCGTGGCCTGCCACTACTGGAATGAGGAACTGCTGGAGCGCTATCCCCGGCTGCTGATCGAGCGCGCGGTGGATGGTTTTCTGCTCCTGAATACGGCCGTGGAAAAGCTAGACCTGCCGGTGCCGGTGGTGGCGATCTCAGCGCACTGCGCGATTCCGAACCTAACCAATATTGTGCTGGACCATGTCATCGCCGCCAGGCTGGCGCTGGAACATCTCCACGATCTGGGGCATCGGCGGATTGCCTTCATGCGCGGTCCCGGGACGATTCCCGATTCGGAGTACCGTTGGGCAGGGATCCAGAAGGTCGCCGGCGATCTCGGCCTGAAGATCGATCCTGCGTTGACCATCGAACTGGACGGAAGCGGCTGGCCGAAGAAGACCGGTCCGCATCCGATGGACCCGCAGATCGCCTACGGACCAACGCGCGCCCTGCTGGAGAGGACCCGCGACTTGACTGCCCTGTTCTGCTTCAACGACACGGCAGCCATGGGCGCCATCCGCGCTATTCGCGACGCCGGCCTCGATGTGCCGGGCGACATCTCGGTGGTGGGCTTCGACGACATCACCTCGGCGGCCTTCTCGACCCCCTCGCTCACCACCGTGCACCAGCCGCTATTCGAGATGGGCCAGAAAGGCGCCGAGCTTCTGCTGGAACGGATCGCCGACCGGGAAAAGCAGTTCCCTGCCGAGATCGAGGTGAGCCCCGAGCTGGTGGTGCGGGAGTCGACGAGGCGGGTGAAAAGCAGAGGCTAGGGACACAAGAAATTACGGACCCGGAAAAACGAGACTGCAGCGACGAGAACACGCGCAATACGGGTCGGTCATCGTTCCTCCCCAACTTCACTTCGCGAGAATCAGGTCGTGGGCGCATCCCATTCCCACGGCAACTTGCTAATAGGTAGTCGGCCCCGGAAACCCTGTCCGTTGATTTGGCGAGGGACCAACCAGATTGCACTTCCAATCTCCGAAGGTCGTCCTCCAACACTTACCCAGAGCCTGCGGCATGGGACTTACCGTGCAGTTCTTCCCCGCTGGGTAGCCGACACCCACTGGGCTGCACCAGAACTGCTTCAAACTTCCGTACACCGGGATGACCGCCGCAGATGGATCGATTTCCTTTAGATCGCCATCGATATCCGCGTCATAGTTCCTCGGGTTACCCATGTTCACGGTCACCTCTTGCATCAGGAACAAGCCGGTAGGGCGATCGACATCCATCTCGCATTGCACTGCGGCAGCTACCTGGTCAGCGCGCGGCGGTGCGTTCAGGGTCTTGCAGCGTCTTGGGTTCCTCGCCTGATACTGGACGTTGTACTCCGGGGGACCCGAGAGTTCTCTTCCTCCGCCCTGCCAAGCTGTCTGGCCGCCCGTTCCCGGGTGAGCGGAGATTGCGAAAAAGCCGAAGGCAATGAGACTGAATGACAGATTGCGCATGTGAGTAAACAACGACACAAACAACACTCCTTTGAGAAATCGTGGTGTCAAGCCTGCTCGATCGAATTGCGAAGGGCCGCAAGCGGCGCATTCGCCCCAGGAATCCTTCGCGGACGAACGAGCAGCGTCATTATGACCGGCCTCGCTTCGCGCGTCCGCGCTGTGATCTAGAACGTGGTTGGCGCGGGTTGGCCCTGGGTCGTTTGCGAGGCGCCGCCCTGCATCCTGCATTTGTAATCGCCGAACGAAGTCTTGTAGCACCACCCGTTGGCCGACGTCATGACGGTCTTTCCGCAATTTGCCCCGGCCGGGCTCATATTGTTGATGGTTCTGCACAGGTACGCGGTGTAGTCACCCTGCAGCGGATAAACCTGGGCATCCAGATCGATTCCCGGCAGGCCCGCGTCGGTGTTGTAGATGAACTTTCTCGATTTGCCCATTTCGATCTTGATGTCCTGAACCAGCCCCACGCCAAAATCGGTATCCGCTTCCATGCTGCACTGCACCAGCACCGCAGCCAGCGCAACCGAGGGTGGGCTTGTGACCTTGGCACAGGTGCGCGGCGCCCGGGACTGGTACTGAGGAAGCATCGTCAGCGGGCCGGAGATGCCGGCATCGCTTCCGGTGGTGCCTTCGCCCCCGGCGCTCTTGCAGCCGAGCGGTGTGAGAAGCGTGAGAGCAAAGAAGCAAAGCGCCACAGGGCGGGCGATTTTGGTAAGAATCATTTTCGAATCTCCTTCAGGAGAACTTGGGGGAAAGGTGCGGGGTGAGAGTGCAGAGTCTCGAGTCGGCGCAGCCGTCGAAGGGGAATTCCGCAAGAAGGCGAGCCAGGGGCGCGAAGCCCGTCTGCCGCCTGTGGTGACAAAGCGTGTGCCGCCTGCGCAGCGAAACGGCTGCGCACTCGCGATGGAAGAAAGGAAATGTCCTTGAACAGCACCCGGAGGAATGGAGCAAGTCAGATGATTGAACGCCCGGGGAAGATGACCTGGGAAATGGGGATCGAACCTGCTCCGATGCTACGCTTGCGGTGGAAACGCGTCAAGAAAAAACGCAGGCGTGGCGGGGCCAGCTCTCAGGAGCAGGCGGCTTCGAGCCAGCGGCTGATGTAGACCTGGGCGTGGGCTTCGCCGCAATAGTGGCGCGCGCCGGGCGCGTCGGCGGCTTCCTTGGTCCACTTGAGGACGGTCAATTGCGCACTGCTGCAGTTGATGACAAGCCAGCGAACGGGATTCCGATTCTCCTCGCCGCAGATTTCACATCGATAGATGGTGTCGATCGTAAAGCGTCCTCACGTTAGGGATCAGGGGTCAGGTTTCAGGTATCGGTTGTCAATTCTAACGTGTACATTTGAGCGGACTTTCAAACGTTCAAGGCAGCGACGATTGATCCCTGACACCTGAAACCTGACCCCTGTTTCTACTCGAGCATCTGCAGGTCGAGGGGCTCGACCAGCATGCAGTCGAGGGCGCGGATGGGCGCGAGGGCGCGCTGCAGCGCGGAGGTGTTGCAGGCCTCGACCGTGACCACGAAGGGCAGCGCGCCGGCGGGGTAGCCCGCTTTCTGCACAATGGCCCGGATGTTGATCTGCTCGTTGGCAAGAGCCGTGGTGATGGCAGCCACGATGCCGGGACGGTCACGAACAAGGAAGCGGATGTAGTGCGGGACCTCGAACTCCGCGCCGACGTGCGCGGGAGCCGAGGGAATCTCAACGCGGCGCGAACCGTGGGCGAGGGCAAGCAGGTCGCTGACCACCGCGACTGCCGTGGGATGACCGCCGGCGCCATGGCCGGAGAAGACCACGTCGCCCCCGTAGCGGCCGCTGGCGATGACCATGTTCTCCGTTCCCTGCGACCAAGCGAGCGGCGAACGCAACGCGACGAGCATGGGACCAACCGCAGCGGCGAGATGGCCTTCGCTTTGCTCCGCGCGCGCAATCTGGCGAATGGTGCAGCCTAGATCGCGGGCGTAACTGAAATCGACGGCGGTGATGGCGGTGATGGGCCGGGGTACGATCTCCTCGGGATCGACCTGCACGCGCAGGGCGAGGCGCATGAGGATGGCGAGCTTGGCGCGGGCGTCGAAACCGCCGACATCTTCAGTGGGATCGGCTTCGGCGTAGCCTTTGGCCTGCGCTTCGGCGAGCACCGGCGCGTATTCCGCGCCGGTCTCCATTTTGCTGAGGATGAAGTTGCAGGTGCCGTTGAGAATGCATTCGAGACGCTCGATGCGGTCGCCAGCCAGGCCCTGTTCGAGGCCGGGAATGACGGGGATGCCGCCGGCGACGGCAGCGCCGTACTTCAGATGGCCACCTTTGGCCGCGGCCAAACGCTCGAGATCGATGCCGTGAAAGGCGATAAGTTTTTTGTTGGCGGTGACGACGCTTTTGCCGGCTTCAAGAGCGCGGCGCACCCAGCCTCCGGCTGGATCGAGACCGCCGGCAAGCTCGACGACGACATCGACATTGGAGGCGAGGACTGCGTCGATGTCTTCGCTCCAGACCACGCTCGAGGGAACCCAATCGACGCGCTTGCGCGCGACGCCGCGATTGAAGATGTGGGTGAGCTCCAGCCCTAGCGGTTTGGATTCGACGAGGATGCGCGCCACGGAGCTGCCCACGGTGCCGAAACCTAAAATGGCGATGCGCAACGGATGCGCGGAGCGGGAGTTGTGAGCGGCAGATGCCGCAGACGATGTATCGATCGGCGATGCGGAGCGGTGCGCTTCAGGCACGGGAGGTTCCTTGGATTGGGTTGCGCGGCGAAAGCGAGCGTTGCTTTGATGATAAATGAGGGGGCAGTGAATCGTGGACCGTGAGCCGTGGACCGTGAATCGTGAGCCGTGAGGAGCGGATCGCCAGCGAGTTCCGTCGCGCTGGACCACGGTTCACGGTTCACGCCTCACGGCTGGCCGTCTGCTAGCATCGAAGCAGATGCGGCGCGGCTTCTCCATCTTCCTCGTCCTGTTCTTCGGGTTGGGGCCGCTGTCGGTCTTGATCGACAGCGAGGACGCGAATCTGCCGCCCTGTTGCCGCAGACACGGGGCGCACCACTGCGCCTTGACGTTGCGCATGGCCGCGATGATGCGCGACGCGGCATCGGGCAAGATGCCGCTGGCGGAAGCGCCGATGACCTGCCCGGAGTATCCGGGAGTAGCTGCATGGTTCGCCGCGCCGGCTCCGGCGTTAACGGTATGGGTTGCGGGCCTGCCGGCGCCGAGGCCGCGAACGCGCGTTGCACTTGCGGATTACGCGGCGCCGGGAGCAACACCCGCACGCACGTATGCTGGGCGCGGACCTCCTGAACGAAACCCAAGCTAAATTCTCGTTGAACAAACTGCGCTAACTTTCCTGTCCTGAATTGGAGGAGCGAGGGCTTGCGTATGCCGATCCGGGTGCGAAGGGGTTGCCCGTGTGCGGGCGTGGACGCCCGCACGACAGCCGGTCAGGAGACCGGCGGTACGAATTCGGCGCCGGACGTGCCTTTGCGGCAAACACGAAAGCGCCGAGAGCGTCGGGTTCCGCGGTCGTGGACGCGGGAGTTTGTTCATCGATTCCGCTTGTGCTGCCAGGCACTATGTCTCGGCGCGTTGGAGAGCGCGGCTGCTTCCTTGGTTTGAGCGAAATCAGTACGGAGGTCTTTCCTTGATGCGGCGTCATTCCTCTCTTGTGGCGGCGGCGTTGCTGGCCGCTTCCCTTCCCGCGTTGGCCACGGTGTTTGCCACCGTGCACGGCGTGGTGCACGATCCTGAGCACCGGCCCATCGCCGGCGCCAAAATCGCATTGCATGCAGCGGACTCTGATTTCGTTTTGCATGCCACGACGAACGGCGACGGAGAGTTCGAGCTGCCGGCGGCGCCGATCGGCGTGTATCGATTGACGGTCGAGGCCGCCGGCTTCGAGACGGAGACGCAGACCATCAGCCTGGCGTCGGGCACGAATCCCGTTCTGCACTTTATGTTGAGCGTAGGCGGCGTGACGCAATCGGTGGTGGTCGAGGGCGCACCCAGCGCGGCCGACACGGCAACGCCGACGGTGCTGATTACGCGACAGATGATCGACGAAACGCCGGGCGCGGATCGCACCATTGGCACGGAGATGATCACCGACTACGTTCCGGGCGCGTATATGACGCACGACATGCTGCACATGCGCGGCGGGCACCAGACGAGCTGGCTGATCGACGGCGTGGCGATTCCCAATACCAAAATCGCGTCGAACGCGGGGCCGCAGATCGATCCCAAGGACATCGATTCGCTTGAGACCTTGAGCGGCAGCTACGACGCCGACCTGGGCGACCGCACTTACGGCATGTTCAATGTGCTGCCGCGGAATGGATTCGCCTTCAATCGCGAGGGCGAGTTGATGCTCGACGCGGGCAGTTTGTCGACCGGCGAGGCGCAGGTTGCGCTGGGCGACCACTCGGAAAAGTCCGCGTGGTACGCGAGCGCTACAGGATCGCGCTCGAACTACGGGCTGGCGACGCCGGTGGCGGCGATCTACCACGACGCGACGAATTCCGAGAGCGGGTTCGTGTCGCTGCTGCGCAACGAGACGCCGAAGGATCAAGTGCGCGTGAATGGACAGCTCCGCGAGGACTTCTTCCAGGTTCCCTACGATCCGAGCCAGACCGATTATGAATGTGCTTCTACCTATTACTGCTCGTGGGGGCTACGCGACGGGCAAACCGAGCGCGACTCGTTCGTGATCGCGAATTGGGCGCACACTTTCTCGGCGAAGGCGCTGGTTTCGGCGGCGCCGTTCTACCACTTCAACCAGGCCGACTACGATTCGCGGATTACGGACGATCCGGCAGCGACCACGTGGCATCAGCGTTCAAACTACGGCGGCGTGCAGGCGGATGCGCGGCTGGACGTGGGCTGGAACAGCATCTCCGGCGGACTTTACTCATTCGTTCAGTCGGAACGCGATCTATTCGGTGTGATCGACAACCAAAACGACGTTACCTATCCCAACAAAACAGGCAATGCCAGCGCTGGACTGGTGGAGTTCTACGTGGGCGATCACCTGCGGCTGGGCCAGTATGTGACGCTGCTGGGCGGGGAGCGGTTTTCGATCTACCGGGCGGAACTCGACGAGAGCGCGACGTATCCGCGCATCGGCGCAACGGCGCGGATTCCCAAGCTGAACTGGGTGCTGCGCGGATTCTACGGGCATTTCTTCCAGCCGGCGCCGATTCTGACGGTTTCAGTTTCGGTGCTCAACTACGCCGCGTCGCTGCCCAACACCGAAGAGAATGCCTTTGCGCCCATACCCTCCGAGCGCGACGAGGAGCACCAATTCGGCATCGAGATTCCGTACCGGGGATGGATGCTGAACGTGGATACATTTAAGAATCGCGTGAACAACTTTCTGGATCACTCGAATCTGGGCGAATCGAATATGTATTTCCCGATCGCGGTGGATGGAGCGCTGGTGCGCGCGTGGGAGATGACACTGCACTCGCCCCAGTTGTGGCAGCGGGGACAGTTTTACGTGACCTACTCGAACCAGATTGCCGAGCAGCGCGGGAATATCATCGGCGGGTTCATCTGCAACAACGGGAATCCTGCCGATCCGATCGCAAATACTTCCTGCGACCTGGGACCGCAGTACATTGCGCTCGACCACGACCAACGCGAGACGCTGAACACGGGATTCACGGCAAAGCTGCCGATACACACGTGGTTCGCGACGAACGTGTACTACGGGTCGGGGTTCTCAAACGGGTTGGCAGGCCACAGCGAAGGTCCGTACAACGGGCCGTATCTGCCGGTGCACACGACGTTCGATGCATCGCTGGGCCACGCGATCGGCGAGCGATGGAAGCTGTCGGTGACGGCGATCAATGTGACGAATCACCGCGTGCTGCAGGATAACTCAATCACGATCGGGGGGTTCCACTATAACGATCCGCGGATGATTGCGGCGGAGATGAAGTACCGGTTTCATTTCTAGGGAGACGGCGGGATTGGCGGAGCTAGCGGAGTTAGCGGGGTTAGTTTCCTGGCGAGTTGGCGTCGCTTGGCGACATCGCAAGTTCGCGAGTTGGCCCGACGCTTATGAGGTCAGCAGGCCAGCCCTGCTCTTGAACGCCACCTCCGGGCAGGCAAAATATTCTTCCGGGAATTTGCAGATTATTTCGCAGAGACAGGTATTCACTACTGTCCGGCTAATGACC
>PLSB01000011.1 GCA_003165005.1 Acidobacteriaceae bacterium | reverse complement strand
AAGACCCCGCGCCGGTCATCGCGCTGACGGCAACTGCGACGCCGCGCGTGCAGGCCGACATCCTCGCGCAGCTTGGCATGATCGATCCACTCAAGTTCATCCACGGCTTCCGCCGCAGCAATCTCGCCATCGAGGTGGTTGAGGTCTCCATCCCGGCGCGCGCCGGTGTCATCTGCCGCCTGCTGGCCGATCCCGCGCGGCGGCCGGCCATCGTGTATGCCACTTCGAGAAAACAGTCCGAGAGTTTGGCTGCGGAGTTGTCTTCGAGGATTCCCGCCGCCGCCTACCATGCCGGACTCGACGCCGAAACCCGCGACCGCGTGCAGCGGGCCTTTCAGGCCGGCAAGCTGGAGGCCGTCGTCGCCACTATCGCATTCGGCATGGGAATCGACAAGGCCAACATCCGCACCGTCATCCACGCCGGCTTGCCGGCCACTCTCGAGGGTTACTATCAGGAGATCGGCCGCGCCGGACGCGATGGCGCCCTGAGCCGGACTTACCTGATGCACTCCTATGCCGACCAGCGCACCCACGACTTCTTCCTCAATCGCGATTATCCGCCCGTCGAAAACCTGAAGCAGGTCTTCGTGGCGCTCGGCGAGCAGCCGCAGCCGGTCGAGGAACTGCGCGCGGCCTCGGATCTGGCCGAAGAAGAGTTCGACAAGGCTCTCGAAAAGCTGGAAATTCACGGTGGCGCGCGCGTCGATTTCGGCGGAATCGTGACCAAAGGCGCTTCAGGTTGGCAGAAAACATACACCATTCAAGCCCTGCACCGCACCGAACAGTTCGAGAAGGTGGTTGCATTCGCGGATTCGAGCGCGTGCCGTATGTCGCAACTGGTGCGGCATTTTGGCGATGTGAAAGATGCCAGCCGTCCCTGCGGAATCTGCGATGTTTGCGATCCCGAGGGCGCGGTGCTGCGCCGCTTCCGTTATGCCACGCCCGCCGAGCAGAATATCGTCCGCGCCATGGTGGACGAACTGCGGCCGGTGAATTACATCGCGGCGGGCACTCTGCAACGCAAGCTCGATCTGGTGGGCAGAATCAGCCGCAATGAGTTCGAGGCCCTGCTCGATGCCATGGCGCGCGCCAGGCTCATTGAGATTGAGGAGTCGTCTTTCGAGAAAAACGGCGAAGTTCTGCGCTTCCGCAAGGTGATGCTGAGCGATGCCGGATTCAACCTGAGGCCGGCCCCGTACTGCCGCAGCGCACGAAGCGAACCAAATCCGCCGCGCAAAAACCAGCCGGTCCGGATACGAATCCGCCGCAGCGGTCACCCGCTTCTGAAGCTCTTGCGGCGCAGCTTCGCGAGTGGCGAACCGCCGAAGCGAAACGTCTCGGCGTTCCGGCGTACCTGGTCCTGCACGACCGCACATTGCAAGCGGTTGCGCGGGCGCGGCCGGCAAATCCCGCGCAGCTACTCTTGATCGACGGCATCGGCCCCGCCAAGGCCGAGCGCTTTGGCGAGGCCATTTTGAAGTTGTGCGCGGAAAGTTAGGGCGAATAGGCGATTCGGCTGGCAGAAGGGCTAGCTCCGCAAACCCCGCTAGCTCCGCCAACTCCGCTCGTTTCCTTTTCAGCTGACGCGCTCGATGACGACCGACTCGAGAACCACGGGCTTCTGCGGCTTGTCCTGCGCGCCCCGCGGAACCTTGCTGATGGCCACCACCAAATCCTGGCCCTCCACCACCTCGCCAAAAATGGTGTGTTTGCCGGTAAGCCAGGGCGTGGGCACAACGGTGATGAAAAACTGGCTGCCGTTCGTATTCGGTCCGGAGTTGGCCATCGCCAGCTTGCCCGGCTTGTCGAACTTGTGCGGCGAGCCCTTGGTCTCATCCTCAAAGCGGTAGCCCGGTCCACCCATGCCGTTGCCCGCCGGGTCGCCGCCCTGGATCATGAAATCCGGAATCACGCGATGGAAGATGGTGCCGTCGTAAAGCTTGTCCTTCGATTTGGCGCGCGTGACCGGGTGCGCCCACTCTTTGCCGCCTTCGGCCAGTTCGATAAAATTTTTCACGGTGACGGGTGCTTCGGCCTCAAAAAGGCGCACGGTAATTTTGCCTTCTGTGGTGGTAAAAACGGCATAGGTTCCTGGTGCAAGTGCCATAGTTTCCTCCTCATTGTGTACTCGCGCGTTGATTCGATAGGCGAGGCCCGTTAGTGGCCGAGAGTAAAGATGACGTTGATTTTGGTGCGGACCTCGACCGGTTCCCCGTTCAGCATGTAAGGCCGATAGCGCCAGCTCTGCACTGCGTCGATGGCGGCCTGTTGCAACATATCGGGGCCGCTGACGACATTCAGGTCGCGGATAGTGCCGTCCTTTCCGATGATCGCGTCAAGCACGACAGTGCCCTGAACACCGGCCTTCTTGGCGTCAATCGGGTAGATGGGATAGCGATGCTCTTCCAGCAGTCCAACTGCTATGCCGGGAGAGATGGTGATCGTCCTCGGCGTATTCGCGGTCCCCGGGCGCCGGCGCACTCGTCGCGCCCGGTGGCGGCACAGGCGGCACCTGCACGGCAGCCGGAGGGAGATGATCGAGTATCGTTACCTTCTGAAGCACCACCGGCGTCAGCGGCTTGTCATCTGCGTTGCGCGGCACGCGTGCAATCGCCTTCACCACGGCTACACTCGCGGCGTCGCACTGGCCGAAGAGCGTGTAATGCTGGTCGAGAAAGTCGGTTGCCTTTTCAGTGATGAAAAACTGGCTGCCGTTGGTGTTCGGTCCGCTATTCGCCATGGCCAGCCGTCCCGGCCGGTCGAAGTTCAGGTTGGGATCGACCTCATCTTTGAAGGCGAAGCCGGGACCTCCCATCCCCGTGCCCGTGGGATCGCCGCCCTGGATCATGAACTCCGGAATCACGCGATGAAAGGTCGTTCCATCGTAGTACCGCTTGTTGTGCTGCGTCTGTCTGGTCCGGGGATCGATCCAGTCCCTCGTGCCCTCCGCCAACTCAACAAAGATGGCCACGGTGTGCGGCGCCTGCTGCTGGTAGAACTGGCACGTGATGCGGCCCATCGAGGTGTCCATCACGACGAACGGCCCGTTGGGAACGGTCGTTGCTTCGACGGTTGCGTGCGGAGCCTCGGGAACCTCCTGGCTCGCCGGCTTGGACGACTGTTGTGCAACCACGGCCGCGGCCGCCAAGGAGAAGCAACCCGCGGCGAAGACAGAGAAGAGAAGTATGCGCTGAGTTTTCATGCCGCTTTTGAGGGTAAATCATGCCCCGTGCCGCATGCCAGTAGCGCCGGTCTCCTGACAGGGCAAACGCACCATAGCATCAACGAAGGCAGGCTGGGGCTTCGGCACCGGCATTCTTCACCCCAGCAATCTTGTTTCTCGATCCTTTTGGCGCGCTGAGCGCACTCGAAAATCAAAAAACGACCTTTGATGTCCGGGCTAAAGGCCGGACCTATCCTATTCTGGGCCAACCTTCACGTCAAAAATCATGGTGCGTTTGCCCTGGGTCTCCTGACCGGCTGTACTGGCGGCGTCCACGCCGCCAGCCGCGAAGTGCGGGTCTGGAGACCCGCATGACAGCCGACCTGGAGGTCGGCGCTACCTCTTAGCGGCCAGACTAAGAGCTCATCTTGTAATCTGCGAAATCTGCGCTCTATTGAATGCTGTATAAATAATG
>PLSB01000108.1 GCA_003165005.1 Acidobacteriaceae bacterium | reverse complement strand
CGCACCACCGCGAAGGCCTCGGGCAGAACCTCGTCGAGCGCATCTTTTTCCGCCTGTTTTATCGCGTCGGCGTCCGTGATGCCTTCAAGCCGCGCCTGAATCCGCGTTTTGAACGCGGCCGTCTTCGCCCGCAGTTCCTCGTCCGAGAGCTTCTTGATCTCCGGCTCCATCGCACTGATTTGATTCACGATGGGCATCAGGCGCTTGATCAGCCGCTCATTGGCCGTGCCAAAGATCTTGGTAAGAATCTTATCGAAAAACACAGGTTTCTCCGCTTATAAGTGTAAATGGCGAGGGTAAAGGGAACATTGCAGCGCTCCCAGGGCAATCGCATTTGGATTTGGAATCGTGGATAGCAGAAGTTTTGAAAGGGCACGGCTTTAAAGGCTGCAGAAAAACTCGGCGTCTTGAAAGGGCACGACTTCAGTCGTGCCGAGAAGGCGGGACAACGAAGGGGTTTTAACCCCTGAGGGATGATTTTTCTGGAACTTTGATTTCTGCCACAAGCTGGTATCAGTGCAAATGGCGGGGGTTCACGGACATTGCATCATCTGAGCGCAAAGCCCGCCGCAGCGGGCGAAAGACGGTAGCCCCAGGGCGCAAGCCTGGGGAAGCCGCGCACACGCTTGCACAGCCCGCTTTAGCGGGCGAAAGAACCATCGCAATTCACACTGCGGGAGTTTTCGGCGCTCGAAAGCGCGAGCACATGGAGCCAACGTTTCTGTTCTCTGTTCTCTGTTCCCTGTTCCCTGTTCCCTGTTCCCTACTCTTCCGGCTTCCACACATACGCGCCCGTTTGCGGCAGGCCGATGTGCGCCAGCACGCGATAGGCGAACTGGCGGGCCATCTCTTCGGAACCTTCGGGGTGGTTGTAGAAGGCGGGGATGCACGGGAAGATGGTCGCGCCGGCCTCGGCGGCCAGCGTCATGTTGCGCAAGTGAATGCGGTTGAATGGCGTTTCGCGTACACAAAGAATGAGCGGACGCCGCTCCTTGAGCGTGACGTCGGCGGCGCGAGCGATGAGCGAATTGGCCAGGCCGTTTGCGATGGCGGCGAGGGTGCCCATAGAGCATGGGAGAACGATCATGCCGTTCGAAGGATGGCTGCCGCTGGCGATGGGAGCGCCGATGTCGGCGTCGGAGAGCTGTACGGTCTTGGAGGGGGCTGCGGCGAGCAATTTTTCGACGAGATCGTTGCGGCCGGAGACGCCGAGTTCTTCGGCGAGGACGCGGAGGGAGTTTTCCGAGGCGACGAAATGGATGCGCGTGACGCGGTCGTCGGCTTCCAGCGCGCGGAGTGCCTCGCGGGCGAGGATTGCGCCTGAGGCTCCGGTGATGGCGACAGTGAGGTGTGCGGCTTCCATTCTAGGCTCCTGTTAATCGCCACCTGGCCCGAAAAGGAAGGCGGGAGGGCTTCGCTCACATTACTACAGAGATCTCTATTCCTTTGCTTTGAACCACGGCAATATGAATCTTGGAAAGCCGGCAAATTTTCGCGGCGACAGAGTGACTTCTCGCCTCCCGGATGAGGCGTCGATCACAAGATTCCAGCTCCTGCGCAGGGTGTTCTCAGCAACGATGTGGATGCTGCCTTCGTATCGCTTCCTGTGCAGGTATACCCTCGAACGTGTGCGCCGTTCCGGGTTGTGCCATCCTTGTTCCGACGGGATCTCGATCCTGTCGGAATGAAAGAGGACAAGGTCTAACGCCTGCTTCTCGCCCTGGTAAATATCTATTGTTACAGGATTCTGAACCGGGCTAGCAATCGACCAGCATAACCGATCCTCGTTTAGCTCAACCCGTTCATGGATTCCGATAAATGCCGACTGCTCTCCATCAACAAGGTCCAATTGCTTGTCATATTTGATGGAGATATATGCAATGGCTTGTTTAATAGAACGCTTACCCCGATTACATACACGTACCCGACATGCATTTGGGGTTAACTCTGGGTCCGCTGTGATGCTTTTCGAGAGACTCCACACGCGCCAAGGTTCTGACACTTTTTGCGTAATTAACGTCGCGACTGCCCCGGCAAGCCCACCAGACAAAACCGTGAGAAAGGCATCCATCATTCCCCCGATTTTCCGAGCACGCGCTTGAAGATCGCATCGACGTTGCCCAACTGGCGGGTGTAATCGAATGTCTTCGCAAGCTTTTCCGCGCTCAGCAGCTTCGTGATTGCCGGGTCGTGGGCTACTTCTTCGCGGAAGTTCAGGTCTTCTTTCCAGGCGCGCATGGCGTGGGATTGGACGAGGCGGTACGCGTCTTCGCGTAACATGCCAGCTTCGGCCAGATCGAGCAGAAGCTGACCGGAAAAGATGAGGCCCCCGGTCAATTCGAGGTTTTTCTTCATCCGCTCGGGATAGACCAGCAGCCGGTCGATCAGATCGGTCGTCTTGGCCAGCAGATAGTCGGCGAGAATCGTCGAGTCGGGGAAGATGACGCGCTCGACTGACGAATGCGAGATGTCGCGCTCGTGCCAGAGCGCAATATCTTCGAGCGCGGCCTGGGCATTCGCGCGCAGCACACGCGCCAGGCCCGAGATCTGCTCGCTGGTGATGGGATTCTTTTTGTGCGGCATGGCCGAGGAGCC
>PLSB01000003.1 GCA_003165005.1 Acidobacteriaceae bacterium | reverse complement strand
ATCGACAATCATGATGTGCGCGTAGCCGACATGGTGGTCTGGCGCAATCAGGCCGTGCCACGCTTCCTCGAACTGCTGCGTACCTTCAAGCCGGATGTTGTGGGCTTCACCTCGATGACCTTTCAATACGACACCACGGCCGGCTTCGCCTACCTGACCAAGCAGTTCGACAGCCGCATCCGCACCGTATTGGGCGGCTATCATGCCACGTTGTTCTCCGAATCTATCGCCACGGGTCAGGACGTGGGCCTGTGGGACTTTCTCATGCGCGGCGAGGGCGACTTTGCATTCGGCGAGATGCTGGACAGCATCGAAGCCGGCGGCAAGGGGATGGAGAATGTTCTGGGCCTCTCATACAAGCAGGACGGTATCTTCCGTCACAATGCTTCGCGGCCTCTGGAAGACCTCACGCGCATCCGCATTCCCGCCCGGGACAAGCGCCTGGTCAAGGGCTTTCACATGTACTTCCGCCAGGCCGACGTCATCGAAACCTCGCGCGGCTGCCTAAATTTGTGCAACTTCTGTAGTATTCGCGAGATGTATGGCCGTTCTTTTCGCCTCTTTCCCCTGGAGCGCGTGCTGGCCGACATCGAAGACGCTTATAGCCGCGGCGCGCGCCACATCTTCTGCACTGATGACAATATCACCCTCGACATGGAGCGCTTCGAGCAGTTGTGCGAAGGAGTTATTCGCCTCAAGCTAAAGAACCTGATGTTTACGACTCAGGCCAGCCCCATCGGCTTTGCCCATCGCCCGGATATCGCCAAGAAGATGGTTGAGGCGGGCTTTGTTTCCATCTTCCTTGGAATCGAGAACGCCTCCCCCAAGAACTTGCGCGCCATGCACAAGCCCAACACGCTGGACACTATCCAGCGCGGCGTGACGGCCTTGCAGAAAGAAGGCATCATTGTCGTCGCCGGAATCATTAACGGGCTACCCGAGGACGACGCCGAAAGCATGCGCGAGAACTACCAGTTCATCAAGAAGATGGGCATCACCAGCGTTATGGATCAGATCATGACCCCCTATCCCAAGACGCCGATACGGGATGAGATGATCGAGGCCAATCGCGTCGCCAACCTCGCCGACTTTCGCTGGTACGACGGCTACTTCAGCAACGTGCGCACCAGCCAGCTTACCCCCGCGGAACTGAACTTCGTGCGTTGGAAGATTCGACGCGAAGTGATAGGAATGTGGCGCGCCACTCCCGGAGACTGGAAGTTCTTCAAGGGTTATACCTATCTGTGGGAGTTTGGCTTCCGCCATATCGTCTGGCTCAACGAAAGGCTGCTCGAACTTCTGTTCGGAGTCGAAGGACGATACAAACTTCAGATGCGGCAGTTTCTGCAACTGAACGATTTCGGCATTGAGATTCCCGGCCGCCAGCGCGTCGAGACCTATCACCCCATCTACGGAGATAACTCCGATCCATTTCAAGACACCCGCTGGAGCCTGCTCAAACAGCGCCTTCCGTTCCCTTGGCGCAGGCGCATCGCCACGCCGTCAAAGCCAGCGGTGGAAGAAAGCTGACCTCGGCGCATGCAAGCACGGCTTCATGCCTATAAGAGAACTCTCGACGATGCAATCAGACAGCCACCTCGATCGCAGTAGTGTCTCATGAAGAAAACACTACTACGATCGAGAACGCCAGTCATGAAGGCTTGGCCACGAGGCACCCCCGTCCAGAGTGCTCGCCTGAACTCATCGCGCCAGTCCGGTGCGGGTTTATCCATGCCGGTTACTTCTTCGTGCCTTTGATCATCAATTGTAGTTTCTCGTTCACTTCGTCCAAATCCTTCGCAAGACAGCCCTTCAGGGTGCAGAAATGCCCATTGAGCTTCATGTTGGGAATCGTTGCGATCACAGTGTTGGTCTTCAAGTCGATGAGTTGTACGGAGATGTGAAGGCGATAACCGTGATCGACCGAAACATCGACGAATTTGACGTAGAGGTCGTTTCCTGCCGTGTTTACGTCGTCCTTGTTCTTGGCCACGACAACCGTATGGCCGGTCATCTTAGTCTGAAAGTACTCCTGGAATCCGGTGTTTTCCGTCGCAATTACCGATTCCCAGTCCTCTCTTGTATCGTATCCCAGGTCTTTGTATGATCCAACGCCGAGATCGACCCAGCCGAGAAAGATGCGATTCATGTTACTCATGTCGGGGATCTGTGCCTTTTCGCGCGCCTCAAGAGTTCTGGGAAGCATAAAGCACATCATCAAAAGTGTTATTGCAATCACTACTCGTTTCATGAACATTCTCCTTTTCTTGTTTCGTGATTGGTAAAATCCTCTTCAACGCCTACTGAAAGCTTTGCAACTTGCCATCGACAAACTTTAGTTATACTGGGAAACTAGTGCTGCCTAGATTCTCAATTTTCCCTTTGATCACCTGACCGGCTCGACGGAGACACGATCGCTTACCTCAGGGTCTATGGCCTTGGCTTTCGCCGGAGAGAGTTTTTCCAGATCTCTTCTCGCCTCCTCTGGCTCCGTCAGCCTGGAGCTGAAGGTGCCGGACCATTTGTTGACTTCAACCGCCGCATAACTCGGCTCCTTGGCATTCGCGTACACGAAGAGTGGATCGCTATGTGTGCCCCCTATTCCCATGTTTAAGATTGTAGCTCCGATTGAACGGGCTAACATAATAGTGTGCTTTCCAGGAGTAACCAACAGCGTCATGTACGTACGGTCCGGTATCCACGCCATGCACTCATTATCTAAGATGACATAAGGTTTCAACCCATGCTCAATAAAAGCGTGCGCCCGATAAACGACGATCTTTGCCGTCGGCTGCGCCGAGGCCGCCAAGCCCGGGTTTGACTGTGCCTCAGAACCCGTGGCGGGCGGTTGGGTCCTGCTTCCTTCGTCAATCCGGGTGAGGTGCATCGGCTCCCCCCTGTCCCCTGCGGACATTAGCCTCTTGGAGTAACTACCATCCAGCGCGCCATCGTTCTCCGCCGTCAGAATCGCCGAGTAGTTTACTTCGCCAAAGCTGGTAAAGAGTAGGAAGACGCGGTTTCCGCTGACAACGCCGCGAACATGCCATTCGTCGGCGTGGCCTTTCAGTTGCCCACTGGCGACATCCCTGTACAAAACAATGTCGCCCCATTTTTCAGAATTCCAGGTCCCGCTTACGTTGATTTTCGCTGGGTCAGAGTGCGCGGCCAGCCATGACGTTGCCTCATTCGGTTTTTCCTTGGCCAGCATTTTCGACGGCGCATAAAGCACCAAGCCGGCCACAATCGCAACAAAGCAGAATAGATGCTTTCTTATGTTCATTGGTATCTCCATTCAGGGATTCAAAACATTTTGCGCAGGGCCTTGGACTTCGACGCATTGTAGCCTTGCTTGCTTTGCGTCTTCTGTGACAGGCGGAGAAATTCTACAAAGGATGTAGCTAAATCAGTCCACCATCGACGGCGATAATTTGTCCAGTGATGTAACTGGCCTGCGTCGAGGCCAGGAAGACGACCAGCGGCGCGATCTCTTCCGGCTTGCCAAAGCGCCCCAGGGGTATCTCCGTGAGCAGCCGCTTTTCTTCTTTCTCGATGTACTTGGCCGACATGGGGCTGGGCACAACGCCGGGACAGACGGCGTTGACGCGGATATTGAAGCGGCCTACCTCGCGCGCAAGTGACTTGGTGAAGGCGATCATGCCACCCTTGGAGGCGGCGTAGTTACATTGTCCGGCCTGGCCGCGAATGCCGCTGGGAGAAACAATATTGCAGATGCTTCCGCCCCCACTGCGCATCATGCCCATCACGGCCAGCCGCGAACATACGTAAGTGGCGCGCAGATTGGTATCGATGACTTCGTCCCATTGCTCTTCGGACATGAAGGCCAGCAGCACATCGTGGCTGATGCCCGCATTGTTGACCAGGCAGTCGACCGGGCCGAGCCGCTCCTCGATTTGCTGAAAGAGCGCGGCCGCATCCTGCTGACTGGAAAGATCGGCAGCAACCGCCAACGCTTCTCCGCCGGCGGCAACGATGCTCTCCACCACGCGGCTGGCGGCGTCCTGGCCGCGATGATAGTGAACGACCACCTGCCATCCCGCCGTGGCCAAGGCCTGCGCCATGGCCGCGCCCAGTGTTCCCGAGGCGCCGGTTACCAAAGCCGTTTTTTTATCCGTCGTCATCGGCGCGCCTATTTGAACGGCTTGAAGACCATGATGATCATGCCCCAGCGAGAGTTGTAGCGGGCGATGTTCCCGTCCAGAGCATAGGAAACGGTGCCCTGAATCAGGGTGCCTTTGGGTCCGGCGGTATTGAAGTTGGTCTCCAGGCCATCGAATTTTTTAAAGTGGCTGGACTCATCCAGGTTGCGCGCGCGCGCATAACTGTACATGCCCTCGAACTTCATCAGGTCCATCACATTGAAACCATAGTGGACGTTGCTCATGGCGATGGCGTCGAAGGAATCTGTGCCGCCGGGAATGCCGTGGATGCGCGGAGTGGAGAAGTAGGAGGGAAAGTAGCGGGAGAAGCGATCCAACTGATCTCCGCCATAATAAGCCATATCCCATCCGCCCTTGGTGAATTTGCGGATGTAGTAATCCTTGTTGAGGTCGGCGTCGTAAAGGGTGTAGCCGCTCTGCGGCGATTGAGAGGCAGGAGGACATCCGGGGATCACCGGCGTTGCGGGACATCCGAACTGTCTCCAGGCAATGCGTTCGCCGCGCGTGCCGTCCGCGGTGAAGATATAGCCTTTCTCGGTAAGTCGAAGCTGAAGGCCCGGCAGCAGCGCCACGCCGTTGCGCGGCAGCGCATACTGGCTGGATGTGTCGCTGGTCCGGCGGAAGATGTCATAGGCCAAATAGGTGAATGCGGTCACGCTGAGATGATTGCTGGCCTGCCAGGAGGCGCGGGCGCCAAGGGTTTGCTCCCAGGCCCAGATCTCCTCCAAGGTATACTCAGCATCGCCTTTGTACATCCGATCCTCGCCAGGCAGCGCGGAGAGCGCCAAATCCGCCGCCAGACGGTATTTGGTTCTGTATTGTTTTGAGAGGTCGGTGGCCAGGATGGGTCCGGCAAAGAAAGTGGAAAGCTGAGCGCCGCTGTGCCGGAAGTCGAAATCGGCCATGCTCAGGCCTGCGATCGGAATGGGAAAGTTATAAGTTCCCTCGTAAAATGCTCCGCCCACCAGGGAGATGATGCGCTTATCGCTGGTCTGCTGCAAGACGCGCTCCCCTTTGACGATCTTCAACTCGCGCAGTCCCTGGTCGGTTTCGCTGTACATGGGCGCATCGGAGCGATGCGCGGCGGTCAGATCTTCCGCATAGTGCGGGGTATTGATCGCGTAGCCGGAGAACTTCAATGTTCTCTGGAGTTGAAAATCGCGTCCCGCGGCATTCAGCGTTTGCTGCGCGGAGATGGAGCTAAGCAGGTTGAAATGATTACCCTGGCCGTCGTTCACCACAGCGAAGTTCTGGGTTTCCACATTGACCACGATGCTGCTCTTGGCGCCGCGCTGGCTCAGCGTCTGCCGCACCTCGCGGAAGCTGAGGCCGTCGATCCAGACTTTGCCGCTGTATAGCGTCTCGTCTTGCGTCTTGGGTTCCACGCCCACGACATAGCATTGGACGCCGTCGATCTGTTCCGTGCCCAGCAGTTTGTAGGTGTAGCGTTCGTTCAGCGTCAGCTCCAGCGGCTGGGTCAGAACCTTCTCCGGTTCCAGCTGGGGCAGGGGAAACTCGTGCTTGTTGCTGAATTTCACGCCGTTGACATAAAACTCGGTCTGCTCGAACTCCATCTTGCCGCCGCGCTCGAAGAACTGCCTGAGGCGCATGGATATGTCGAAGGCCTGGGCCACGGCCGTGCTCTCGAAGTGCAGGTTCATGAAGCTAAAGGCCTGATAATTGTCCAGCCGCCGCTTCTGTTCCTCGCGATACTGCTGCCAGCGGGCAATAATCTCTTCGACGCTGAGGTCGACTCCGCCCTTGACCTCAACCTGGTTGTACGCCGCTGTTTCGGTGTTTTTCTTGTGAATGTCTATCAGGACAAATTGGCTATCGCAAGCGCAGGTTGCGGTCAGGCCTTCGTCGTTCTTGACCGGCTCGCTTGCCGGGATGCGTTCTCCGGTCTCCGCGTCGAACCATTGAATCTCGTATTGCGCCTTGGCCGTGCCTTGCAAGATGACAGTTCTGGGACGACTGGGAAGGCCGTGAACTGGCGCCAGCACAACCAAGTCTCCTGATTGCCCGCCGCCGAACCAGCCGGCCTCGTCGCTCTTTGTGCCGTCCACCGTAAGCGTGAAAGGCAGCACATTGCCATTCAGGCGAAGAAGACTGGCAGGAATCGAACGCGACAGGAAGCTATTGGCCGCGCAAAGTCGATTGGCGGCGTCGGTATCCGACGGTGTTGACCAAAACATCTCAACCGCGGAGCCGGAGGCCGCCAGCGCCGCGGACAGATACGATGCCGTCGCGGCAGGACCGCTCTCCAGCTTGAGGATGAAGGGCTTGTTGAGCGCATTTTCCGCAATCCAGGCGGCGTCCGAGCGCCATCCTGGCGCGTCGGTTGTGCCCAGCAAATCGGAATATATGGCGAGCCGCTTGACGATGTCGCCATATTGAGAGACGAAACCAGCCGGCAAGACAACCGCGATTCGCAAAGCCGAATTGCCTGACTTGGCGGCGACCACTAGACGCAGCAACGCAAAGACATAGGAATTAGGAGCCGTTTGCGGCGCGCCGGGTTCCACAATAACTCCGCGCACAGCGGAGGCAGAGAGAGGCGCCTGTTTCAGAAAGCCGTCAACCTGCTCGGTAAGCTGCTTTTCGGTCTCCCTGCCGGTGATCGCTTCGGGAGCAATCGCTATATGCAGCCAGACCTGTGCGCTTGCCGGCAGATTCTGGATGGCCCGAGCCTGCTCCGCGAACTGGCGGTTGAAGTCGCCCTCTGCGCCGAACTGAAAGACGACCTTCGGCAGCACGATGGTCGAGTCCTCACGGCACTGGTTTGCCTCATTCAGGTTCGCAGCGAGGCTCGTGTTCAGGCCTTGACCACTGGCTGGCGCGGGAAGCGAGACCATATCGCGGGGCAAGCCGGCTTGTGCCGTTGAGGTTGCCAGCGCACAGCCAAAAAAGAGCAGGAAAACAGCGATGCACCGCAAACATGATCTTCTGGAGGAGGCAAGAGATGCCGAAAGAATCGATGAATTCATCATCATTTGTGACCACCGGTCTTAGAAGCAGTTGAAAAGCTCGAGCGGTTCACCAGTGGTTGAGAGGCAAATCGCACATACTCCGAAACGCCACGCAAACTGGAGAACAGCTCTAGTCTGCCTGCATCGGTAGTTCGCCAGCCATTGCGGCGTGATCGGAATTTCCGCCTTGCGGAACCTCACCGGCGATGCGTGTCAATTCCTCGCTATCGCGAAGTCGTGCTCCGGCGTTGTAACTACAAAATGGAACCAGTTGTCCATCGGTGGTTACATATTGAATGATGCATCGCCTGAGACGGCGCAGATTGTAACTGTGTGCATCCATAAAGTGCATACCGGCGACAAAAATGCCGTTGAAGCCGCGCTGCGCCCATCCTTCGGATCGGCCCTCATGCTTGTCTTCCCATGCGTCCAGACTGCGCAGCAGGCGCTGGAAAGTGAGTCCAGGAGGGGTCTTGCGCAGATCGAGACACTGCGACAATTGGCCGAACTGACGGACCTTGGATATCTGGCGCTCGATCAGTCCTTGCTCCGCGTGCGGTTTAATCTTTGCCATGCCGCGCAGGAAGCGGTCGAGATCGAAAAAGCTGCTCAGGCAAAACGGCTTGTTGTTGTCGTCCACGTAGAAGAAGGTGCCAATGGAACAATGCGCGTCGCTGAGGGGAGGATGCATCTTCTCGTTACGGACGCGCTCGATAGCGCGGCTGAGGAGCGAGATAGAGTTGAGCGGAAACCAGTCGTCGGGGAAGCGAGTCAATCCGGTTTGATCGCCAAATGCGCGGGCCATGGCGGCCAGATTGAAGGGCTCGGCGCCGCCAGTTGTCACCGCAATGCGTCCCACATCCGCGGCCGGCTGAATGCTGATGCCGGTGACGAACTTGTTGTGTTCCAGCGCAAACTGAAAGATCGGTCCGACCTGGTCAACATTAACCGAACTCATGATCGTTGGCACCAGCACCAGCCGCATATTCGTTTGCTCGATGCTGCGCACGGCGGCTATCTTTTTATCCAGCAGGCGCTGGCCGCGCATCTTGAGATAGACTTCGTCGCTCATGCCGTCAAACTGCAGATAGAGCGTGTGAAGGCCCGACTCTTCGCAGAGCTTTGCATAGTCCGGATCGACAAATCGGCTGCCGTTGGTGGCCACCTGAAGATGGGTAAAGCCAAGGCCCCGGGCGGCGCGAAGTATCTTGGGAAAATCGGGGTGCAGTGTTGGCTCTCCGCCGGAGAACTGGACGCTGCGGCAGGGCACAGGCCGGTTCAGCAGCGCCTTGAGCATATTGACCACCACTTCCAACTCCAGAAAGTAGTGGCTGCCTTCGGCCTTGGCCTCGGCAAAGCATATGGGGCACTTAAAATTGCAGTGATTGGTGATGTCGATGACAGCCAGGCACGGCTCGTTCTGGCTTCCCATCTCGGTGCCGCAGCAGCCTGGAGCGGATTGCGTCAGTACCGCATCGCCCTCGGGAAAAACCAGTCTGTTCCACTCTTCCAGCCTGCGGTACAGCGCCGTGTCGGAGAAGATCAAATCCTCGATGGCGTCGTGGCAGGGGCACTCCGAGCGCTGGTAAACCTTCCCCTCGCGATCGAAGATGGTCGAAAGGGATGGCTTGCCGCAGCGGGGGCACAGGGAAGCGACTGTGTCGATTGTAATGTCGCTCACAAATGTCTTCAATGTGCGCCTTCCAATGCCAAGTTCTAGTTTGGTAAAGTTTACACGAAAGCCCTCAACCATGTGTGAGCTTAACGGATCGATCAGAAAGAAAAAGCGAAAATGAATTCACAGGCGCGTTAGTGCGTGATTTGCCTGCTTTTCTCCTCCGATCAGAATTACGCCGGGAATGAGCCAGAGGCCGCCAGCCAGGGTAAGGGCAACACCCAGGGAAGTAACCAGCCCCATCTCGGCCAGCGGGGGAAAGCTGGCGGCAAGCAACGCGCCAAAGCCGATAATGGTGGTCAGGTTGGACTGAATGAGCGCCGCGCCGGAGGCCTTGGCGACATCAAGAATGTTATTGGATGCGGTTTCCAGATAGCGGCGTACCAGATGAATTCCATTGTCGATGCCAATGCCGATGATGAGCGGGATCGCCGTCACTGACATGAAGCTGAAGGAATGCCCCACGAGCCTTAGCAGGCCAAACGTGACAACGATGGCGAAAACGATCGGCATCAGCACCAGCAGAGTGATGCGCAGGTTGCGAAAGGTCAAATAGACGATCGACACGATGGCCAGGATGGTCCACAGCAAAGCCCGCCGGCTGTCGCGGAGCACCTGGCTCTGCAAATCGCGATTGATCTTGTCGAAGGAAAACTCCACAAAAGGACCGTATTGTTTGCGCCATGAGTCGAGCACCGGCTCGGGAATCACCTCATGTGCATTGGGATCGGTGGTGTAATAGGCGATGGCCGCGACGTAACTGCCATCTCCCGTCTTGCGCAAACTGTTATCGAGCAGGCCGGCCGGCAGGTAAGGCGCGGCCGATTCCAGGGTGATCGGTTCCGCGTCTTCTCCCAGTTTGCGCAATTGCTCGATGTACGGCAGGTGAGGCTCCACGCGCAGGCCGTTTTCGCGCAGTGTGTCCTCCAGGGCTCGGGCGGAGGCATTCAGGTCAACATGAGCCAGCGAAGCGGCCCGTTGCTTCTGTGCCTGAATGGAAGGGAGCAACTGCGTGGGAGAGAAGACGGATTTGATTACTCCGCTCTGGCGGTAGGAGTCCAGGCCGGTGGTCAGATTCTCTGCGCGTCGGAGCACCTCTTGCTCATTGCCGGAGATCAGCAGCAGCCTGGGGCTGCCCTCGATGCCGAACTTCGCGGAAAGCAGGTTCTGCGCGGAGACGGCCGGGCTGCCGGCGTCGCCCATAACGGCAAAGCTCCCGCCCATTTTGATGGTGGGCAACAAAACAACGGAGAGCAGAAAGAGGCCGACGGCAAGGGCCACCACCGCGCGCGCATGGCGGCCCACAAAGTCAAGTGTGCCGCGCGCCAGGGCGGGAAGAAAACGGAATGTGATGCCTGCGGGCGCAAAGGGTCGGATGTAGCGGTTCCACAACTGCATCAGCGCGGGCACCGTCAGCAGCGTATGAATCATCATCATGAACATGCCGACGGTGAGGATGAAGCCAAACTCCGCCAGCGCCTTGAAGCTCGATGTGGCCAGCGCGGCCGTGGCGGAGGCCGCGGTCAGAATGCAGAGCACGATACTCGCTCCGGTGGTTTCATAGGTGCGCAGCATGGCCGCGTTGAAACTGCCACCCTTGGTCCACTCCTGCGGCGAGCGGTTGAAGAAATGCACCACCTGATCGTCGCCCAGGCCGGCCAGAATGGCGATGAACGACAGGCTGATCAGGTTCACTTCGCCGGGATAGAAGCTGGCGATGCCAGTGGTCCACAAAATGCCCAGGCTGGTGGGAAGCAGTGACAAGAGCAGCAGCGGAACGCTGGGATACACCAGCAGGCACAGCGCCAGGCTGCCGGCAATCGAGACCAGCGAAACGCGGCGAATATTCTTCTCGATGAATTTGTGGTCCTGCTCCGCGTACGCATAGGCGCCGGCCGGAATGGCGCGCACACCGGCGGCGCGCGCTTCGGGGTCGGCTTCGACGCCCTGGATGTGCGTATGCGTCCATTGCATGATCTGCTCGGCAAACTTGTAGTCCACCGCCGACTCGCGCGGCTCGGCGATGATCAGCAGCGCCGTGTGATCCCGGCTGAAGAAGTGGTTTCCCGATCCCCAGGAGAGGTCGAAGCTTGAGAACTGCGAGAAGCCCTCGCCATTGCCTGCCGTCACGCTCATCAGGCCCAGCGGATCGGCGACAAAGTAATCCGCGCCCAGCGTGGAAAACGGCGTGACCAGTTCCGTGGCGGCGCGGCGCACGTTCTGATGAATCTGCTTGGGATCTAGCCGCTCGGCCAACGCCGCGCTCTGGCCGGGCGAAGCATAGGCGGAAAAATGCCAGGAAAAAAGCCGCACCAGGTTGAGCAGTTCCTCTTCTTGAAGTCCGCTGCGAGCCTGCTTGAAGAGCCCGCTGGCGGCCATCTCGGCGGTGAGCCGGTCGGCCGTCGCTTCCATCGCTTCGCTGCTGTCGGCATCGCCCCGAGGGGCCTGGACCAGCACAAAGAGCTGGTTGCCGTAGCCCAGTTCCTTGCCGATCTGGCTGGCCGCCTGCCATTGCGGATCGCCTTTGCCGAACATGTCGGTCAGTTCGGTTCCGGTACGCAGGTTGTGGATGTTGGCGAAGAGAAACAGGGTGATGGCGAAAACCACTCCCACCACCAACCCCGGATGGCCGATGACCAGCCGTCCCAGCCCGCGCATGAAGCGAAGCATCATGACGCGCTCTCCGGGGCAGCACGGCGTGCGAGAAACAGGAGATGAGCCAGTGGAAGACGATTGCGAAAGCAGTGCTCCTCGATCTGCATTCCGGCCCCCTGCAGCGCGCTCCGATATTGCTCGGCGGAGAGAATCAAGGGGCGGGCGCCGACATGCTCGGCGGAAAACAGCAGCCGGTCCAGGCCCAGGGTGAGAGCGCTCAGCAGCCCGCGTTCGCGGTCATGCACCCGAAAGATCAGCAGCCCGCCGGGTTCCAGCGCGGAGCAGCAACGCCGCAGCAGCGCCAATTGTTCCTCGGCGGGCAAATATTGCAGCACATCCAGAATGAGAATCAAACCAGCTGGGGGCAGCTCGTAATGGAGCACGTCGCAAACGATCGGTTCCGCGTTCAGGGTACTCAGAGCCAGCCGGGCGACGGCGATTCGATGCACATTGAGATCACATCCAAGCAAATGCCGGCCCTGGTCTGCGAATGCTGCAAAACAGAGTGCCATGCCGTAGCCGCAGCCCAGATCGACCACTGTCCCGGATCCCAGGTCTTCTGCTGCAAGTAAACAGAAAATCCGGTCCAGCCGCATCTTCCAGCGGACAAAACCGCGGTCAAACTGAGCGCTCTTTGCAAAGGTCTGATTGACGAAGCGAATGCGCTCGCGCAGGCTGCGCTGCGAAGGCGCGGTCCAATAGACCACGGCTGCAGTAAGAATGGCTGCCGCGCCGCCCACCACCAAACCCAGCACCAGGCTGCCCAGAACCCACGAGACAAGCTGGTCTTTTAGTTGCGCGTCGGAAAGGGCCGCCAGATGCCAGGGAAGGAACGATCCATGGCGCAGAAAGCCGCCCAGCTCCACCGACGCGGCCACGATAGACGGCAGCAGCAACGGATTGTTGATGAAGGTGGCGGCCAGGGTCAAAGGCTTGTTCAATCGCAACAACATCGCCAAACCCACCGCCGCTAGTGTCTGTAAGCCATAGATCGGCACGATGCCAATAAAGATTCCCCAAAACACGGCTGCCCCGGCCGAAGCTGGGTCAAGTCGCTCGGTCAGCAGAGTGGCAGCGAACTTGCGAATACGTGCGTTCAATCCTTGGAGCAATGCTCGACCTTTTCTTGAAGACTCCCGTTTACCGCCCTGAGACTACCAATAACTCGCCGCTCGCCACCTTTTCTCCGAGCGCGCTGACGGTGCCTTCGATGCATACCATGGTTCCGACCTGGGTCAGCTTCGTGGTCTCAATTCGCAACATAGTGCCCGGCGCCACCGGCTTGAGAAACTTGAAGCGATTAACCGCAGCCAGCAGGGCCGTTCCCATGGTCTCGGCGGGAGGCCCTGAGCCCATCATTACCGCCGCGGTCTGCGCCACCGCCTCTATTATCAACACCCCAGGCAGGATCGGCCGGGCGGGAAAATGCCCGGCAAAAATGGGGTTCTCGGCATCGACCAAGAGCCACGCCACGCAACGAATGCCCGGCTCCAGTTCCTCCACCCGATCGATCCACAAAAAAGGCGGACGATGCGGGATAATCTTCTCGATTTCGTTTCGCTCGATCACTTTGGTTTCGACACCTCGAAGGTTTCGGCGGGCAGCTTCGCATTCAGAGAGGTGAAGTCAATGCGGAAGACGCTGTTGACTCCGCTCTTGCCATCCACCTCCAGCGAGCGCGGCAGAAAGTCGCGCTTGTCGAGTTTCACTACCAGATAATTTAGGCGGCGGCGAAAGGCCTCACTGCGGGGAACGAACTTCAACTCGTACTCCCTACCGTTCTCCTGCGCGGTGATCGTGAAGTTCTTCTTCAGTCCCTCGATTGAGTTTTCCCGGCTAAAGGCAGATTGGGCGCGCCGAACGCCGCTGCCAATATCGAGAACCTGAGTCTCTCCGTCTCCGCTGATCACGTTGAGGTAATCGGTATTGAAGCGAATGCGCAGGGCGTTGGGCGAAAAATACTCCAGCGAAAAGCGAGTCATTCCATCGGCGCAGAACTTGCCGCGCAACACCATGGGTTTCACCATCAGCCTGGAGGTGCGGGTCTCGACCACGCTACCGCAGCCGGTTGTGAACTTTCCCTGCGCTTGCTGCACGCCGTTCCATACGCGCATCAACAAATCATCTGACTGCGCCGGCAGCAAGTGCGGCAGCAGCAGGAGGAGCGCAATCAGGCAGCAAACTCGGCGGCGCAGGCTCATCTCAAGCTCCCAGGAAGCGAAAGGCGAGCGAGCAAAGACAGATGCGCACCGTATCGCGCACCGGCTTCATCTTGGACCGCGCCTGACCGTTGTCGTAAACCATGTGAATGGGCGCGTGAGCAATGGTGCAACCAGCGCGGCCCAGCTTGATGAGCATTTCCATTTCTAACTCGTAGCGCAGGCTGCGCAGTTTGAGACGGTTCACCGTTTTCAGACGAACGAGCCGGAAGCCGCTCTGGCTGTCTTTGACCTCGCGTCCCACCAGTGACGAGGCCCAACGGCTACCGATGGTGTTGGAGTAATAGCGGGCGCGCGGCATCAGTGCACGGTCGAAGGGACGCTCCCCAATGACCAGATCCGCCTCCGTCTCACGGGCTACCCGCAACAGGACGGGGATATCCTGCGGCATATGCTGACCATCGCCATCAAGAGTGATCGCGTGGGTAAAGTTCTGAGCGCTGGCATACGTGAAGCCTCGACGCAGAGCGGATGCTTTCCCGCTGTTAGCAGGCAATTCAATGCAGAAGGCTCCGGCGTGACGGGCCAGTTCTGCGGTGCCGTCGCTCGATCCGTCGTCGATAACAATAACTGATTCGACATGCTTTCTGGCGCCTTCGACCACTTGGGCTATGTGGGAGGCTTCATTGAATGCGGGAATCAGTGCGCATACTTTCATATTTTGGTATCGCAGGGTGCACTTTCACGGGAGCCTACTAGAACAAACTCGAAGCCGCGTTCCTTCAACTTGTCAATCACGCCAGGCAGGGCCTCCAACATGACGTGTGCGCCTTTCGACCGTCGATCGTGCATCAGGATGATGTCTCGGCTGGTCACTTTGCTGAGAATATGACGTGCCAACAAGCCTGAGTTTTTGATCATCGTATCATAGCTTCGGATGCGCCAGGATATGAACTCCACACCGGTTCTTTGCAGCGCAAAGCGCAGCAGAGGATGGCGCAAGCCGACCGGGGAACGGAAGTAGCGCGTCCTGACCCCACAAATTCGCTCGATGCTCTGGCTGCCCCGTTCGATCTCGAACCGCAGTTGCCGCGGGGAGAGAAAGCAGAAGAATGGCCGATGCGACCAAGTATGGTTGGCTATCAAGTGTCCTTCATTCCAGGCACGGCGCACGATTTCCGGATGCCGGTCGGCGCGCTGACCCACAACAAAGAAAGTGGCCTTCACGCCTTTTTCACGCAGCAGATCGAGCAGTCGGGGCGTATCCACGGGGTCGGGCCCATCGTCGAAGGTCAGGGCCACGCAGCCGTCGCGTCCGACTTGCGAGCGGTTCGCGACCAGCCACTGATTGCGCGGATGAAACAGCAAGTAGAGCATCACCCCAGTACCCAGCGCATAAAGAACCGTCACCAGCAGGAGGCGAGAGAGAGAAAAAGGATAAAGCAGCGCCAGCGAGGCGTTGGTCGCACAAAACAACAGCAAAAATAACGCTGACCGCGCCATCTCAATCCTTCAGCAACCCCAAATGAACCACGGCAGTAGCGCCTTCATTCTAGCACCGGCTCCGGCCGCAAGGAGCCCGCGAAGCGCCGACTTGCCGGCCGGGAAGATGGCCTCATTTCAAGAGAATGTGCTTTACCTTCCAGCGGAGCGCACTCTAAGATGACAGCAGCCCTGCCGTATCGCACTGATTGCCTTCCGCCTGAGAAAATAGAGAGAATTCATTTTGAGAGTTCTGCTCGTCAAGCCGCGTCATCTAGCCGAGTACAGCATTCCCGCCAACGCGGAATAGGGAGCGCCATGGATTTCCGCTGGTGGGACGAGGCGCACGCAACACTGTGGCGAATCGCCGAGAGCGCGGAACTTCTAGCCGTGCGCAACATTGCCAGGCGGGCGGCGCGCGAGAAACTGGCTCCTCTGCTCGACCAGGCTCATCTATCCCACACATGGACAGAAGAAAAAGCTCACGTGCTCCGCACATTGGATGCCCAGGGGATGACCGGGATTCTGGCCTCTGCGCACAACGGACTGACCCTGCGGCTGGCGTTAACTGTTTGGGAACTGTCCAGCGTGGATGCCGGCGTTGCCACATGCAGCCTTTCGGGAAGCCTGGCGCAGATGCCCATCCGCGACTTCGGAACCGAGCCGCAGCGTGATCGCTACCTGGGCCGGATCGAACTGCGCCACGGCGCTCTTTGCCTGACCGAGCCGCTTCCCGGCGCGGGTTCGGATGCAATCTCTCTTTCCGGCCGCATGTATCTGGCCGGTGGGGACGCAGACGGCGAAGCACTGCTGGAGATTCACAAGCGCGGACGCTTCATCAGCCACATGGACTTTGCGGAGTTTGTGGTGGCTGCCGTTGAGGGCGACGGCAAGGGTGTGTGCGGCAGCGGTCTCGTGATTCTCGAGCCAGGGGACGCGGGCGAGTTCGAGCGCGGAGTGCCGGTGCGAAAGCTGGGACATCGCTTTGCTTCGACCACTGATCCAGTTTTTCGCCTCAGAGTGCAGGCTTCACGTATCGTCGGAGGCTACACGATGGAAGAGGGCGTGATCGTTCCGCGCTTCAGCCATCGCGCCCTGCTGGAACCGGCCCTGCGCCGGATGCGCGCCCTGCTAGGCCTGATGACCGCCGCTAAGGCGCTTTCCACTGTGCAAGAGTGGTTCGCATCAACGGAGCAGAAGAGCCAAGAAGCGGAATTCCGGCTTGAAATGGCAGATCTATGGGCTACGGGCGAGGCCGCGGCCTCGCTGGGCTTTCTCGCTGCGCGTCACAGTGACAAACTCTACGAAGCGGAGCATCCTTCCAGCGCCGATGCGAAGCTCGCCGCACTCTTCTCCCCGGCTGCAAAGCTCTTCAGCAGCAGCCGCATTCCGAAGTGCTTGCAGCAAGTGGCCGCGCGGGATGAGCTCGGTGCGCAGGACGCCAACGATCTGCACTCGCGGCTGGTCGATGCGCAGATCGAGGATATGTACATGGGTCCGGCTGCGTTGCAACGCCGCCTGGTTTCAGCTGCCATGACCGATACCCACTTTCTCGCCGAGTTCCAGAAGTGGACTGGGGAGATCGATGCGCTTGCAGCACGCGTGCCGCGAGCCGGTATGCGCAGTCTTGCCGAGGGAATGCGGCTCTGGCAATGGACCCTGGAGCAACTGCGGCAGCAAGTCGATGCACGCGGCGTCCGGCTTTTTTGCGATGCACGTCAGGGCGTGACCTTCGCAATGGCCGAGGCGCTGTGTAGACTGCTGGCGGCGCGCTCGCTGGCTCTGGATGTTCTGGAAATGGATCGGAACCCGCAGGGCAGCGAATTCGCGGCTCTTTTCGGCGACCTGAGCACCCTTTCGGCAGGCCGCGCCGCAGCGCAAGCGTCGCAAACTTGCGCAGATCTGTTCGGCGGCTACGGCGAGCGATTTCCCATTTCCGCCGCCGCGCGAGGCGCCTTTGAACGGCAGCGAGCAAGTCTCTGCGCCAGCCTGCAAGGCACGATGGATGCGCGCGAACGGATTGCGGAGTTTCTGCGCGCAGCGCCGGCCCGCAAATACTGACCTTCCATGCCCCATCCTTGCGCCTTTTTCCTTGGCGCAAGGGTGGGAAACCTTAGCGAATCAGACCAAGCGCCGAAGTTGCACACAGAAATCCACGCGAAGCAAATCCAATTGGGTCCAGAAGTACCGTTTTGCCGCTCAATAGGTCGCTGACCGGCTGGCCGCGGAAGTGGCCGATCCGCCGGTAATGGGCGATGAAATAGAGTACGCGCAAGAAGAGCTTCCAGCTCAGGGGGGCAAAGAAGGTGGGCAGAACCAGCGACACTGCGCGGCCCTCCTTGACCTCCTCGGCAAACTCCTGAAAGCTCACGGCTCGCGTCAGCGAGAGCACCGAACTAGCCAGCAGAAGATGGCTGTCGCCTCCGCCGATAACCGGCTTGCCTACGTGCCTTGCCAACTGTAGAACGCGATCATTCTCTTGCCGGCTGCGCATACCGTTGTACTCCAGGGCATGAATCGCCCATCCATAGCGGCTCAGTAGCGCCTCGGCGGGAATCCTTCGTCCAACATCCTTGCCCCATGGAACCAGGGGATGATTGAAAACCACCAGAGAACCGCTGGCGCGGAGCATTTCAAACAGGTCGTCCAGGCGGCGCTCCTTGGCCGCCAACTGCAAGCCGGCATGGAATTGCTCAATCCCCGCGGCGGGCATTCCCGTCACGCCGATGTGAAATAGATACTCATCGAAGTAGAAGGAAATCTCTTCGCCGAGAGGGTTGCGATGCGCCTCTTCCGGATGTGCGAGCTGCAACTCAAGGCAACCCGCGATTTCGTCGTGGTCGGTGATCCCCAGGTGAACGCCCTCAAAGCCAAGTTCCGCGGCGCTGGCGGATTCAGTCTGCAACACATCCTCGACGGTTAGTGGAGAGCGGTAGTAAATGTCGGCATAGTTCAGATCCGCGATGTCCGCCAGCCCGAAAGCCGACTGCAACAAGCCGCGAAAGGGGCGCATGAAGCGCAGCTTGACCACCTGGTTGAGAAAGCCCATGCTCTCGATCGAGTGATTGGAGTGGTTGTGCAGCGAGACCGTACAGCCGAACTCACGCGCCGGATGCGGGCAGCGGCGGTAGGCGTAGTTCTCGATGACCCAACAATCCGCTGTTGGCATGGCTGTTATCCCCCCTTCTCTGCCCAGCAGAGCGGTTCGCTTCCAGGTAATTCCCCGATTTGGGGGATTGTTTTACACTTGAAAGGCTAGCAGATATGGCTCCGCGCGTGGTGGACGGACCTGGATACATGCTGCCGTCGAAAGGTTCTTCATCCATGGGAATCGATCGCAACCTCGCGGGCGCGCCTCCTTCATTGCAGGAAGAGTTGCAGCAGTCGGTCCCCGAGGAACGGGAGCGGCTGGTCGAGGTCTCTGCCTTGCACCATAAGACCGGGCATTATCGCCGTCCTATCGAGCGGCCCTTCACCGCCGAGGAGCGGAACCAGGTAACGATCCTCTTCGGCGGCTTCACCTGGAAGCATGAGCGCTTCATCGAGGCCATTCTGCGCGCCAGCGGCTATCGATGCCAGATGCTGCCGACTCCCGACGTGGCGGCCTTCACCTTTGGCCGGGAATTCGGCAATAACGGCCAGTGCAATCCCACCTATTTTACGATTGGCAACCTCATCAAGTTTCTGCGTTCTTTGGAAGATCAGGGCTATTCGCGCGGGGAGATCATGGAGAAGTACATCTTCTTCACCGCCGGCTCCTGCGGCCCTTGCCGCTTCGGTATGTACGAGTCGGAGTACCGGCTGGCGCTCAATAACGCGGGCTATGAGCGATTCCGCATCGTGCTCTACCAGGCGGATCAGGCCATCAAGGCCGCGGCCGACAATCCCGGCCTGAAGTTCACGCTGGACTTCAACTTGGGCGCGCTCAATATGCTCAATCTGGGCGATGTCATCAATGACCTCAGTTATCGCATCCGTCCCTTCGAGTTGGTTCCGGGAAGCACGGATCAGGCGATTGAAGATATGGTGAATCAGTTGAGCCATTTCCTCGAGAACCGCAGGCGATTCGAGATTCTCGAACGTGCGCCGCGATGGCTCGCCGCGCTGCTGCGCCACATGCCCAAACTCCAGGGTTTTCTAAATGCCACCGGCAAGATTCTCGATCATCTTTACAGCGCGGAGTTTGTGGGCAAGATGCATGAGGCGCGCCAGCGCCTCGGTGAAGTTGATGTCGATCACACCAGCGTCAAGCCCGTGGTCAAAATCGTCGGCGAGTTCTGGGCGCAGCTCACCGAAGGCGACGGCAACTTTAATATGTTCAGCTTCCTCGAAGGCGAAGGCGCGCAAATACATATAGATTCGATTGGCGGATGGATCAGCTACCTGCTGCATCAAGCCCGCATTGGCATGGAAGAGAAGAAAGGCCTCGACGATCCCTATCCCGAAGTCCGCTGGTGGGAGTGCGGCAAGGGTCTGGCCAACGCGTGGAAGTATCGTCGCAAATGGTCGCTGTTGCGCTTGAGCGAAGCTCTGTGGAGCTATCTGTATGCGCGCACTGCCCGTCACCTGGGCGGCATTACTCCTCGCTTGTTGTCGCAGCGCGAACTCGCGCGTCTGGCGCATCCCTTCTATCACTCCCTGGCGCGCGGCGGCGAGGGACATCTCGAAGTTGGCAAGAACGTCTACTACACCACGCGGGGATTGTGCCACATGGTGCTGGCGCTGAAGCCCTTTGGCTGCATGCCGTCCTCGCAGTCAGACGGCGTGCAGTCGGCCGTGGTCAATCGCTTTCCAGAGATGATCTTTCTGCCGGTCGAAACCTCGGGCGAAGGCGAGATCAACGCCCATAGCCGCGTGCAGATGGCCCTGGGCGAAGCCCGCGTCAAGGCTCGTGCGGAGTTTGACGCGGCGCTCGCTTCCACCGGAAAATCGCTCGCCGAGATCAGAGACTACGCTGCCCGGCATAGGACTTTGCGCAGTCCGTTTTATCCGATTCCGCGCCGCCCGGGCATTGCCGGCACGGCAGCCAGCTTTGTCATGCATGTCGGCGATCTGATCCATGGCCGCGCCGCGCTGGCACGGCTACCTGGAGAGCGTTGAGAGACGATGCCCAATAAGACCCCACCATGCGAGCCCACATCCAACGGAGTTCATTTCCTGGTGGGAGTGGACGTGGGGTCCACCACGGTCAAGGCGGTGGTGGTCGAGGCCAGCGCTCGGCGCATCCTGTGGCGCGACTATCGCCGCCACGACACTCGCCAGGCCGAGATGTTGTGTGAATTTCTGCTGCGAATGGAGAGCGAAGCCGGCATTTGCCACGGCAACTGCCGCATCTTCATCACCGGATCCGGCGGCCAAGCGTTGGCCGCGCCGATTGGAGCACGCTTCGTGCAAGAAGTGAACGCCGTCGCGCTTGCTGTTGAGAAGATGCATCCTGAGGCGCAGTCGGTGATCGAACTCGGCGGCCAGGACGCCAAAATCATTCTCTTCAAGACTGAGATAGGCAGCGGACGGCGCAGGAAGATCGCTTCGATGAACGACAAGTGCGCGGGCGGCACCGGCGCGGTCATTGATAAAATTCAGGCCAAGCTGAAGATTCCCGCTGATCAGTTGCAGGACTTAGCCTATCGCGGCGTGCGCATCCATCCTGTTGCAGGCAAGTGCGGCGTCTTTGCCGAGACCGACATTAACGGTTTGCAGAAGCAAGGGCTTCCGCCAGCCGAGCTGATGGCCTCGCTGTTTGACGCCATCGTGCTGCAAAATCTCAGCGTGTTGACCCGCGGCCATACGCTGATGCCGCAGGTTCTGCTGCTGGGCGGGCCGAATGCCTTTCTACGCGGAATGCGCGAGGCATGGCAGCACAATATACCTTTGCTCTGGAAGGAACGTGGCGTGGAACTTCCCTCTGGCCAGGCTGCGGAAGACCTGATTCAAACCCCGCCGGACGCGCTCTATTTTGCGGCAATCGGAGCAGTCGAGTTCGGAATGGGCGAAGCGGAGGAGAACGGCCGCTACCTGGGCTGTGCCGCGCTGGAGCGCTTCCTCGATGCGGGACGGCAGGAGCGGACGATCACCGCCGGGAAGCCTGGGCTCTGCGCCTCCACAGAAGAACTGCAGGCATTCAAAGACCATTACCAACCCGCGCAGTTCATTCCCGCAACATTTCAACGCGGTGAACAAGTCGAGGCCTTTATTGGCTTAGACGGTGGGTCCACCTCCACTAAGGCCGTGCTTCTGTCGCCAGGCGGCGAAGTGCTGGCCAAGTCTTATCGGCTCTCTGAGGGCAACCCGATCGCGGATGCCGTTGAAGTGCTGGGCGATCTGCGGCGCCAAGTGGAACAGGATTCGGGCGCAAGCCTGCACATTCTTGGCATGGGAACAACAGGTTACGCCAAGGATATTCTCTCCCAGGCGCTGAAAGCCGACGTGGCCCTGGTTGAAACCGTGGCCCACACCGAATCTGCATTGCATTATTTTGCCGATCCGCATGTGATCGTCGATGTGGGCGGACAGGACATCAAGCTCATTCTGTTGCGCCAGGGTCGCGTCCGGGATTTCAAGCTCAACGCGCAATGCTCGGCGGGTAACGGGTATTTTCTGCAATCGACCGCAGAGGGCTTTGGCGTTCCGGTCGAGCGCTATGCAGAGACCGCGTTCGCCGCTCAAGCGATGCCGGCCTTCGGTTTTGGTTGCGCGGTCTTTCTGCAATCGGATATCGTCAATTTCCAGCGCCAAGGCTGGCGAGCCGAGGAGATTCTGGCCGGACTGGCCACCGTGCTTCCGCGCAATGTTTTTCTCCATGTTGCGAAAGCTCCCAACCTCACCACGTTGGGCTCGCGCTTCATCCTGCAGGGAGGCACGCAAAACAACCTGGCCGCAGTCAAAGCGGAGGTCGACTTTTTACGCGCTGGTTTTCGCGCCACCGGGATCGACCCGGAGGTTGTGGTTCACCCGCACTGCGGTGAGGCGGGCGCCATTGGCGCCGGCCTGGAGGCCACGCGCCTGTGGCGACAGGGACGCACCACCGCCTTCGTCGGCATGGATGCCGTGGCTAGCATTCGCTACTCCACCACTTGCAATGAACAGACCCGCTGCCGCTTCTGCAAGAACGCTTGTATGCGTACCTTCCTCGATGTGCAATTCTCAGGCGTGGATGACCGCCAGGCCGACAATAACGACAGCCGGCGCATCATTCTTGCCGGCTGTGAAAAGGGAGCGGTGGACGATCTGCAATCCATGCGCGGCATTCAGGCCCGTCTGGACGCTACCCGGACCGCCCATCCCAACCTTGTTGAGATAGCCGCCCGCGAGGTCTGGCGCTCACGCCATCCGGAGAGTGTCGCAGATTCGCTCCCTCGGCGTCCCTGGAGCGCCGCAGCGCGCCGCCGGACTTCCCTCATGAAACAGCGCTCGCTGATGCGCATCGGCATTCCCCGCGTTCTGAGCATGTACGCGTATGCGCCGCTCTTCAGCGCCTATCTGGAAAGTCTCGGCGTGCGCGCGGAAAACATCGTATATTCGGACGTTACGACCGCCGAGATGTACCGCGCCGGCTCCAGCCGAGGATCGATCGATCCCTGCTTCCCATCGAAGATTACGATTGCCCATTTTCACAACCTGCTGTTCAAGCAGCATGAGCGCCAGCCGCTGGACACAATCTTCTTTCCCATGTTCGATGTGCTGGCCACGCCACTGGTCAACACCAAGGCCAACAACGCCTGCCCAACGGCCTCGATAACACCGGAGACCGTCGAAGCGGCCTTTACCAAAGAGACCGACCTGATTGCAGAGCGTGGCATTCAGTACATCCATCCGTTGGTCAACCTGTCGCATCGCAAACTCTTCGCGCGCCAGATGTGGCAGGCGTGGGAGCCGGTACTGGGCCTCAATAAAGAAGAAAATGATCGCGCAGTCACGATTGGTTTCTGCGAACAAGAGCGTTTTGAATCCGAACTTCGCCGCCAGGGCCGCGCAATCCTCGACCAACTGGAAGAGGAAAACCGATTGGGAATCGTGATGCTGGGGCGTCCCTATCATCACGACCCCGGTATCAACCACGAAATCATGGCGCAATTCCAAAAACTGGGCTATCCCATCCTTTCGCAAAGCACCCTGCCCATAGACGAAGACCTGCTGGAACGGCTCTTCGGCGAGGAAATCCGCGCCGGTGTGATCAATCATGCTCTGGAAATATCCGATGTGTGGAAGACCGCCTTTTCGGCCAGTTCCAATCACAAATTGTGGGCCGCCAAGTTCACGGCTCGCCATCCCAATCTGGTTGCGGTTGAGTTCTCGAGTTTCAAGTGCGGCCACGATGCGCCTATCTACAGCGTCATCGAGCAAATCGTCGAGCGTTCCGGGACGCCATTCTTTTCCTTCAAAGACATGGATGAAAACTGTCCTGCCCATTCCATTCGGATGCGCGTGGAGACCATCGACTACTTTTTGAAGCGATATCAGGAAGACCGTTTGCACGGCAAACGACATGGCTAATAATCTCCCGGCAAGTAGCGCTTCACTGTCGATGCTGTATTGGGTTTTGCACACCTAATCCGAGACAACAGGAACGGTGGACAACCATTACACCTCGCTCATAGGTCTGTACCCAATTTCCCTCAGTGCCGATACCACCCACAACTCTCAGTTTCGAAGGGGGTAGAGAAGTTCTTCAAGAGAGATGCGACGCAGCTTCTCTCCGAATACGACGCATCCCGCGCAGAGGACCCCTCCGCACAATGAACATTCCAGCACTCAAAGCCTTTGCACCCACACGTCGTCAAATCATTGAAGCGGTTACGCTGAAGCTGAATCACGCACTCACAGCTCGGACCCCGGATTACTTGGATACGTATGCGCGTCAAGTTGCTGCACTGCGAACGCTGGAGCAGGAAGATCGGACTGGTCTGATCGAACGGGTTGCATCAGTCGAGATCTTGACCGAGATCTTGACCGTTGGACAGCAAAGTCGCAAGATCATGAATCAACGCACGGTATTTCTCAGGCTGCTTGGCTTGCAACAATTCAATGTTTATCAGCTTCCAGCGAATTGCCGGAAGGTTGCTGATATCTGGTGTCGCGAGGAGCGACCAGTCAGGCTTCAGTTCGTGGAACGAAAGCAGGAACTGCTTGGAGCGTTCGTCCAGATGGGAGCGGATTTCCGAAACGAGTTGCTCTCGCGCTGAAATCAGAGCATCAAGGGAAGTCTCGCCGGCGGTCATGCCAACGAATTCTTGTTCGAATGCCTGCCTTATATCCTTCAATCGCGGTTGCAAAACTTCGTGTGCAGGACGATTGTGGCTGAGGATGTATACGAGAAAAGTTTGAAAGAGGACATCGTAGATGCCTTCATTTGCAAGCAGGTGTTGAACGTCAAACAAGTCCCGCGGGTGTTGACGGTCGAGGGCTGCAACCATCTTCCCGGCGTACAGATCGGCGAACGAGACTACTTGTATTTCGGCAAAGCCAAATCGCTCTTCGGCTGCTGGCCGTACCGTCCTCAGTTCAACCGGATGAACAGTACCGCGAAGTACCGGAGTGACCTCAATTTTGATCTGTGCCGACCGATGGCGCACCACGATTCTGGTTCCGTCAGAAGTTGCATTTTCAGTGGCCGCGCTACCAGGGATCGCTTTGCGGATGCCTTGAGCGATGCGGCCAAGTGCAGATCGTATTCCAAGAAGAGAGGCCTCTCGATTCGCAATTGGCAGGTAAACCAGATCGATGTCCACCGAGAGGCGAGGCAGATCGCGAATAAAAAAATTGATTGCCGTGCCACCCTTCAGGGCAAAGCAGGTCTCAGCCGCCACATAGGGAAGCGCACGCACCAGAAGCGCCGCCTGTGCTTCAAAAACTTCAAAGGGCATCGTGATCGCCTCCTCGCGCGAACAATTCTGTTGGGAGTGTGATCTGGTAGCGCGAGTCGAAGCGGCCAGCGGGAACCAGTTGACGCTTTCCAAGACCGAGATCGATGGAAGATTGGTCAAGATGCTTCAACCACGAGTGCCCGTGCCGTTCCGCATACCAAAGGAAGAGACGTTTCACCTTCACGCTTCTGCATTCTTGCAGGAGTTTTCCCAGCAACTGGGGACGGAGGTTGGCCATGCCTTCCATGACCACATCGACTTGATGAAAGCTCTCGTGATGGGGAAGCTCATCCATCATTTCCAGGATCGCTCGCTCGGGAACGGACATCGTCAATGACCATTCCCAGGGACTTCTAACTTCGGCTTCCTTCGTCTGGGCAGACGTTTCACCTGAACGTAGATCGAAGCGCCGCATCTCTACTCCAGTTCCACCGGTCGCAAAAAGATGATCTGAACGAAGTTCAAATCGGACCGTCGATGGAAGTTTGGCCAGCCAGGTTGGTGCACCCTGCCCATACAAGTACACGGTGGAGGCATCTTCGGCTTCGAGGTAGTGGGCATATCCAGCAAGTTCTACGGCCGTCCGACCACCCACATGAAGTGTCTTGTGCATGACCTGCTGGAGCGATAGGACAACAACATCCCAGCGGAGGTGGTCATTGGCAACTTGTCGGGGGCGCCGATAGACTCTGGGACCTACTCTTTCGAGCCAACCTCGATCCACATAGTCTCGTATCGACGAACGCGAGAGGCCTTGTGCCTGAAGCCAGACACTGTCTGCCAGGAATCCCTCTGGCAGAGCAAGGAGCAGTCGGTTTAGCCGCGAATATCTTTGTGCATCCATAACGCACATAATCGCCCATTCTGAAACCAAAGTCAAGTTCACATATTTCTACAATAGTGCGGCTTAAACGCACATATTAGATTATTTTCAAACTCACATCCGGCACAAATTCGGCTTGGAAGCAACTCTTAGACCCAAAAGCAGCCAACCTAAGAAGAGCAACTGGGCTGATCCCACACGATCAGCCCATCGGCCCGCTGCCGTTTGCCGTTGTAGAAAAGTTTGTCGCAAATTTGTCGCAAATAGTGCCGATTGTGCCGTTTTTGCCGACTCAGCCGGTTCGTAAGTGATGTGCCGTCTATAATTTGCGGATTGATTTACTCCATGGCATGGAAGAGGTCATCGGAATTGCCCAGACGCTGCCTGGGCAATTTGCGGCGTAAGCGCGAGACATGAGAAGGCCTGCGTTGCCGAGTTGCCAAAGCCTGTTGAATGACCTTTCCGTACCATGGGAATGGCGCTATGGACAGGGCTTTTCTATCACGAACCTGCGTTGCTATCGCCTTTCTATCAGTTATATAGCGACCGCGAGCCTCCAATTCATCACTCGGTGTGTGATGAATTGGAGGCTTGCATGCTTTATCTGCCGACAGAGGAAGAATTACGAAAAGAGCTTGCGCCACGACATGAACGACGCGAAGTGGCACCAAATGCCCGCTCGGCGAGAATCAAACCTCAGACACTCCGCCAGTCCCATCGCGATTTGCAGGACACAGCGTGTTTTGGTCACACTCGATTTGACATAATCTCAGCCATAGTCGAATAATTATTAGACTATGGCTGAGATTCAGAACGCCTACCTGCATTGCCGAGATGTACTGCTCGAACGGCTCGGTGAAGCCGCGCCCGGCCGCATCCAGCTTCTCACCGGTCCCCGGCAGGTAGGCAAGACCACGCTGCTTTTGGACATCGCCGCGAAGTTCGGCGACCAAGCCATCTACGCCGCCGGCGACGATCCTGACGCTGCTCTGCCTGGTTTTTGGGAGCGCCGCTGGGCCGAGGCTGAAACGCGCGCCAAGCAGGGGACGGCGGTTCTATTGTTGGACGAGGTGCACAATCTATCCGATTGGGCAGGACGGCTCAAAGGGCACTGGGACCGCGCTCGCCGTCGCCACCTTCCTATTCATGTAGTAGCTACCGGGTCTTCAGCCCTTCGCGTCGCCCAAGCCTCACGGGAGAGCCTGGCTGGACGCTTCGAGCGTTTGACGCTGAGTCACTGGCCCGCCGCTTCGCTGGCTACTGCTTTTCATCTCTCTCCGCATGAAGCCG
>PLSB01000191.1 GCA_003165005.1 Acidobacteriaceae bacterium | reverse complement strand
GAGCGCTGGTGAACGACAAGCAACTTTATAACAACCTGGAACAGACCACGACTACCTTGCATGCAACGATGCTCCAGGCGCAGACCGGGGTGACGGACTTCCAGGAGAATATGGAAGCCTTGAAGCATAACTTTTTGCTGAGCGGATATTTCAAGAAGCGTGGATACGAAGACTCCTCCGATTTGGCGGCAAACAAGATCAGTTGTCTCCCGCAGAGTACTCCAGTAAAGATATTTGCTTACACAACAAGGCAGCTCTTCGATAGCCGCGCTTCGGCAAAAATGACGGACCAGAGGACTCTCAAAGCCGCCGGCGACTTCCTGGCACAGACTCAATTCGGAGTTGCGGTCATCGTGGTCTCCACTGGCATGGATGGCGATACCCAGAAGGATCTCGTCCTCACCGAGGCCAGGGCCATGGTCATCCGCGAGTATCTGGTCGAAAACTTCGGGTTTGACGACGGCCAGCTCAAGACGTTGGGAATGGGCAAGCAGACAGGCGCGAGCCCTGACGCGGATTGGGGCTCGATCCAGATTCTTATTTATCCCGCGGGAACTGAGATTCCGGCCGACAAGCCAGCGCCGGCGGTTAGTTCATCGACACCTGACGCCGACCGGCCAGTTCAGGTCACTGCCGCGGCAACTCAGAAACCATAACGCAGGTGCGTGAGCGCACGCGACAATACAGCAGAATCCTTTGACACCGCCTGCGCTCTGCGGGTAACAGGAGAGCTTTGGATAAAAGTATCTCAAATTTGTGGACAATTGTTCTCTCGCTTGCATCCAATCTCGTATGGGGAGGATTCCATGGAACTGGGCATGATCGGCTTGGGCAGAATGGGAACCAACATGGTGCGGCGTCTTATGCGGGCCGGCCACGAATGCGTTGTGTACGATATTCATTCGGAGGCCGTGCAATCGCTTGCCAAGGAAGGTGCGGTTGGCGCGAATTCGCTGGAGGACTTGGTCAAGAATCTAAAATCGCCTCGCGCCATCTGGATGATGGTGCCGGCCGGCGTAGTGGATGCGACGCTCAAAGCCCTGACCCCGCTGCTCGAACCGGATGACGTGGTCATCGATGGCGGGAACTCCTATTATCACGACGATATTCGCCGTGCCGCCGAACTGAAACCTAAAGGCATCCACTATGTGGACGCGGGAACCAGCGGCGGAGTGTGGGGGGCCGAACGCGGCTATTGCCTGATGATCGGCGGCGAAAAAGATGTGGTTCAGCGCATCGACCCCATTTTTTCTGCATTGGCGCCAAGCTTCGATTCAGCGCCGCGCACGCCCGGCAGGGAAAAGGTAGGTGGCACCGCCGAGCACGGCTATCTGCACTGCGGCCCCAACGGCGCCGGACACTTTGTGAAGATGGTGCACAACGGCATCGAGTACGGAATCATGGCCTCGTATGCGGAGGGGTTGAACATTCTTCACCATGCCAACGTCGGCAAGCAGCAGCAAACTGTGGACGCCGAGACTACGCCTCTGCGCAACCCCGAGGTGTACCAATACGACCTTAACCTTGCCGACATCGCCGAGGTCTGGCGCCGCGGCAGCGTGATCGCTTCGTGGCTCCTGGATCTAACCGCCATCTCTCTGCTCGACAGCCCGGATCTGGCGAGATTCACCGGTCGCGTTTCGGACTCGGGGGAGGGGCGCTGGACGATTACCGCTGCGATCGATGAATCGGTTCCGGCTCCCGTGCTCAGCGCTGCGCTGTATGAGCGTTTTAGTTCGCGCGGCGAAGATACCTTCGCCGACAAGCTCTTATCCGCACTGCGATTCCAATTCGGCGGCCACGAGGAGAAAACTGCGGCCGGGAAAGAGGGCGCCTGATGGCCGAGTCGCAGTCAGACGCCCTGGTGGTTTTTGGCGTGACGGGCGATCTGGCGCACAAAATGATCTTCCCGGCGCTCTATGCGATGGTGAAACGTGGCGCGCTCAAGGTTCCGGTAATCGGTGTTGCTCTTCCGAAATGGAGCCTGAAGCGGTTGCATCGGCGCGCCACGGACAGTATCAAGCGCGCAGGGGGAATCGATGACAAACGCGCGCTCGAACGTCTTCTATCGCTGCTGAAGTACGTGAGCGGGGACTATGCAGACAGCAATACGTACTCGGCGATTAATGAGGCGCTGGGGAAGGCGCGGCGTCCAGCGCACTATCTGGCAATTCCGCCTGCGCTCTTCGAGACAGTGATTCGAGGACTTGAAGCCGCGAACCTGGCTAAGAATGCGCGCGTGATTGTCGAGAAGCCGTTTGGGCGCGACTTGGCTTCGGCGCGTGAATTAAACCAGGTTGCGCACGCGGTGTTTCCTGAGGACTCGATCTTCCGCATCGATCACTTCCTTGGCAAGGAAGCGATCATGAATATTCTTTATTTCCGTTTCGCCAATTCATTTCTGGAACCGATCTGGAATCGCAACTATGTGGCCAGCGTTCAGATCACTCTATCGGAGAATTTCGGCGTGGGCGGGCGCGGCGCATTTTACGAGACAGCAGGTTGTCTGCGCGACGTGATCCAGAACCATCTCTTCCAGATCGTCGCGCTGCTTGCCATGGAACCGCCCGCGGGCCGGGACTTTGGCGATGTGCAAACCGAGAAGGCCAAGGTCTTTAAAGCCATGCTCCCGCTGAAGCGCGATGATATGGTGCGCGGCCAGTATGCCGGCTATCGAGAGGAACCGGACGTTGCGAAGCGCTCCGATGTCGAAACCTATTGCGCCCTGCGGCTTTTCATCGACTCATGGCGCTGGGATGGGGTGCCGTGGTATTTACGCTCGGGTAAATATCTCCCAATTACTGCGACCGAAATCCTCGTGGAACTCAAGCGGCCTCCGCAGAAACTCTTTGCCGATGCAGTCGAGCCGCAAGTGCGGTCTAACTATCTGCGCTTCCGGCTCTCTCCCAACTCGGCCATCGCTCTGGCTGCCCGCGTGAAGCTTGCCGGCCAGGAATTCATCGGAGAGGAGCGGGAGCTTTACCTGTCAGACGAACAGCCGGGAGAAGAATCGCCCTACGAACGGCTCCTGGGTGATGCCATGAAGGGCGACGGCGCGCTCTTCACACGCGAGGACGCGGTTGAAGCCGCATGGGAGGTGGTGAACCGGGTTCTGAAGGATCATCACCCGGTTCGCCGTTACAAACGTGGTACTTGGGGGCCGAAAGAGGCTGACGCGCTCATCCATGCGGATGGCGGCTGGCATAATCCAAGTCCCGACGGCGTGTCCGAATAATCGCCTTGTTTCCGCGCAATCTTCCTCCAGCTACATCGCATCGCGCCATGCCGATGCATGGCGCCGGCCGGCCTGTCCACAGAGCCGTCGCCGTAACTCGAAGACAATAGTGACGTAATGAGTCTGAGCAGCAATTGTTGGTGCATGGCTTCGCTTGATAGCTCATGTACTGAATTGCTCAGCATCTTAACCATCCACGGTGGAAGACTGGGTTGGTTGATGCGCCGCGCCGCCCGAGAGACTTGAAATTCAACCCAGGTATGGAGAAGACCATGGACACCACCAATTCCGTTGTAGCCGTCTACGACACGCACCTGCAGGCGGAACACGCCATCAAGGAACTGCAAGAAGCCGGCGTGGACATGAAGAGCCTTTCGATCGCTGCACGAAATATGCACACCGACGAGCATGTGGTGGGCTACTACAACGCCGGCGACCGCATGAAGCACTGGGGCAAGGTGGGAGCGTTCTGGGGCGGATTCTGGGGCCTTCTGTTCGGATCGGGGTTGTTCTTCATACCAGGAGTAGGGCCGATTCTTGTGGCCGGACCGCTGGTGGCCTGGATTATCGCGGGCCTTGAAGGAGCAGCCGTAGTTGGAGGAGTGAGCGCAATTGGGGCGGGTCTCTTGAGTATTGGCATCCCCAAGGACAGCGTGCTCCAGTACGAAGTAGACCTGAAGACGGACAAGTTTCTGCTTGTTGTGCATGGAACGCCAGGTGCGATAGCCAACGCACAGGACATCCTTTCCCGAACTGAACACAGCTCCTGCACCGTTCATGGGGAGAAAGTGTTCGCCTGATAACTGGATGAGCATCCTTGACCTCAAGACCACGTCTTGAGCGTGGATCGAATCCGAGAAATGATTGGAGAATACGATATGCCACTTACCACCGTCCTCATCACGATTGTTGCGGCAGGCCTTCTGTTGTGGGTTGTGAACAGGTTCATCCCCATGCAGGGGCAAATCAAATCGATCCTGAACGGACTGGTTGTCATGGTCTTGGTCTTATGGATCGCGAATCTCTATGGGGTGTTTGATCACCTCCATCAATTCCGCGTCGGGCGCTGACAGATCACACCATCGAAGCCCGCACGCTTTCGCCCGCCAACCTAAGTCAACAACGCAATACGGCAGTCTGTCTGACTGCAGGAGATATCGTGAAGCATACACTTTTGTTCGTGATAGGAAGCGCGCTCAGTGTGAGCGCGTTTGGTCAGGCTAACCCCCAACAGTCGATTGCACTCGTGCCTCTCGGGTCAACGCCCGTCTTTGCCGTGATCGAAACCAGTCGCACCGTCGAAGCGGTTGACTATCAACATCGCGGCGGAGCCTCGGAAGTGGATTTTGCCGGAACCGCTTTGCTGCCGGCAGCCGATGGAAAAGCTAAGGTGCGCACCAAGCGCGGCACCATGGAAGTGGAAGCGGACTTCGGCAATTTGCAAAGCCCCACGACCTTTGGCGCCGAATATCTGACCTATGTGTTGTGGGCGATCTCGCCTGATGGGCACGCAGTGAACCTTGGAGAACTTTTGATTGGCGGCGACGATCGCAGCAAGCTGACTGCCACCACCAATCTCCAGGCATTCGCACTGATCGTCACCGCGGAGCCCTATTTTGCCGTTCGCCAGCCCAGCGATGTTGTCGTGCTTGAGAATGTTCTTCGCGCCGACACCAAGGGAACGCCCGAAGCAATACACGCAAAATATGAACTCATGGAGCGCGGCGGTTATATCCCGACTGGATATAAGTTCGACCCCGTGGTCTTAAACGCCAATCTGCCTTTGGAATTCCTTGAAGCGCGGAATGCGCTTCGCATCGCGCAATCCGAGGGAGCCGAGACGTACGCCGGCGAAAGCTACCAACACGCCGTCCAGTTGATGGATAGTGCCAACATATACGCCACGCAAGGGCATTCGGATCGGAAGCAATTGATCGCTAAGTCCCGGGAGACGGTGCAGACCGCGGAAGATGCGCGGCAGATAGCTGTCACAAAGATCGGCGAGGAGCGCGCGGCGAGCGAACGGCAGGCTTCGGCCGATGCACAGGCGCTGTCGCAGGCGCAGGCCGATGAGGCAACCCGGCAAAAAGTGCAAGCCCAGGCCGACACGACAAGAGCCCAAGCCGACGCGACAAGGGCCCAGGCCGATACGGCAAACGCCGAGGCCGCCACGACCAAGGCCCAAAATGATAGAGCAAACGCTGAGGCCGCCACGACAAAGGCCCAGACTGACTTGTTGAATAACCAGGCAACATCGGCCGCGGCAATCAACGCGGCTCAAGCCGATGCCGATCAGTCCCGGTCGATTGCCCAGAAAGCGCAAGAGGGAGAATACAAGGCCAACAGCGAAAAAGCTGCAATGCGTTCGCAATTGGAAGAGCGGCTCAATGAAATCCTCGAGACACGCGACAGCGCACGGGGGCTGATCGTCAGCATGTCCGATGTGCTTTTCGACACCGGGCAATACTCGCTGAAGCCGGGTGCACGGGAGAAGCTGGCAAAGGTTGCCGGAATATTGATCTCATACCCAGGGCTCAACATTGCAGTCGGCGGATACACCGACAATGTTGGTGGCGATCAGATGAATCAGACGCTCTCGGAGAACCGCGCGGGAGCGGTCCGCGATTACCTCGTGCAAGAGGGCGTAGTGGCAGGCTCAGTTAGCTCAACGGGGTTCGGCAATAGTGCGCCGGTAGCCACGAACGATAACTCCGCCGGCCGTCAGCAAAACCGTAGAGTGGAACTGGTCGTATCGGGCGAAGCCATCGGAAGCCAAGTTAACGCAACGACTGGAAGCCTGCGTTAATAGGACCGAATATCCGCTGCGGCTCGAGAAAGGCCGCAGCGGATCTCAACAGGACAAGGGAACCGCAATGAGCCTTATCAAGAAAGTCGACGTTGAGGAATATTTCGCTGCCCGGCGAGCTATGAGGTTGGGTCGGGCCAGGCCAATGAGCCAGCAGCCCAAAGCGACCGTGATCGAGCGCTCGGGAACAGCGGCGAACGCTCCACGCTCTATTGGGAGCTTCATCCTCCGACTTTCTTCTCCGAGCATTCCTGCCGTTGTGATTCCGATTGCCGGTTTTGGTGCGAAAAGGAATCGCACTTCGCGGGGAAGCGGGCAACAGTGAAGATCAACACAATATTCCTGCGGAATGGATGTATCCTGCCGGGTCACTTCGCTCTGCTTCAGGAGCCGTTTTCCAAGGGATGGGCAAAGGCTATCGGGACCGTGGCAATGGAGCTGGACGCGAGAATCCGCGGCGTTGGCTGGCACTTCATGTGGCTGGCGGACTCGTACTCGTCGCAAGCACTCGGCAAAACGGCAGAAACCGCGATCCACCGGGCATTGGCACGGACTCTTCCTGCGGTGAGGGGACGGTTCAATGCTGCCGAGCTGGATTCCATCCAGGTTACGAAGTTTCCCGGCTTCCGCCTGGCCAGAGTAACTCTCCAGGCTCGCCAGATACAAAGTCATGCATCGCTGAACTGATTCGAGAAAATGGTATTGAATCGGGAAATGATGTTCGGGACTATTATCTTTTTGCGCAAAGCGAGCTTTCAGGGCGATCCCTCGACTACGCGCGTCGATCCGCACAAAGACGATTCACCTGGCCGGCATTTCTATGAGCATTCCTCTTCGGCAACAAGCGCTGTTCCTTAAGCCCGCTATGCACCACTTGCTGATGCCACATTGGCTCACGCATCTGGGAGCTCTGGGGCTTTTCTCCGTTGCCATTGTCGACTCCTCCCCGATTCCTTTGCCTCTGCCCGGTAGCACTGACCTGCTGCTGCTGTGGCTGGTGGCGTACGGTGGAGATCCCTGGGTGCTCGGAGCGTTCGCCATAGCGGGCAGCCTTGTGGGCGGATACTCTACATGGCACCTCGGGCGCAGAGGAGGCGAAGCGGCATTGCGCCGCTACGTGCCGGCGCGTCTTCTGGGGCGAGTCGTCGGATGGGTGGATCGTCACCGCATCCTCGCCGTGTTTCTTCCCGCTGTGCTTCCACCGCCGATTCCACTATTGCCCTTTGCGCTTGCCGCTGGCGCGCTGGGCGTCTCGCGCCACCGCTTTCTGGCCGTCTACGGCTCGGCTCGAACTTTGCGTTACTCTCTCATTGCCTGGCTCAGCGTGGCCTATGGACGCCACGCCATCCGCATGTGGTCAGGGACGCTCCAGAAATGGTCAACTCCGCTGGCCTGTGTGTTCGTGGGCCTGCTGATATCCGGCACTTGCTTTGGAATTTGGAAAGTTAGCGGCCTGCGCAAGATCGATGCCGCTGAAAGACTTGAATTACATAAGTCAGCAGCCCGGGCATGCAATACGCCCGAGGCCGCATAGTCCCGCAGCTTACATAACTAACATCGCCATTCCGCTACGAAGTGCACAAAGGCCGTGCCGTGCCACAATCCGATCTACAAAGTGCAAAGTCTTACTCGACTACTGCGGCCTTAGCTGGGGGCCTTGCTTCAAGGCATTTGGTTTTTCACCGCAGGCCCTCAATAGATTCCTGCACCTTCATGACCAGGCAGGTTAAAGTGTCTTCGCCGTTGAGCAGCATCTGATGCGGCGTGCCTGCCGGCACATGGGCCACATCGCCCGGGCGCAGACTTTGCCGCGCGCCGCCCTCGATCGACGCGCCGCGCGTCTCTCCGGGCGCAACGACACGCGCGCCAACCACCGTACCGCCCGTGACCAGCGTGGCCGCTCCGGAAAGCACGACGAACAAATCCGCAAACCGCTCGTGTAACTCCGCCTCGCCGCTGCGGCCGCGGAAAGAAAGCATGGCACAATGCTGCGGATATTCCTGGAGCGTCTCCGAAGCCGAGCCGTCGCCGTGCCTGGCCATCTTGCGCAGATACGCGGCCCGTTCCAGCAGCACCGCTAGCGACCAATGATCGACCGGGTTCTTGGGCTTGTTCGGCGCGGGGCCAACCTCGTCCAGCGAAACATCCTTGAGAATTGCTTTTTCGAACCGTTCCATCGATGCCTCTCGAAAAACCATGTGCATCCAACCTGCGTCAAAGCCCTGCCAGCTTGCGCGCCCGCTTGAAAACGCTCAGGAGCATGGCTCGCGTCAGCTTGCCGGTGTTGGTATTCTGCAGCGAAGGATGATAGCTGGCGATGGCGACGAGCCCGCCCGGCAATGTGTACTCGGCTCCGTGCGCGAAAACGAAATCCGAGCGCCTAAGTGGGTGACCTGACCGCGACTCGTGCGCCTGAAGGCCGTCGAACGCGATGCGGCCCAGACAGACAACCACGCGCAACTCCGTCAGTAGTTTCATCTCAAGGTCCAGCCACGGCGCGCAGTTGCGCAGCTCTTCGGGCGTGGGCTTGTTGCCTGGCGGCGCGCACCGCCCGACGGAGGTGATCCAGAGGCCGCTGAGATTCATGCCGTCGTCGCGCGAGGTCGCCGCAGGCTGCGAGGCAAACCCGGCCGCGTGTAAAACCGGATACAAGAAATCGCCGGAGCCGTCGCCGGTGAAAGGCCGTCCAGTGCGATTGGAGCCGTGCGCTCCCGGCGCCAGTCCCAGCGCCAGCACGCGCGCTCTTACATCGCCGAACGAAGGCACGGGACGGCCCCAGTACTCCCAGCCGGCATAGGCGCGGCGGCGCTTGCGGGCAGTTTCAGTGCAGTGCGCGCGCAGCCGCGGGCACAGTTCGCACGCCACAATGCGCGCATTCAACGCCTGTAGAGTTGCGGGCTCGGCCATGAGGGCATTTTACTTCTGGGTGGTTCTTGCGCGGGGCGCGCCAAAGAATGGTTGGAACGCGGCATCCCGCCCTTTCCGCGTCGTCGCCTTGCGAAGCCTGGAAAGCATAGGGCGCCCGCGCATTTGCAACCCGATCGCTGGAACAATTCGTGTGCCATACTGATTCTGTCCTTGCATCTCGCACGCGGAGCGGGGAACGACGATAGTGGCCGGTCAGCCCAACCCGGATCTGTTGCGCCGCGCTATTGCGCTGGCCACTGAGAATGTTGTCTCGGGTGCAGGCGGACCTTTCGCGGCCCTTATCGTGCGGGACGGCAAGATTGTGGGCGAAGGCGTTAACTCCGTGACGGCGACATGCGATCCGACGGCGCATGCCGAGGTGAACGCCATCCGCGCCGCCGCCAAAGCGCTGGGAAGCTTCACGCTGGCCGGCTGCGAACTCTACACCAGTTGCGAGCCCTGCCCTATGTGCCTGGCGGCCGCGTATTGGGCGCGGCTCGACGCCGTCTACTACGGCGCCAGCGCCGCCGACGCGGCCCGCGCCGGCTTCGACGACGCATCCCTGTATGCGGAGTTTTGTAAGAATTCTGCCGACCGAAAGCTCCGCTCCATGCAATGGCTCGGCGACGAGGCGTGGGCCAGCTTCGCCGCGTGGATCGCCTCGCCGAACAAGATCGAATACTAGGAGAGAACCCGCATGAGCCCCGTCGCCACGGCCGCAAATGCCGCCCCGAAGATCGGCGCGAAGCCGCTGTTGATTCGCCGCGCTGCCGTGCTGGGCGCGGGAACCATGGGCGCGCGCATCGCCGCGCATCTGGCCAACGCCGGAATCCCCACGCTCCTCCTCGACCTCCCTCCAAAGGATCAGAACGCGGAGCGCGCTCTCGCATCGCTCGCCAAAGCCAAGCCCGCGGCATTCTTCGAGCCATCGCTCAGCCGCCTGATTACGCCGGGGACATTTGACGAAGGCCTGGCCAGGCTCGCGGAGTGCGACTGGGTCGTCGAAGCCGTCGCCGAAAATCTCGAAATCAAGACCGCGCTGCTCACGCGCGTTGTGCCGCATCTTGCGCCTCACGCCATCCTCACCACCAACACCTCCGGCCTGCCCATCGCACGCATCGCCGCCGCCCTTCCCGATCTGCGCGGCCGGTTTTTCGGCACGCACTTCTTCAATCCGCCGCGCTACATGCGCCTTGTCGAAGTCATCCCCACGCCGGAATCCGATCCTGAGTTAGTCGCCGCATTCTCCGCTTTTGCCGATCGCGCTCTCGGCAAGCAAGTGGTCTTTGCGCACGACACGCCCAACT
>PLSB01000308.1 GCA_003165005.1 Acidobacteriaceae bacterium | reverse complement strand
GAGGAACGTTGCCTGCGTTCCGGAGACCGTGCAAACGCTGGCGGTGGTGGAAGCGAAGGCGACCGTCAGGTTGGAAGTGGCCGTAGCCGAAAGCGCCAGGGGCGTTCCCACCGTCTGTGCGCCGGGATTGTTGAAGGTGATGGTCTGCGCTTCTCCGTTCACGGTGAAGCTCTGCGGAACCATCGTGGCTGCGGCGTAAGTGCTGTTGCCGCCCTGCGTCGCGTCGATGGTGCAGGTGCCGGTGGTGAGGAATGTGGCCTGCGTGCCGGAGACGGTGCAGACGCTGGCGGTTGTGGAAGCGAAAGCGACCGTCAGGTTGGAAGTGGCCGTGGCGGAAAGCGTCAGCGGTGTGCCCACCGTTTGTGCGCCGGGATTGTTGAAGGTGATGGTCTGCGCGGTCAGCGCGGATGTGCCGGTACCGGTGAAGGGGATCAGCTTCCCGGCGGAAAGGTTGATCAGGGTGCTGCTGCTGGCCGTTGCGGCGGTTGTTCCAAACAGGTAGGCGGCGTAGCTGGTCGCGGCGGTCGGAGTGAAGGTCACCTGGATTGTGCAATTGCTGCCGGCCGTGAGGCTAATTGTGTTAAATGCCGAGAAGGAGCAGGGGCTGGCGCCACCGGCGGCCACAACGAAGTTGGAGGAATTCGTGCCTGCTGAAGAAATCTCACTGACTCCCAGCGTCGCCGTCCCGGTACTGGAGATGGTGACGTACTGGGTCGAGCCGGTGTTTTCCGGCACATTGCCAAAGCTGAGCGACGACGGGCTGATCCCGATGCGGGGGGCGGCCTTGGCGTTGCCACTCAGGCTGACGGTCTGGGCCGCGGGGCTGCCGATATCGAGCGTGTCGGAGAGCAGGCCGACCAGGGTAGGCGTGAATTGCAGGTAGAGCGTGCAGGCATCGTTCGGAGCAATCTCGTCCGCGTTCGCGCAGTTCGCGGCATTTCCTGGCGGCGTGGGAATAGTGGGGGAGGGATCGAGGTCGAAGTTGGTTCCCGGAGAGGAACCAGTTGAGGCAAAGCCGAGGGCCGGCGCGGAGATGCTGGCGTTGCCCACGTTGGCATAGGTGACGACTTGATCCGCGCTGGTGGTGTAGTCGGCCTGACTGAGGGTGACCTGATAAGGATAATTGAGCGCGGCATTGGAGGCGGAGATCTCGGCGATCTGGTTGGCTGCCAGCACGTAGAGGTTGCCGGCAGAGTCGGGAATGACTTCTATGGGTAAGATGTAGTAGCCGTTGAAGGCATTGTAGGGCCCCGTATCCGTTCCCTCTCCTTCTTGCCCTTCGTTATACTCCACCAAATAGGCGGTCGACGTATCCAGGTTGATGCGGTAGATATATGCTGGATTTTGGTTGTAAGTGCAATTTTGAATCTCCATGACGGCAGGAATATAGAGATTGCCGGAGGCATCGCTGCTCAGAGCCCCGGATTGGCCGGTGCCGAATCCGAGATTCAGATCGGCTGCGGGAAAGCCTCCCTGAGCCGAGGTGGGAGCGCAGTAACTGGACTGATAGGTTTCACTCGCGACGTTGGTAATCTGGCCTGGATTAGTCGTCAGGTTGTATTCCGTGATGAAACGAGCGACGGAGCTACCGGTGGCGCAATTAGCGGACACCACATAGAGGTTCCCATCGGCGGCCAGCGTCATGCCGGGACGACCAGAGTAACTGCAACTGCCATCGGTCGGGAGGCCGAAAGCCGCGGCTGAAGCGATGGTGTCGATTTTTCCGTTGGAGGCGGTGATCTCGCGGATGGAGTTGGCTCCAAGGCTCCAGAGATAGATATTGCCTGATGGATCGATGGCTATGTTGCTGGCGCCATATAGGTCGGCGTAGGAGGCCAATCCGCCGTCGCCGCAGGTATACAAACCCGCACCGCTCAGGGTGCAGGCGCCGCCGCCGTCCGTCGCGTCGTAAGTGCCACTGTAATTCTGTCCGGCAACGGAGGTGATGATCCCGGTGACCGCGTCGATGCGGCGAAGCCTCACAGAGGCAGATATATCGGCAAAGCCGGGGTAGGTGCTATCGAGGAAGTAGATATCCCCGGCGGCATCCATCGTTATCGCTAATGGATATGTCAACTTCGCGCTGGTGGCAGGGCCATTGTCTCCCGAGTAACCGCTGGTCTGCGGCGTGCCCGCGATGGTGGTCACGTTGTGGTTGGAGGTGGTGTCGATCTTGCGGATGATGTAGTTGTAGGCATCGGCCACGTAAAGATTTCCGGCGCTGTCGAATGCCATCTGCTGGGGCAGGCTATAACCGTTCGCAGGAAAATTGAACTGCGCGCTGGCCGCAGGGCCGTTATCCCCGCCATATCCCGCGGTTGTGTAGCCCAGGCCATTGTCCAGGGGATTGATTCCCGTCGTCGTGTAGGGCTGTCCGGCGTAGCGCGAGATGGTTCCGGGAACCAGTTCGACCAGCGACCCGGTGGCCGCGCCGGTGAGCGCGAAGGTCCATTTGGTTCCGTTGCCGTCGGTCAACACCAACGTCGCGTTGCGCGAGAGCAGCGGCGAAGCCAAACTGCCCGGATAGGCCGGCGCGTAGGTCACGGGAATATCGCAAACGGTTCCGTCGGCACTGATCGTCGCGCCTGTGGGGTCCACGGTGCAGTTGGTGACGGTTCCCAATGTGTACTCCGCGACCCCCGCCACAGTCGCCCCGGCCGACTGAAGAACAATCGACTTGATGGCCACTGAGCTGCCGCTGAGGGTCACATGGACGGTCTGCTGCATTGTGAGGCCTACCGTTGTCGAGGGAAAGATGTTGCTGTTGCCGGTTACGGTGAAGTCATAGACGCCCCAGGCCTGCGACGGCAGCGCCAGCAAGGCAACGCCCGCTGCCAGCGGAGCAAGGATGCGCAGGCAGCGGCGCCGGATACTTTGGGATGGAAAAAGATGACCGAACATAGAATTTCTCCTCAACTCCGGTGAAACGATGGCTTCGAAATCCACCATTCGCGAAACTTGGGAACGATGGAGCTGGACATGGGCGCCTGTGTGCATAGGCGCACGCGCCGGACTCGCCCTACGTCCGGCGCATGCCGGTTCCTGTTTACTTGCAGTGCAGCGTGAAGAGGATCTTCTGCTCGACCTTATTGGGCTCGAAGGTGGTCAGCTTGATCCAGCCCTTGAAGTCCTTGAACTCGGCGGTGTTGGCGCCCAGATCCCAGGTGTCGGAGACATCGACCGAAGTGTTGGCTTTGGCCAGCTTCACCTTCTTGGTGGCGGAGGGTTCGCTGTCATCGCTGCGCTTGTAGCGATAGGTAACCTCGGTGGGCGCGGTGGCAAGCAGGCCCCAATCGAACCTTAGGTTGACCGGGCACGAGCCCGTGTACTCGAAGTTTTTGGCGATCTTACCGTTGGCGGTGAGCGCCCAACCGCCTACGCGGACGGTGACTGGCGACTGCGCGTTGGCGGTTTGGGCGAGCGGCGCCAGGCAGAAGCACATGGCGGCTATACAGATTACGTTGCTGACTTTCATTTCCTCTCCTTTTGCTTTCGGTTGTTCGGGCCGTCCGGCGATGCGCTGCCTCCTGCCCAGTTTCCATGCCGCTTTGCGGCCGAGCGACCGTGCCCGCGCGCTTTGTTGCTCACTTGCCGCCGGGCGGAGGCAGCAATTTCCGGCGCTCTGCTTCCGCCGCGTGCTCTTCAACAGCCGGCTCTTCCGGGATCGCCTGCGGCGGCGCCGCTGCCCGATCTGCGTTGCCCCGCACCAGCATGGTGACCCACTCCTGTTCCACCGTCAGCTCGATGCGCTGAGCCCCGGCTTGCCCGGCAACAGGCTTCGCCGCTTCGTCATCTCCATCCGGCGGGTTGCGGCGTAGAATGTTCATACATTCCTTTTCTGCGGGCCACGCTCTGAAAAAAACTCCCTCGGCTCTCCACTAGAGTCCGAAGGGGCGCCTGGCGTCTTGAATCTGGGTCTGAATTTTCCTGAATTTGTTCTGAAGGCTTTGCATGTTGCTGGCATCGCACGATTTATATCGCTTTGATTGTTTTGAGCTGGATACCTTCGCACGGGTCTTGAAGCGGGACGGCGTCACCGTTCCGCTCACCCCGAAGGGTCTGGATGTTCTCGGATACCTGGCGCTCAACTCCGGCCGCGTGGTTACCAAGGAGGAGTTGTTTCAGGCCGTCTGGCCCGATGCCTTCGTCGAAGAGAACAACCTGAACCAGCACATCTCCGCGCTGCGCAAGGCGCTGGGCGATAAGTCCGGTTCGATCGTAACCATTCCCGGCCGCGGCTATCAGTTCACCGCGGCAGTGCAGGTGGTGCATCCGGTGGACGCACTGCCCGAGAGTCTTCCCGGCGACGTTTTTGTGCAGCGCGTGCGCCAGCGCACGCATTTAGTCATCGAAAACGCCCCGGCTGTTGCCGTGGCTTTGCCCGCCCCGCCAGTTGCGCGCCATAGCGCAATTCGCCGTTGGGTTCTGGTTTCGGCTTGCGCCGGCGCGCTCACTGCTCTAGTCGTCATCTTTGGCGTAAAGCATTTCGCTCATCCGCCGCAGCTCAGCGATGTCGTGGTTGCCGACTTTTTGAATGCCACCGGCGATCCAACCTTCGATCAGACGCTCAATCAGGCGCTGGAGATCGATCTGGAGCAATCTCCCTTTCTGAATCTTCTTCCCCGGTCGAAGGTCAGAGAAACCCTCGCCCAGATGCAGCGCAAGGAGGACGAACCGCTGACGCCCGAGCTGGCCGAAGAGGTTTGCGAACGCAACAATGCCCAGGCCGTGCTGCACGGCGCGCTGGCCAGCGTCGGAAGCAAGTTCCTGCTGACTCTGGCTGCCGACAGTTGCGTAACGGGCAAGCGGGTTGCAAGTTACAAGGCGGAAGCAAACAGCAAGGAAGAAGTTCTGGCCGCGCTCGATGAGGCTGCCGGCCGGGTGCGCAAGCAGTTGGGCGAGTCGGCCGCATCGCTGGAAAAATTCCATATCCCTGTCGAGCAGGCCACCACGTCCTCGCTGGAAGCGCTGCGAGCCTACTCGCAGGCACAGGACAGCTTTGACCGGGGCGACATCGCGACCGGGCAAACACTCTTGCAACGGGCGATCGGACTGGACCCCAACTTTGCTTCCGCCTATCGGAGCCTCAGCGACAGTTTTTTTGCCCGCCGGGATTTCATTCAGGCAGTGACACTGATCAAGAAGGCCTACGAGTTGCGCGCCCACACCACTGAGCGCGAACGGCTGTCGATCGAGACTGATTACAACGCCCACGGCATCTGGGATTTCGAAGCCGCCGTGGCCAGCATGAGGCTTTACAACCAGGTCTATCCCAACAACGCCTCCAACTGGTACAGCCTCTGCGACATGTACTCCGCATTGGGCGAGTACGCAGAGGCCATTGAAGCCGGGGAACACGCGTACCGGCTCGCGCCGCACTCTGGCACAGGCGCGGAGATTCTGGCGGGCGCCTACCGGCGGGCCAATCGCTTTACCGATGCCAAGCGGGTGGCCGCCGCCGCAATTGCCGATGGCAAGGACCTGTGGGGCATCCACAGCACCCTCTTTCAGATTGCCTTCGCCGAGCAGGATGACGCAGGCATGGAAGCTGAAACCGAGTGGGGATTCACACACCAGGAGTTGGACCAGTCGCTGGTCAATCTCGGCTTTGTCGCGGCCAGCGAAGGAAAACGGCGCGAAGCTATCAGCGACTTTACACGCGCCCGCCAGGAAGCCCTGCGCAGCGGAGATGCCGACTTTGCCGATGACGCGTCGCTATGGCTCGCCGCCATTCTCTTCGAGTACGGAGATCGCGATGGAGCCGCGGCCTGTCTGAAGCAGATGAAAAGCGATGCGGCAGACCCCGGCACCGTGGCGTTTTTCCAGGCGGACCTGGGCGATCCGGCTCCTGCGCAGCGCCTGATTGCCAAGATCGATAACAGCGATACCAAGAGTACCCTCAGTCTCTACTTCGACCGGCCCATGCTACGCGCCTTGCTGGCTCTTAAAGCCCACCGGCCCGCCGAAGCAGTTGCGGAGATGGAACCTGCCCGCACATTCCAGATGCGCGACTACGGCGTTCCCTTTCAGCGGGCGCGCATGGAGACCGAGGCAGGTATGCTCGATGCCGCCGCCGCCGACTACCGGCTGATCCTGGCCAACCCCGGCATTGGCCCCATCTGGACCGACTACACGCTCTCCCACCTTGGCCTGGCCCGTGTGCTGGCGCTCAAGAACGATAAGGCCGGCAGCCGCGGCGAGTATGAAAAGTTCTTCGCTGCCTGGAAGGATGCCGACTCCGATCAGCCTCTCTTGCAGACTGCCAAAAGCGAGTTCGCCAAACTGCAATAGGGTATAGGGACTCGAAAACGGAGGCAGGGGACGTTTTGCAGGTTGGAAACCGGAGGGTCTTCCACGAAGGCTATTGATTTGGTGGACCTGGTCGGGATCGAACTTGAGCCGTTTTGCGGGCGTCCGAGCCCGCAGGCGAAATCCTGAGCGCAGCAAAGGACCCGCAGGTCAAGACGGTATAGAAGTGAGAGACAGGATGGGAACTTGGTGGACCTGGTCGGGATCGAACCGACGACCTCTTCCATGCCATAGCCCCTATTAAATGTACTTTGCGCGATAACGTACGATATTTTTCGCACATTTGATTTGAGTTTTATGCTTGGGAGGTTGGTACAAGC
>PLSB01000062.1 GCA_003165005.1 Acidobacteriaceae bacterium | reverse complement strand
AACTACGCGCGGGACATGCTCCCTTTCATTGTCATAGCGTGTTTCAAAAATAGCTTGACTGGGCCGCCCGAGTCCATCAGGGGTTAAAACCCCTCGATTTTCCCGTCCTTTTCGGCACGACTGAAGTCGTGCCCTTTCACGAGACCATTTATGAAACACGTTCCAGATGATGTTTCTCGAAGCGCGCAGGCCAATGCACGGCCTACTGCTCGCGGGGTTGTTTCAGGATCGGCCCGATGGATCCTGGGTTGTCGCCCAGCCGCGGATCCACGCGAAAATCCCACACCGATTCGTTGATGTCGGACGGCGAAATAATTTCGACCAGCGCGTATTCGCCGAAGGCGAGTTTTTGCTCGGGCGTGACGCGCAGCCAGCGTTTGCCGGGCAGCGCTTCCACCTTGGTCGGAATGGTGTCCTCGTCCTGCGTGACCTGCCCGTTGGGGCTGAGCTTGATGGCGCCCACGATGCGCACCGCCTGGCGCTCGTCCACGCGCACAATCACGAAACCCGATTGCGGCGAGTGCGCGCCGTGCTTGCCGTTCACGCCCCTTGCGCCGCTGGTGTTCACGGTGATGGGGTGCGTGAGCACGGGTTCGGTCGCGTCGTCGACGCCCAGGGAAAGATAGATCACCGGTTCGTCGACATGGAGATGAACCCTGGCGTGCGAGCCTTCGATCTCCAGGCTCGCCTTTTGCGTGGCCAGCGGATTCAGCACGCCGATGCCTTTGCGGTTTTTTGCGTTCATAGACAAATCGTGCGCGACCAGCTCCACCAGTTCCGGCGCGCCCTCAAAGGTATCGAGAATGAAGACGCCATCCTCATCCGGCAGCTCCAGCCCCTCCGCCACCACGGGCATGCGCGCGCTCTGCTCGTTGCGCTCCGCGGATTCCTCCTTGTCGAGACCTTCGGCCTCCTTCATCGCCGGAGAAGCATCTTCGACCAGATCGGCGTGCTCACCCTCCCACTTGTGCGTGGCGTCCCAGTCCACCAGGTCGACGGGCAGCTCCTCCCAATCGCCCCGCTCCTGCGAGAGGTAACGCACCCGGTCGCCCACGATCTGGTAATCGCGCACCATCTGGTAAGAACCGTCTTTCAGGATCAGCCGATGATTCCTTCCCATGCCGGGAACGCCCGGCTTCAAGGGCACTGGCTTCGCGTTGTCATCCGGCGAACTTTGCGTTGCCGAATTCTGGCCTGATGAATTCTGACCTGACGAGCTCTGTGCCGGCGTCCCCGAGCTGCTCGGGCTTTGCGCAAGCACGGCCGGCGCTGCCAGCCACAAAACTGCCAAGCCCAACGCCCCCAAGCGCCGCATTTCGCAAAAATTCACCATGGCAACACAGTTTAGACGCATTCGCAGCCGATTGGCGGCTCGATGGGCCGAAAACTCGCCCTCCCTGCACCTTCTCGACGCCGGAAGCGTCCAATTCTATGTAGGTTTCTGTAAAATAGAAGGTGAAGAGGTCGCGGTTTGTCAGGATTCAGGGCCCAGTGGTTCGGGAAGCGCGGTGGCGCCGGCTTTTTGCCGGTCGTAGCTACCTTGTGCCTGGTCCTGCTGGCGCTTCTGGCCGTAGCGCAGGTTGCGCACCTGCACACCAACCAGGCCGACGCCGATCACTGCCAGTTGTGCATCGCGATGCACACGGTAGCATCCACGGCGATGGCCGCGGTTGCGATCGTGTTTGTGCGCCTGGGTGCTTCTGCTCCAGAGGCCGAGCCGATTGTGGTGGCCCGGCGACCCCAGTTCCGCCTCTTCATTCGTCCCCCTCCTGTCTGTCTGTAGGGCATCCTTCCGTGTTCATTTGAGTTTGCTGCGCCGTTCGCCGTGGTTCGATTGCGGCGACGATTGGCCGCACCCCAAGAACGGCCAGCTTCGGATCGATTCCCACTGAACGCATTGCGAGCGCCGCGGCTTGAGGTCGCGCGGCTTGCTTTCCATTTTGCTCGGCAATTCTTCAGGAGACTTTTCCATGTTGTTTCATCGTGGCCGAAAGCTACGCATTCTTCCTCTTCTCGCACTCGCTCTAATGACGGCCGCGGCGCACGCGCAAAGCGGCAGCGCCGGAACCGTGCGCGGCACGGTCAGCGATGCAACTGGCGCTGTGATCCCCGGCGCAACCGTGCATCTCGTCAATAGCGTCACCGGATTTGAGCGCACCGCAACCACCGACGCGACCGGCCAGTTCAGCATCTCCAACGTTCCCTTCAACCCCTACAGGCTCGAGGTCTCCGCCAAGGGCTTTGCGCGCTTGAGCCAGAGTGTAGAGATCCGCTCCTCGGTGGGAACCAGCTTGAAGCTGGTGCTCGCAATCGAAGGCGCCAGCCAGACCGTCACCGTCGATTCCGGCGGCGAGCTGGTCGAGAGCGACCCGACGTTCCATACCGACGTGGAACGGGACGAATTCATCAAGGTGCCTCTCGAAAGCGCGTCGTCTACGCTTAGCTCGCTGGTGACGGAAACCACGCCCGGCGTCTCGGCGGACTCGAACGGCCTGTTTCACGGTCTCGGCGATCATGCGTCGAACTCGTTCTCGGTGGACGGGCAATCCATCACCGACCAGCAGAGCAAAGTGTTCTCGAACCAATTGCCGTCGAACTCGATTCAATCCATCGAGGTCATCAGCGGCGCGCCGCCAGCGGAGTACGGCGACAAAACCAGCCTCGTGATCGTGGCCACCACGCGCTCCGGCCTGGGCGTGACCAAGCCCACGGGAAGCGTCTACAGCTCCTACGGCAGCTTCGGCTCGGCTTCCGGAGGCGCGGATCTCTCCTATGGCGGCAAGAGCTGGGGCAACTTTGCGGAGGCCGACGCCCTCAATACCGGGCGCTTTCTGGATCCGCCGGAGTTCCAGGTCTTCCACGACAAGGGCAACGAAGAAAACGTCTTCGACCGCGCCGACTACAGCTTCTCGCAGGCCGACTCCATTCACCTCGACCTGAATTACAGCCGTTCCTGGTTCCAGACCCCCAACGCGTACGACAACCTGAACGTCGAGAATGTCCTTAACGGCGCCGGCGCCAGCGCGAGCCCAACCTTCGCGAACGCCGGCAACACCGACCAGGCTTCGAAGATCAACACCTTCAATATCTCGCCGACATACACGCGCGTCATCAGCAACAATTCAATCCTCAACCTGGGCGCCTTTGTGCGAAAGGATTTCTACGATTACTTCCCCAGCGCCCATCCGCTCGCCGATCTGGGGCCCGCGAATCTCGAAACCTCGTCTATCGGGCAGTTCCGCACCTTGACCAACGCCGGGATTCACTCCGATTACTCCTATGCCAAGGGCGCCCACAACATCAAAGCCGGCTTCCAGTACTCGCAGACCTTCCTGCGCGAGCACGACAGCCTGGGCATCGTGGAAAACACCTATAACTCGCCGTGCGTGGACCCGGTCTACGGAGTTTCGCAGCCGGGATACTCCAACCCGTCGCAGTGCGGCGTCGGCAATGACCTTATCGCGAACGGGAATTACCTTTCCGTGCTCGCGCCCTACGATCTGACCCGCGGCGGCTCGGATTACTACTGGTTCGGCCACACGGACGTGAAGGAGCTGGCGCTTTACATCGAAGACCAGATCAAGGCCGGGAATTGGAACATGAACCTTGGCCTTCGCGGCGACATTTACAACGGATTGACTTCTGCCAGCCAGGCCGAGCCGCGGCTGGGCGTGGCCTACAACGTGAAGCCGACGAACACGGTGCTCGGCGTCTCCTACGCGCGCACCCTCGAGACGCCTTTCAACGAGAACCTGGTGCTTTCCAGCCAGGGTTGCGGCAACGCGGTGCTTTCGCCGCTGCTCAACTGCTCTTCGGGCGTCAACACGACCATGGCGCCGGGCTACCGCAACGAGTTCCACGCCAGCCTGCAGCAGGCATTCGGCCAGCATCTGGTCGTCAGCGGCGAGTACATCTGGAAGTACACGCACAACGCCTTCGACTTCAGCGTGCTGGGCAACACGCCCATCACCTTCCCCATCGACTGGCACAACTCCAAGATTCCCGGCTACGCGCTGCACGTGGACGTGCCCACGTGGCGCGGCTTCAGCGCCTATGCGGTCATGTCTTCGGTGGCCGCGCGCTTCTTTCCGCCGCAGGTGGCGGGCGCGGGCGCCACGGTTGGCCAAACCGGATTGCCCTTCCGCATCGATCACGACGAGAGTTTCAACCAGACCACGCACCTGCAATACACGTTCTCGCGCGATGGATGGCTCAACGGCCTGTGGGGCGGCTTCAACTGGCGCTTCGACTCCGGCCAGGTGGCCGGATCGACACCTTGCTACAATTCAACCGACGCAAATACGGCTTGCCCCAACAGTTCCACGCTTCTCGGCGGCCAACCGGCCATCGCCATGGTCGACAACAACGTCCCGCCCACCATCAATCCGGTCACGATGGCCAATGTCTATCTGCCTCTGACCGCGGACGAGGAGTTTCAGGCGGGATTCGCGTGCAACGGCGTGAAGGCAACGCCGACTCAGGCTTTGCCCTCGATTTGCCCGGCGTCCCAGTTCTCATCGAGCCTTCTCCGAATCCCCGCCGCCGGCCAGGCCGACAACGACCACGATCCGCCGCGCATTGCGCCGCGCAACCTCTTCGACGTCTCGCTGGGCAAGAGCAACCTCTTCCACCGCGAGCACTACAAGACCGATTTCGACCTGACCGCGATCAACGTCACCAACAAATACGCGCTCTATAACTTCCTGTCGACGTTCAGCGGCACGCACTACATGACGCCGCGCGCGTTGACGGCAAAGATCACGCTGAATTTCTAAAGACAGGGACCAAGGGAACGAGGGACCAAGGGAGCAAGGGAGCAAGGATTCTGCAGTTGCTTTTCGCGCATTTGACTCAGCATGAAATCTCCGTGCCCCATCCTTTCGCGCTCTTTGCGAAAGGGTGGGATAGCACGAACCCTGCTGTTGCAGATTCATGAGGTCAGAGCACTACGACAACTTGTCCACCTCTCTTCGGTAGGCATTCAAGATCTCGTCGCCGAAGCACGCAAAAATCACTTTCTGCACCGCGTCGCTTGAGACCAGCTCCGCCACCGTCTCGACCACGGCAATCTTCACCGCGCGATCGACAGGGAAGCGATACACTCCGCAACTGATGGCCGGGAACGCCAGCGACCGGATGCCGTTTTCGCGCGCAATCTTGAAGACCGAGCGATAGCAATTGGCCAGCAGCTCCGGTTCGCCGCGTTCGCCTCCGCTCCACACCGGCCCCACGGTGTGAATCACGAACTTTGCCGGCAGCCGGTAGCCCTTGGTCAGCCGCGCCTCGCCCGTGGGGCAGCCGCCGAGCTGGTAACACTCGTCGAAGAGCTCCGGCCCGGCCGCGCGATGGATCGCCCCGTCCACGCCGCCGCCGCCCAGCAGCGACGTGTTCGCAGCATTCACAATCGCATCCACGGTCAGGGTCGTGATGTCGATCTTCAAAACCTCGATCTTGCTCGTCATCGGCAGCTTCGTCCCCGTCTGCATCCTAACCCGCGAGATTACGAACGGCAAAAAGCCACGGGCTTGAGGCAAATGCCCGGCGTGGATTGGTAGGCGGCAGGGAGTATCGCAAATGTTAGCGGCTAGGGGAGAAAGGTAAACCCCGGCACTACCTTCGAGTCTAAAATAAAAGATTCCACGAAAGGAGGATGTTATGCGACTTCATGTCTCTTTCTTGAGTATGATCTTATCGGTATTCGTTGCCGCTTCGGCGTGCGCAGCGGCTCACGCGCAAACCGATGTTGGGCTTAGTGTTTATGGCGCATTCACCGATACGGTGAATAAGAACAACCTCAACGCCATTGATGTCAGTCCGTCGAACGCCGCTGGCGGCATGATCGAAGTGCGCCACATCAAGAGCACACTGTTCGGCTACGAGGCGACGTACTCGTACAACCGTGCGAACCAGGTGTACACCGCGGTCTGCTCGCTCTGCGCGCCCGCTGTCGTATCGGCCGATGCACACGAAGTGACCGGCGACTGGGTGATCTCCGCTCACGCGGGAAATTTTCGGCCATTTGCGCTGGCTGGCGCGGGTGTGCTGTTGAACGAACCGGTAAACGGCCAGAGCCTGACGCAGAGTTTCACGACGCCGGTTTACGTCTATGGCGGAGGGCTGGATTGGGGGATTTTGCCGCACATCGGGCTGCGCTTTCAGTACCGCGGGAACGTGCACAGGGCGTCCGACGTGACAACAGCATACAGCTCGGTGAGCACTTTCACGCAGACAGCGGAGCCGATGATCGGCGCTTATCTCAGGTTTTGAAGGTTTCGCACGCAACGTTCACCGGGGTGGTTAATCACTGCTCCCTGTCTTCTCCACTTCGACGAGGGTGGAGTAGAACGTGGCTCCGCCGCCGATGTCGGTGAGGCGCTCGCTGGTGAGGACGTTCACGTTGGCGCCATCGGATTGCAGCTTGGCCCAATCGAGCCGCGCCGCCACCACGCCCAGCGGCAGATGCGCGTTCAGCATCGCCGTCAGGTCGATCGCGCCGCGATCGTTCGAGACGCGCACCCGGTCGCCCTCGCCCACGCTGCGGGACTGCGCGTCCAGCGGGTGAATCTCGAGTCTTTGGCTGGTCCGCGCTTCCATCTTCCGGTGCCCCGGCAGATTGGCGAAGGTCGAGTTCATGTAGTTATCGCTCTTGCGCGCCAGCAACTCCAGCGGATATTTCTTCGCCATCGCTCCCCAACGGGACTCGACCGGCGGAACAAAGCCCGGAAGCGGATCGAGGCCGGCCGCCGCCAATGTCTCCGAGTAAAACTCGATCTTGCCCGAGGGCGTAGGAAGAGGATCGGAAGTATAGGGCAAAAACGGCTGCTTCTCCGGGTCGCGATGAAACGCGAGCGGCACGTGCCCTTCGTGCTCCAGCTCCTCCACGGTGATGTGCTCCATGTCCGCGTTCGTCGAGCGGCCATCGGCGCCAACGGCCAGCGCCTGGCGGATCATCTCCTCGGGCGTGTCGCGGAAGCACGGCTCGGTGAATCCCATGCGCTGCGCCAGATTTGAAAAGAGCCACACATTCGATCGTGCTTCGCCCAGAGGCTCGATGGCCTGCTTCGAGAGCTGCACAAAGTAGTGGCCGTACGCGCCCTGCACGTCCGTGTGCTCCAGAAACGTCGTCGCGGGCAGCACGAAGTCGGCGTAATCGGTGGTGTCGGTAAAGAACTGCTCGTGCACCACGGTGAAGAGATCGTCGCGCTCCAGGCCGCGCCGGACTGCATTGTGATTCGGCGCCGTGGCTGCCGGATTCGAGTTGTAGACAAATAGCGCATGAACCGGTGGGCCGGGCGCGGGCGTGGACGCCCGCGCGACAGCCGGACTGGAGACCGGCGCTACAGTTTCCTGCTCACTGCTTTGGCCGAGCTCTGTCAGAGCCTGGCCAAGCTGGCTCATGTTGACGACGCGCGCCAGCCGTCCGAGCGGCGAAGCCAGCGCCAGGTCGGGCCGCTCCAGCGCCTTCTTGTCCCACGCGAATGCGCCTGACGTCGAAAGCTGCGCGCCTCCGCCGCGAGTCTTCCACGCGCCGGTCAGTGCCGGCAGCATGGCAATGGCGCGCACCGCCGCGCCGCCGTTTTCCGAACGCTGCACGCCGTAGTTCAGCCGCAGCGCCGCGGGGCGCGTCGTGGCGTACTCGCGCGCCAGCCGCTCGATCTCGGCGGGCCTCATCCCGGTCCATGCGGCCACGCGCTCCGGCGGGTACTCGCGCACGCGCGCGGCCAACTGCTCGAAGCCGTGCGTCATTTCCGCAATATAGCTGCGATCTTCGAGGCCCTCGTCGAGGATCACGTGCATCAGGCCCAGCGCCAGCGCAGCATCCGTGCCGGGACGGATGGCGATGTGCCAGTCGGCCACGGCCGCGGTGCGCGTGCGGTAGGGGTCGATCGCGATCAGCCGCGCCCCGTTGCGCCGGGCTTCTTCAATAAACGGCCACAGGTGAATGTTGTTGCCGTGAATGTTCGCGCCCCAGGCAAGAATCAGCTTCGCGAGGCGAAAATCCTCGGTAGGCGTGCCAAGTTTTTTGCCGTACACCAGGTTCCACGCCTGCCCGCCGGCCTCGGAGCAGATCGTGCGGTCGAGCTGGCTCGCGCCCAGGCGATGAAAGAAGCGCCGGTCCATCGACCCGTAGCCCAGCACGCCGATGGTCCCCGCGTAGCTGTAGGGCAGGATCGACTCCGGACCGTAGCGATCGGCAGTCTCCCGCAGCCGCGCGGCAATCCCGTCCAAGGCTTCGTCCCAGCTCACGCGCTCAAAGACTTCGTTTTCGGGGGCTTCGTGTTCATGGGGCCGGGGGCCCTTCTGCGCTTTGGACTTGCGTCTCATGGGATAGAGAACGCGGTCCGGCGCGTAGACGCGGTCCAGATATTTTGCCACCTTGCCGCACAGGAATCCCCGCGTCACCGGCTGCTTGGGGTCGCCCTCGACCTTCACCGCGCGGCCCTCGCCGTTGACCGTCACCAGCACCGCGCACGAGTCGGGGCAATCGTGCGAGCAAACGGTGTGAACAATGCGGAAGTGCGGGGAAGCGGCAGGCGCCATGAGGCCATTGTACGCTGAAACTAAAAGACAGTATGATTGCATTTAGTGACACTATATGCAAGTATAGTTGCATATGGTTCAGAGACGCTTTTGGCGGAATCTGCTCGAACAAGCCTGGAAGCGGCGCACAGTGCTCTGGCTTCACGGAGTGCGGCGCGCCGGAAAGACGGTTCTTTGCCAAAGCCTGCCGAAGATCGAATACTTCGACTGCGAACTTCCGAGCGCGCGGCGGATGATGGAGGATCCGGAAGCCTTTCTCGATGAACTGCGCGGAAAGCGCGTCGTTCTTGACGAAATCCACCGCCTCGCCAACCCCTCGGAACTGCTGAAGATCGCCGCCGACCACTATCGCGACGTTCACATCATCGCCACCGGCTCTTCCACGCTCGGCGCCTCGCGCGGATTTCGCGATACGTTGACCGGCCGTAAGCGCGACGTATGGCTTACGCCCATGTGCCTGGCCGATCTCGACGACGCCAAGTCGACGAATTTGGAACATCGTCTGCGGCGCGGCGGCTTGCCCCCGTTTTTTTTAGAAAAGGAGGTCGAGGAGAAAGAGTTCCAGGAATGGCTGGATTCCTATTGGGCCAAGGACATCCAGGAGATGTTCCGGCTTGAGCGCCGGGACTCCTTTCAGAAACTGACCGAGATGGTTCTGGCGCAGAGCGGCGGCATCTTTGAAGCCACTCGCTTCGCCGCCGCCTGCGAAGTCAGCCGCCCCACCGTCGCCAACTATCTTCGCGTTCTTGAATCTACGTTTGTTGCCCACGTGATTCGACCTTTCAGCGCGCGCAGGCAGAGCGAGATTGTATCCGCGCCCAAGGTCTACGGATTCGACACGGGCTTCGTGTGCGCGTATCGCGGCTGGCGCGAACTGCGCAGGGAAGATCTCGGGGATCTTTGGGAGCACTTTGTCCTGAACGAGATCATGACGCGCACACAGTCGCGCGATATGTATTATTGGCGCGACAAACGCGGACATGAAATCGACTTCGTCCGGCCTGGCCGCGGCGGCAAGCCCACGGCGATTGAATGCAAATGGTCGGCAACCGGGTTCGATGCAACCAATCTTGCGGCCTTTCGAAGGCAACATCCGCTGGGCGAAAATGTTGTCCTGGCGGCTGACGTCAAAACTGCGTTCCAACGAAACTACGGAACCCTCAGGGTCCGATTTGAGCCGCTGGAGCTGTTCGCGGCCGGTTTGTCAAAGTTGTAGTCGCAGTTCTCGCGGCGAAGCTACGGCCCATGGGCCGCCCAAATCGGGCCCGGCGCAAAGACATCGTTCCAAATCGGTATCCACTTAGATTCCTGACGCAAATTCGCCATTGATAAACCCTTGCGGGCGATAAATGCCCTTGTACACTGGTCTCGTTATGAGTTGTCTCTTCTGCAAAATCATCGAAGGCAAGATTCCGTCGACGTCCGTGTTTCAGGACGATCTCGGTTACGCTTTTGCGGACATCAATCCCCAGGCTCCGGTGCACGTGCTGATTGTGCCGCGCAAGCACATTGCGTCGCTCGATGAGACCGGCAAGGGCGACCGCGCGCTCCTCGGCCATCTGCTGTGGGCCGCGGCGGAGATCGCCCACAAGAAGGACCTGACCCATGGCTATCGCATTGTGGTGAATACCGGCGACGAAGGCGGCCAGACCATGGACCATCTCCATCTGCACCTGCTGGGCGGCCGTGAGATGACCTGGCCTCCGGGATAAGAGCAGGGTATAGGGAGTAGCCAATAGGGAATAGGAAAAGGGCGCGCCGAGACGGCGCGCCCTTTTCAAATGGTGCGCCCGGCAGGGCGCACTC
>PLSB01000206.1 GCA_003165005.1 Acidobacteriaceae bacterium | reverse complement strand
ATTATTTATACAGCATTCAATAAGAACCTATCCGCAAAACATGGAATCTTACGCCGGCCGCTCGCTGCGGACTGCGCCCTATCTCTTGGCCTTTGCGCTTTTTTCTTGTTTCTGCGTCTCCGCAAACTGAGCCATTAAGTGGTCCCAAGTAGGTTGTAATTGTTGTGGATCGCGGATCATGTTGAAAAAAATGAGCCGGGTGTCTCCAGACAAAGGAATGTTTGCGAATTTGTGATAGTTCTCAGGCAATGGCGGACCGCCAGGAGTTCCCGCCGCAGGAATCACGCCGGGGAGTTCAAAAGCAACCATGCTGCCGCCTGCCAGGGCCTCATGGGGAAACTGCAAGAGCCAGACACAGTTGTGACTGTCCTCGATCATGTTGGCGGAGACAATGGCCCACTGGCCGCCATCCTCCGGCGCAGCCTCCTGACAATTCCACAATCGCGCTTCAGGGACATACACCAAGATCTCCGAAAACCCATACGAATCCATCAAAACGTGGCTGAGGCCGTGTTGTCGCACGAATTCCTCGACGTCGAACAGGCCCTGGTTCCAGTCGAGATTGGAATCGCTGATCAATTCGTAGCCGGGGCGGCCGCCGCTCAATGAGTTCAAGAATGGAAAGTAGTAGGGATAGGCGCGCACGGCCGTTACCATGGACGCCAGCGCCAACGCGGCCGTCAGCCATACGCCGGCGCGGGCGGCAGGCCAACCCGAGCGTCGCAGCAACTCCAGCGTGCGCGGCAGCGGCGCCAGCAGGAGGATCAGCAGCGCCAGGGAAACCGAGAAGTGGCGGATGCTGAACTGGAATCGGCTGAGGATACATGCGCCGCTGTAAACCACGAGGAAAACCCACACCGCCCGCCAATGCAACTCCATCCCTTCAGGGATCGCGGCGAGGCGTACCGGACGGAACTTTGCCACCAGGCCAACGGCAAGCGCGAGAACCAGCAAAAGCAGAAAGGCTAACGGGGACTTCAGCAGGAACAAGACCGGAAAGTAGAACCACACGCCATGCGGGTACGAGTGCCCAAGAATGAAAGCCGCCGGCTTCCCAGTAAGGGCGAAAAGCATCAGACCGCGCAGGTAGATCCAGAGTGGCATCAGCAATCTGCGCAGCAGCAGGGCCGCCATGTTGTGTCCCAGAAAACCCAGAGAGTCGGTTGGCTCGTTCCACGAGAGGACAAAGTAGACGGCATAGACCACGAGTGCCGCCAGAAAGATGCCCTTCGCGAGATTCCGCAATCGCAAACGGCGCCATGCCCGCAACTCCGCTTTGTCTCGCGGCTGTTCCGGCGCCGGACGCCAGCGGAGGCTGAGAATGAATGCAGGAAAACAGAAGAATAGGAGTCCCGCGGAAAACTTCGAAAGCAGCGCCGCGCCAAAGGCGAGGCCGAATCCGAGGATCGTACCACGCGATGGCGACCGCCACATGTTGGCGAAGGTCCACAACGTCAGCACGAAGAACAATGTGATGGCGATGTCGGTCACGACCAAGGGGCCGAATGCGAGCATGACCGGCATGGTGGCGTAAGCGCAAAGGCTCAGCAGTCCGCCCCACCCGTCACTCAGGCGTGAGCCGTAGAGAAAGAGCACGATCCCCAAGACAAGCGTCAACAGAAGCATCGGCAGGCGTGCCCAAAAGACCGTCGCGATCGGCTCATTCCACTGCGCGATCAGCCAGTGGCCGAAGACCCATTCGCCAAGCATCTCCTTGAACATTCCACTGCCGCTGAACGTCCACGATACATTGGAATAATCGGCGCGCACGCCGCGAATCACAAGCGGCGTTGCGGCCAGCACCTTCGCCAGCGGAGGGTGTTCCTCGTTCATCCGCATGTCCAGCTTCTGCAGAGCGCTCACGCCCGCCCCGATGTGCGCCACTTCATCAATGGTGACGGACTCGCGCCGCGCAGCCCCGCCCGCAAGCAGAGCCATAAGGGCAAGAAGCAGAACCACGCCGGCTAGAACAATTTTTGACGATAGGGATTTCATTCGTGTCGTCCAGATTCGAGAATGATAGGAAAGGCCAGAACGCCAAACCAGCTGCGCTCAACCACAAAGACGCATATTAATTTACGCGGCCTTACGCAGCGAAGTTCCAAATCCGATTCCGTCCGCCCGGATGCCAGCGGTGTCATGTTGCTCGCGCCACACCTGTCGATTCCCAAGGCCGCGCAGGCTCACTATCCTTTGATGCAGGCAATCTTTGCCGGAGAATCCCGCATCGTGAATCCTCTATCGAGAAACCATGGCCGGCCCACCTCACAGCCCCACCGCGCCGTTGGGTGTAGAATTCCCTCTTTGCATCTGGGATGCGAAAGGGGCGGTCCATGCAATATCGCAAGTTTGGCAAGCTGGATTGGAAGGCATCGGCGCTGGGCTTTGGCTGCATGAGGTTACCGTGTGCAAATGGCGAGCGCGGCAGCGCCAACATCGATGAAGCGGAGGCGATTCGCATGTTGCGCCACGCCATCGATGCGGGCGTGAACTACGTCGACACGGCGTACCCGTATCACGAAGGCAAGAGCGAACTTCTGGTGGGCAAGGCGCTAAAAGATGGCTATCGCGAGCGGGTTCGGCTGGCGACGAAGCTGCCCACCTGGATGGTCGAGGGGCCGCAGGACTTCGACCGCTTCCTGAATGAGCAGCTCGGCAAGCTCCACACCGACCACATCGATTTTTACCTGATCCATTCGCTGAACAAGAGCTTTTGGCGCAACATCGTTGTTAAGAACAACCTGCTGCGCGAAGCCGAGCGTGCGATGGCCGACGGGAGCATCGGGCATCTCGGCTTTTCGTTCCACGATAACTACGAGAGCTTCGCAGAGATCGTGAACGGGAGCGACTTGTGGACCTTCTGCCAGATTCAATACAACTACATGGACACGGAGAACCAGGCAGGCACGCGCGGGCTCAAGCTGGCCGCGGAAAAAGGTCTGGCCGTGGTGGTGATGGAGCCGCTGATGGGCGGGCGGCTGGCCGATCCGCCGCCGGCTATCGCCGAGACTCTGGCCAGCGACCCAGCCCGGCGCAGCCCGGCGCAACTGGCCTTCGAGTGGGTGTGGGATCAGCCCGAGGTCTCGGTGGTGCTGAGCGGCATGAGCACCGTGGAGCAGGTGGTCGAGGACCTGCGCTTCGCCGATGCGGCCGAGGTGGGCAAGATCACGGAAGCCGGCCAGGAGATCTTTGCGCGCGTGCGCGAGCAGTACAAAGCAAGGATTACGATTCCGTGCACGCAATGCGGCTACTGCATGCCGTGCCCCAACGGCCTGAACATTCCGGTCAACTTCGATTTCTTCAACTACGCCCACACCTACGACGACGTGGGCGCGGCGCGGTTCCGCTACAAGTTTGTGCTCAAGGAGGAGCAGCGCGCAGGGGCATGCATCGCTTGCGGCAATTGTGAGGAACTGTGCCCGCAGCAGATCCCCATCTCGGAGTGGATGCCGAAGGTGGCGGCGCTGCTGGCGTAATCGGGCGCTGACTGCGGGCAGAACTGTGCCGGATGCGATCAGTGCGTCAGGGCGCTGAAGTGGGCGCCGATATAGTAAGGCCACAAGAAGATGGCCAGAAGGCCTCTCCAGAAATCCAGATGCAGATAGCCGATGGTGAACAGCCATGCGCCACACCACGCCATTCCCATGAACGTGTGTTGCTGGATCTGAATTCGCTGCGGATGTTTTGTGCAGTCGTCGCTTGCCACGATGTCCTCCGTCGGTCGATCCTCACTCGCATCGGAAATCCGCGAGCTACTCCGCTGTTGGCATGTGCACGTACATGGACTGAATGCCAATTCGTCCGGGTCCGGTGAAGCGGTTCCACACCAGGTTGCCGGCGCTGGCGAACAATCCCGTCGTCAGCTTTTGGAATTGCGTTTCCATTTGCACCGAAGGGTCCTTGTAAATCCACCCGCCGGGCTCGATGTCGATCTGCTCTCCGGCGCCCAGCGTGAGTTCAAAGACATTCCCGTAGCCATGTACCCACACAATGCCTTCGGCATCCTGGGCGCGGAAGTGGTCGATAAAGAACCCGGTGCCTCCGAGCAGCATATTCGATACGCCCTTCACGCGCGTAAAGGTGTAGCCAACGCTGCCGGTGGCGGCGAGGAACTGATGCTCGCGCATGTCGATTCCCTCGCCCCGGTTCAGATGGATGGCGAAGATATGGCCGGCGCCATCGCGGCTGAATCCAATCTGTCCCGGACCGCTGGCCTCGGTCAGGAAGACGGGCATCCCGGCCAGAACGCGCTTGAGAGCGCCAGCCAGGGGTCTGATGCCGATCCGGACACGAAGGTCCTTCCAGAGCAGAATGTAGTGTTCGAAATAGACTGGCATGCCGCTGAGTTCAAGATGCAGCACCGGTACAAGCTCACCGTCGATGTGATAGGTGACTCCGGCAAAGGTTTCGCTATGGGCGGTGGTCGCTTTCAAGACGGGAACGGGCATTTTTCAGGCTCCTGCTTTCAATGAAAGTTGAATTGACCCTTATGATGCACGGCGGGAAGCGATTGCGCAAGGGCGAGGAAGCGACACGAGCGGATCGTTTCTTTGACGGTCTGCGGATGGTTCTTTCGCCCGCTGAAGCGGGCTGGCATTTGCGCGTCGCGGCGTTCCCCAGTCTTGCGACTGGGGCTACCGTATTCCGCCCGCTCGCGCGGGCTGCGATGCGGAGACGCACATTGAATCTCCGGTCTTGCGGCTGGGGCTAACGTATTGCGCCTCCTTTGGGAGCTGATTTCACCGTCTGCGAGGGAGGCGGCGGCTAGGCCCGATGCTGCTCACTTATTGATCCGGCAATTAAATAGTGCTGAGGTTTCCCACCCATTCGCCAGAAATACGGCGAATGGATGGGGCACGGGGTGTCATTGTTTACTTGCCGGATCAATAGGGAACCTGCACGCCGGGGAAGCGTCTGCCAATCCCACCCTTTTCGCAAAAAGCGCGAAAAGGATGGGGCACGGCGTTTCGTTCTGACTGCGATTCGATCAATCAAGTGAACAGTATTACGGCTAGCACGGCACTCTACCCCATCCACACCGCGTTGCACGCTGTGAACATCGTTTCACCATGCGGGAATTGCCCCCCCCGTGTGCCTCCCATCACTGCGGCTAACCGCCTCATTGCAGAGACTCAAGATAGCGGCCGATGTTCCCAACAGCCGCCCTGTGGAGTGAAACGAATGAGTGAACAAAAGACTGTGATATTGGACGGGAACGAGGCTGCGGCTTCGGTCGCCTATCGACTCTCGGAAGTCGTTGCCATCTACCCCATTACCCCCTCGTCGCCGATGGCCGAGTGGGCNNNNAGATTGCCGGTGAGCTGACCCCGGCTACGATGCACGTGACGGCCCGCACTCTGGCGACCCATGCGCTTTCGATCTTCGGCGATCACAGCGACGTGATGGCCTGCCGCTCGACGGGATGGGCGATGCTGGCTTCGAATTCGGTGCAGGAAGTAACGGATCTTGCCACCGTGGCGCAGATCGCCACGCTCGAGTCGCGCATTCCCTTCATCCATTTCTTCGATGGCTTCCGCACCTCGCACGAAGTGGGCAAAATTGAGCCCATCAGCGACGAGACGCTGCGCGGATTGCTGGACGACAAGTACCTGATCGCCTTCCGCCAGAACGCGCTTTCGCCGGATCGCCCGTTCATTCGCGGAACGGCGCAGAATCCCGACGTGTTCT
>PLSB01000042.1 GCA_003165005.1 Acidobacteriaceae bacterium | reverse complement strand
AGTGATCAGTGGACAGTGATCAGTTGGTTCGTGGCGCTCGCGGCTTCATAACACTGGGCGAACTTTTCCTGCGAACCTCCATTCAATGTTCAGAGGTCGCTGACCACTGATCACTGATCACTGNNAACAGCTACTGCAGGCGGCCGGACCTGAATGTGGTGCAGTACATCGAGCGCCTGCGCGTGACTGCGGGAGCGCAAACCGTGCTCCTGAGCTATCTGCCGCTGACGCCGCTGGCGCCGGCCACCACGCCGCTCGTCTCCATCGAGGGCCGCTACGCCCGGCCGCGGCGCGGCGAGATCCTGCACGAGCCGATGAGCGAGATTGTGTGGGCGTTTGCACTGCCCGGGCAATGGACGTCGATCGATCCCACGCTGGTCGACTTCAACCCGGCGACCGGCGAGCTGACGCTGCCCTGGAACGTGTTGGGGCTGCCTTACAACGAAGTGCGTGTCACCTACACGGCCGGTCTTGCGACCATCGGCGACGACGTGAAGTCGGCGTGCGCGCAGATTGTGCGCAACGCCCAGGCTACGCCGGCGCTGAACGCCAGCATGAGCAAGATCGACACCATGCAGGTGAAGTATTTCTCAAGTTCTTTGATCGACGAGACGGTGCAGCAGTGGCTGAATCCGTACGTTGCGAACAAGTTGAATTGAGATGCAGGTTTCAGGATTCGGGTATCAGGGTTCCGGACGCCGGTGCTACCAGATGGCTTTTGTGTGAAACCTGACACTTGCACTCTGAGACCTGACACCTGACCACTGGAAATGGGAGCAAGTTATGAGTGATACGGCGCCGCGCAACCCGAGGGGAGCGCCGCAGATGCTGGCCGACGCCTTGCTGCGAAGCGCGGCAGGCGCCACGGCGCTTTTGCGCGTGACGGGCATAAACACCGATACCAATATGTCGGAAGTGGGCTTGGTCGCGACCACCTTTGCGGAGGTTCCAGTGAGCCCGGTGGTGATGCGCAAGCTGCGCCCAACCTGGCAGGAGGGCGGTCAATCGAAGTGGGAGCTGCTGGTCTCGGCCACGAGCGTGGAACAACAGGTGGACGCGCTCGATCTCGCGTCGGCGCAGGCGCTGTTTTCGATGACGCTGGCGGTGACGGTGGCCGGCCAGGACTATGTGATCGAATCCATCGCCTCCAATGAAGCCTTCGGGCAGGTGTATCTCTACCGGTTGCTTCTGCGCGAGGCGCGGCAGCAGGCGGTGTGAAGGCAGGGACCAGGGATCATGGAACAGGGAATAGAAAACTGGGATCACAGTCGGTGGTTGGGGACTGGTCGTGGAAGGTGACGGCCAGCAATCAAAGAAAAGTGATTCGGAAAGGCAATTGGGAAGCAAGGGACTGCGATCGGGGCGGGTTTTTCTGATCCCTGATCCCTAATCCCTGTTCCCTGTCTTCTTATGCAGAACGCGAAAGATTCCTTTTACATGGCGCTGCGCACGCGCCTGACGGTGATCAATCCGGAAAGGACCATCCTGCTGCGCGGCGCGGTGCGTCCGGGNNCCGGGAATTCTGGTGGAGGAGGCGGAAGCGCCCCTCAGCCCGCTTCCCAGCGACGTGTTCGTGCTGCGCTGGACGGGCTTTGCGGCGGACATGGATCTGGCCTCCACGATGGCGCTGGAACAATGCGAGATCGTCTACCAGACCTGCGGCACGCAGAGCTTTGGCGGTCTGGATCGTGGCCGCGCCTTGAGCGAGATGGACGAGGAGCTGATGGCGATGTTACAGCCCTTCTCGACGCCCAAGCTCAACTATTCGGCGACGCCTCCGGCCGCGATGCTGACGCAGGTGTTCTGGGACGAGCCGGCATTTGGTCCGATGACGATCAACCGCGACTTGCTGAGCCGCAGCGCAAGTGTGTTGGTTTACAGCTACCAGGAGCAGGGGGAGTAAAGGCGGAGAACAGTGGTTAGTGATTAGTGACTAGTAATTAAGAAACACACCGTTTGGCTGCTGAGGGCTAACCACTAACCACTAATCACTGACCCCTAACCACTAACCAGCGCCTTTCAGAGGTTGAGTCAATGACAGCAAGTTGGTTTTCCGCTCCAGCGCCGGTGGCGCGGCGGGTGCGCGCATACTTTGCGCCCGTGAACCGTGCCGCCCAGACACCCGTGCTCTTCGATCCATCGCAACAGGGCGGGTTCAGTCTCGACACGCCGCCTTCGCCCTGGATCGACCTGGGCTGGATTCAGGATTTCGCGCGCAAGCCGGCGAGTAAATCGACGCCGCTGCTGACGGGAATTCCCGCGGCGGCGCTCGAGCAGGTGCGCGAGACGCTCCAGGCGCAGGTGAGCCTGCAATTTCTGAGTTGGACCAAGCTGACCATGGCGCTGGCGACGGGCTCGCAGCATATGAATGTTTTGGCTGCCGCGAGCGGCGCAACGCCGGCGGCCGATGGCGCGCAGGCCGTGCCGGCCGTGATTCCGCAGAGCGGCTCGACAGCGACATCGATTCTGCTGGCGTCCTCAGATGCGGCAAAGTTCTCGGCGGGATCGATCGTCGCCGTGGACGTGGATTACACGGGACAGACGGGCTATGTGGGTACTCCGGTTTCGGGCGCTTTTGTGCGGCAGGCGTTGACGGATGTGGATTACATTCGCCGCGTGACGTTCAACGTGGCGCTGGTTGCGCAGGTGGCGCCGACAGGGCTGACGCTTGCCGCGGCGTTACCCGGCGGCGCACCGGCCACGGGCGCGAAGGTGCAGGCGGTGACGGGCTTTGTGGATCGCGAAGGCGGCAGCTTCTACCAGGAGTGGTCGGCGCTGTTTGTGAAGCAGGGCAGCCAGGGAGAAAGAATCTTTTTCCACTATCCGCGCTTGCAGTCCATGAGCGGCGCGGAAGAAGCCGTCGCCTCGCTAAACGGGAAGAATCAGAACGGTCAGTCGCGGGTGATACTGAAAGGCCAGTTCCTGGCGCTGCCGGTCACAGACCCGCTGGACGGCGAGCGCGTGGTTTGCTACCGGAGTTTCTTGCCGGCCTTGAATGCGCTTGTATAGCGGAGGCAAGCGGAGTTAGCCGAGTTAGCGGGCGGGTAAATCGCGGCAACTGTTCAGCGGGCCGCCAGTTACTCCGAAGTAAACATCGATCACCGTCAACGGTTCACGCTTCACGAACCACGAGACACGAATCACGAGAGATGCAATGAAGATTACGATTCAAGGGCAGGACTATACGGCGGCCTTCGATGCCGTGCGTCCGTTGACCATCGAGCGGAAGATCAACGAGCCCTCCATCTGCCAACTGTGGCTCAGCCTTCCCGCCAACGGAAGTCTTGCCGCGCCCACCCGCTTTCAGACGCTTGCGGTGACCGGCGACGACGGCACGCAATACTTCACGGGATACATCGCGGTGAGCCCGCTGCCGGAGTACGCGGGGATGGGTCTGGAAGGCCCGCGCTACCGCACGGCCATCCAGGCCGTGAGCGACGAGTGGCTGCTCGACCAGGTGCTGATGCCGCCGAGCGCCGGCGTGAGCAACCTGACGGCCGGACAGGTGCTAGCCTTGCTCATTGAGGAATCCGGCTCCACAGCGCTCTCCACAGCGGGGCTCACCCTTGAAACGCCGGTGGGCAGCTTCGTTCCCGATCGCGGCGCCGATTGGAGCAAGAGCGCGGGCCAGGCCGCAAGCGTGGCGCGGGCATCGTATCGCGCTCTGAACGGCGCCGTCGCGCTCGTCCCTGTGCAGTCCACGATTCATCCCCTCAACGAAACCGACGGCAGCCTGAATCTCGCCAACCTGGCATTCACGGCCAGCGTGAAACGCGCTTTGGCCAACGACGTAACGGTGTGCGGCGAGGACGAGCCGACAGCCTACGTGACGGAGTATTTCCTGGGCGACGGCGTGACCGCGGAATTCTTTCTCTCCGAAGATCCGTACTTCCCGCCCGCATCGCAGTCGACGATCATTCACGAGCTCTTCAACGGGCCCCAGATCAATCCAACGATTTGGTGCGCGCGCGGAGACAATTACTTTGGCCTGGGATCGAACGGCCTCACCATAAACGGCGGCAACGGCAACGACGGGCAAACCACGCTCGCATGGCTCAATCCCATCGAGATGGGAGGCACTCTGCTGCTCGAACTGGTGGGCTTGACGCTTTCTCCGGGCAGTACGGGCATCCTGGGCGGATTCTTCAGCGGCAATCAGACGGTGTCCGGCTGCACTGCGGGTATCCAGGCCATTGCGCAGGCAGGCACGGGGAACGTGACCCTGCAGCCGATCGTGATGGGTACGGCGGCCGGAACCACCATTGCGCTGAATTCCGCGAACGAATATACGCTGCGCCTGCGCATTCGCTGCCCGGAAAGCTACCGCGTGGGGGCGATGTACTACTCCTACGGCGATAGCGGACTGATTGGCGAGGGCGGCGCATGGGTCGCTGCGCCGGGCAACCTGCAGATAGAAGTTCAGGAGTTCGTGAACGGCGTAGGCGCAACGCCGGTGACCATCTACCAAGGCGCCATTGCCAACCTTCCCGCGCCCTGCAATCTGATCCCGGTCAGTAGCATCAACCTGATCGGCACTGTCCGCGCCATCAATCTGACCAACCTGGGCTCGGGATGGGTGGTGAGCACTCCGCCCGGCGGCTCGGCCTACACGCGGCGCATCGGCACTACGGCGGAGGCGGCGGAGTGTCACGTCGAGCGCGCCGGCAAGCTGGCTTTCTACATCGGCTCGACGCCGGTTGCGGGCGAAGAGATCGCCGTCAATTACCGCACCATCGGCCGCGCCGTGGGCCGCGCCGTGAACACTGCCAGCCAGCAGGCGCTCGCGCAGGCCGGGTCGCCGTGGGTGGCTGCGTGGATCGGCTCGGTCACCGCCCCTCCGGCGCGCAGCTCAACGGATTGCCGCAATGCCGCGCAGGTCTTGGCGCAGGCCGCGGCCAGCGTAAGCGCGCTGTGGAGCGGCGCCTACAAGGGAAACCGCACCAGCTTCGCAAGCGACGTGTGGCCGGGCGATGCGCTGCTTCTCAATGCGCCTTCGACAAATCTCGATACGCAGGTCGTGGTGCGCACGGTCAGGGTCTCCTACAGTTCGAGCGCGCCCGATCTTGTAGAGTACGAGATTGCCTTTGCCAACGACTGGGCCGACGATCTGGCCATCAAAACCAGTACGACAGTGCCGGTCAATGCGTGGCTTCCGGCCACGGCGAATCAAACCGTGCTTGCCAATCTGGTGAATCTCACCGTGACGGCGCTTAGCGACAGCACGGTCACGGTCAACACCGGCGTCGCGCCGCCCACCGGCGGCGGCTTCGAGATCCGGTTGCGCGACTACGCCTTCCAGCCCGGCGAGGATCCAACGCTGGTCCTGCGCGGCTCCGAACAGAACCTGACCTTCTCGCGCGTCTCCGCAAGCGACCGGTTTTATATCCGGATGTACGACGGCTCCACGCCGCCCAGCTACTCGGAGTTTTCCAAGGCGTTGTTCATCAATCTGCCGTTGAGCGGATGAGCGTGAATCGTGGATCGTGGCTCGTGAGTCGTGAGCGATCCGCCGCAGGAGTTGTCGACCCACGACTCACGAATCACGGTTCACGAAACATGACACGGAGTGCGGTCGATGCGCATGATGAATGAATTCGAAGCCCAGGTGCTCAGCGATTTGAGTGTGCTGAAGTCGCAGATGGCCGGCCTCATGGGCGACGGCAACGGCGGCCGCCTGGCCGAACTGGAGCACCGCATGGACCGTCACGAGCAGAACTGGCAACGCGCCAAGGGCTTCCTCGCCGCGGTCAGCGTCCTGTTCGCCGTGATCGAAGTTGCCGTAGAGGCGTGGCACCGCCACTGAGCAGGGCGCCGGCGCCGAGAAAATCTTCGTATAATCTCTCCATGAGCCAACAACCCCTGGTAGGCGTGATCATGGGCAGCAAGAACGACTACGAAGTCCTTTCCGCGGCCGTCGAGATTTTGCGCGAACTTGGAATTCCCCACGAGGCGCGCGTGCTGAGCGCGCACCGCACTCCCGATCAGCTTTTTGCCTACGTCGAGAAGGCCACCGCCTCGGGGCTGCGCGTCGTGATCGCCGGAGCCGGCGGCGCAGCGCACCTGGCCGGCGTGATTGCCGCAAAAACGCTGGTTCCCGTCCTGGCCGTGCCCATTGCAGCCACGCCACTGAACGGTCTGGATTCGCTGCTGTCGATGGTTCAGATGCCCAAGGGGATTCCTGTCGCAACCCTCGCCATCGGCAAGCCGGGCGCGGCGAACGCCGCGCTCTTTGCGGCCGAGATTCTGGCCCTCAACGACGCAGCGCTCCACGAGCGCCTCGCGGCTTGGCGCGCCAAGCGCGCCCAGGAAGTGCTGGAGTCGAAGCTGCCGGAATAGGCATTGCAAAATGCAGGAGCGGAGGGAGCAGGGGCCTTCAGGCCCCTGAGTGCGAACTTTCAACGCGAACGGCTTTAGCCGCGGAGATTTTGATAGAAATTAGGTCCGATCGATCCGGCCGCCAGTCGTCACGAGCCTGAGGGCTCCTGTCCCTCCGCAAATTTCCCGCATTGCAAGCTACTACTGGTCGGTGGCTGAAGTCGCGGCGAAGGAGGCGCTCGTGCGCGTGCTCGAAGCGAAACGAAACCCTAGCGGTTGCTCATGCGATAAAGCACGTGTCTGCGTAGCGGATGGCCTTCCGGCAAATTCGGATGGTCGAAGTCGTCGTGCGGATCATGCGTCATGCCGAGCTTCTCCATCACGCGCCGCGAGCGCAAGTTGGCAGGCGCCGTGAAGGAAACCACCTGCTCCAAGCCAACGTCATTGAAGCCGAAGCCGAGCGCGGCCCGCGCGCCTTCGCTCGCCAACCCCTTGCCCCAATGCTCGAATGCGAGCCGCCAGCCGATCTCAACGGCGGGCATAAAGTGCGCATCGAATGCCGGAACGGACAAGCCGATAAAGCCGATGAACGAACTCGAATCCAGGAGTTCCACCGCAAAGGGACCAAAGCCGTGCCGGCTGAAGTGCTCCTGAGCGCGGTTGAGAAGCGCGTCGGAGGCCTCTGCCGAGACCAGCTCCGGCATGAACTCCATCACGCGCCGGTCGGCATTCAACTCGCGGAACGGAAGCCGGTCCGAGTCGCGCCATGGCCGCAAGAGCAGCCGTTCGGATTTCAACTCGTCGCGCATCGCTCGCAGCCCTGCCTGACCTCTTACTGCAGCGCCTGCCCCGCCTTCTCCCATCGCTTGGGCCGCTTGTTCTGCTGCAGAATCTTCTTACGCAGACGCAAGCTCTTCGGCGTCACCTCCACAAACTCATCGTCGGCGATGAACTCGATAGCCTGTTCGAGATTCAGCGTCCTGTACGGCACCAGACGGATTGCGTCGTCGGCCGTGGACGCGCGCATGTTGGTCATCTTCTTTTCGCGCACCACGTTCACGTCCAGATCGTTGTCGCGCGAGTGCTCGCCCACGACCATGCCTTCGTACACCTCGACGCCCGGCCCCACGAAGAGAATGCCGCGTTCCTGCAATCCGTTCAGCGAATAGGTCGTCGTGCTTCCCAGACGGTCGGCAATCAGCGCGCCTGTGGGCCGCTGCGGAATCTCGCCCTNNGGTAGGGCATGTAGCCGTCGAAGAGCGAATTCATCACAATCGTCCCGCGCGTCTCGGTGAGCATCTCGCTTCTCAAACCGATAAGCCCGCGGCTGGGCACGCGAAACTCCAATCGCACGCGCCCCGAGCCGTGATTGTGAATCTTCGTCATCTCGCCCTTGCGCGGGCCGAGCTTCTCAATCACCGTGCCGGTGTGCTGCTCGGGCACGTCGATGGTGAGGTGCTCGACCGGCTCCATGCGCACGCCTTCGACCATCTTGGTGACGATCTCCGGCCGGCCCGCCATCAGCTCGAAGCCTTCGCGCCGCATCATTTCAATCAGAATTGCCAACTGCAGCTCGCCGCGCCCCAGCACCTTGAAAGCATCGGGCGAGCCAGTCTCCTCCACGCGAATTGAAACGTTGATGAGGAGTTCTTTTTCCAGGCGCTCGCGCAGGTTGCGGCTGGTCACGTACTGGCCCTCGCGGCCCGCGAACGGCGAGTTATTTACGTTGAATTGGATCGCGATCGTCGGCTCGTCGATGACGATGAGCGGCAGCGGTGCGGGGTTTTCGACGCTGGTGATGGTTTCGCCGATGGTAATGCCTTCCACGCCCGCCACGGCCACAATGTCGCCCATGGTCGTCTCGGTGGTCTCGATGCGCTTGAGCCCGCTGAATGTGAAGAGCTTGGTGATCTTGGTCTTGGTCAGCGAGCCGTCGCGACGCGAGATGTTCACATCGTCGCCCACGTGCAACGTTCCCTGAAAGACGCGGCAGATGGCGATGCGCCCAAAGTAATCGGAGTAATCCAGATTCGTCACCAGAATCTGCAGCGTGCCTTCGGGGTCGCCCGTGGCTTCGGGAATCGTATCCACAATGGCCTGGAAGAGCGGCTGCAAATCCGTGCCGGGCGTGGCCGGATCGGTGGACGCCGTGCCGGCCTTCGCGACCGCGTAGAGCACGGGAAAATCGAGTTGCGATTCGTCGGCGTCGAGGTCGATGAAAAGATCGTAAATCTCGTTCAGCACCTCCTGCGGCCGCGCGTCGGGGCGATCGATCTTGTTGATGACCACGATCGGCGGCAGCTTGGCCTCAAGCGCCTTCGAGAGCACGTAGCGCGTCTGCGGCAGCGGACCTTCGGCCGCATCCACCAGCAGCATCACGCCGTCGACCATCTCCAGCGCGCGCTCCACTTCGCCGCCAAAATCGGCGTGGCCCGGCGTGTCCACAATGTTGATCTTGCCGCCGCCGTAGTTGATCGCGGTGTTCTTGGCGAGAATTGTGATGCCGCGCTCGCGCTCCAATTCGTTTGAATCCATCACGCGCTCGGCCACCTGCTCGTTGGCGCGAAAAGTTCCCGCCTGGCGGAGCATGGCGTCGACCAGCGTGGTCTTGCCATGGTCCACGTGCGCGATGATGGCGATATTGCGTATCGTCTGGCTCAAAACTTCAGGTTTTCCTTCTTTTTCGGATTTGGCCGCGCGGGCCCTCGGGTCGGTGAGGGGAGTCAAGATGCAGCCGCACAGCGCGGCTACTTCTATTTTATCAGTCATCGACTCTTTGCGTATCTGCGCGTCGAGTATTCACATTGCTGTATCGCGTCCCCGCTTTCATAGTCTTCGTTGGAAAGGTTACACTGCTGGAGTTTATGAAAATCGCCGCTCACGACCGTCCGCAAACTTCATTGGCCCGCCGGCTCGACCGGCAGGCATGCATCTTCACTGCTTTCCTCGCCGCTTGTGCGCTCTGCTGCCTCTTCGCGCCGCAACTGGCGCGCGCGCAGGCCGCGCCTTCCGCCGCACATCTGCTCATCTACTCGATCGATGTCGAAGGCGGCCAATCCACGCTGCTCGTCGGCCCTTCGGGCGAGTCGCTGCTGGTCGATGCGGGATGGCCCGGCAACAACGGCCGCGACGCCGAGCGCATTCTCGCCGCCATGCACGACGCCGGCATCAAGCGCATCGATCACGTGCTCATCACGCACTATCACATCGACCACGCGGGCGGCGTGCCGGAGCTGGTGTCGCATGTTGAAGTGGGCGAGTTTCTCGACCACGGCGAAAATCGCGAAGACTCCGCCGACACGCGCCACAACTACGCAGCCTACCTGCGCGCCATCGCGGGCCATCGCCGCCGCATCGTGCATCCCGGCGACACCATCGCCATCGACGGCCTGAGCGTCGTCGTCCTCACCGCCGATGGCGAGCACATCGCCGCGGTTCCCGGCATCGCGCCGGCGCCCAATCCCTGGTGCGCCACGGAGCACGCGTGGCCCGACGATCCCACGGAGAACGCGCGCTCGGCCGGCATTCTCGTCACCTTCGGCAAGTTCAAGTTCCTCGATCTCGGCGACCTCACCGGCCAGAAGGAAGTGGCGCTCGTCTGCCCGAACAATCCCATCGGAACCATCGATCTTTATCTCGTCACGCATCACGGCATGGATTGGTCGAACGCGCGCGCCATCGTGAACGCCATACATCCCCGTGCGGCCATCATGAACAACGGTGCGCACAAAGCCGGCAAACCCGCGGCCTGGCAGATCGTGCACGACAGTCCCGGCCTCATCGACCTGTGGCAACTGCACACGGCCGAGGACGCCGACGCCGCGCACAACAGTCCCGAGGCGTTGATTGCCAATCCCAAGGGCGACGGAGACGGGCACGCGTTGAAGGTGGTCGCACTGCCCGACGGAGGTTTTTCCGTGACCAACACGCGCACCGGGCAGACGCGGAACTACCCGCGCAAATAGCGCGAATTCATTCTTCGTTGGCCGCAAGCATTCAACCAGCGTTAACATCTGAGTCGCGATCCGCCCGCTACGATAGACGTGGACCAGCGCCGGCAGCGCGCATGAAGTGTGCCCCGCCGGCATTCCTTACCTATGACGCAGGCCGCATCACTTCAAATAAGCGCGCACCAGATCGATCAGGTCTTCGGCCAAATCGGGGGCGATCTGCTCCTTGGCGCCGTCCACCAGATGGAAGCGGATGTGCGTTTCCAGCACCTCGGCCATCAGGCTGTTGACGCCGCCGCGCACCGCGGCCAGCAGCATCAATTGATCTCCGCAGTCCTCGTTGCCCGAGAGCGTGCGCTCCACGGCGTCCATTTGGCCGCGCAGTTTCTTTACGCGTTGCAGCAGCTTTATCTTTTCCCGATCCTGATGCGGCATGGCTTGACCTCTTGGCTTGACAATACCCACCTGGGGTATGGTATCAACCCAGTAGGGGTATAGTTCCTTCCCCACTATTTTATGCCCATCCGCCACCCCAATCCGCTTTTGATTGCACTGCCCGGCCTGGTTTGTGCCTTCGTGCTCACGGCCGCCATCGCCGCCGCGCAGGTTCCCGGCGACTTGCCGTCCGCGCCCGAGCCGCAGTGTTCGGCGTCGAGCGGCGCAGGGGAGCAGGCTCTGCGTGTGTCCATGGCGCATTTGACCGGATCCATCCGTTTTGAATTGGCAGGGACCGAGCGGGCCACGGAGGGGAGCGCCGAGGGCGCGGGGCCGGCCGCACCACCTGCAGCTCAAATGCTCACCATGTTTCCGCACTCGGTCACGGCCCCTTACTGGGTCTCCGGCCAGGCCAACAGCATTCTTCAGGCGCACGGGCACTTTCATTCGCCTTACCAGGGCCCGAACAGCTTGATTGATGATGTTGAGGAAAAGGCCTCTGAAGTGACAACGCTCTATCTGGGTTATCAGCTGCGACCTGACACGCGCTATAACACCGACCTGATTGTCGACTTTGAAAATGCCGGCGGGCGCGGCATCTCCCAGTCGCTGGGACTGGCCGGCGAGACCAACCTCGATGTAGTTCGCAATCCCAACTTGAGCATAGTTCCCTATCTCTCTCACGGCGAGATTCATCAGATCATTGGCCTGACCGGCGAGATGACCGATCAGGAGCGCGGTCCGTTCGCGCTAGCGGCCAAAGTTCCGGTGCGGCGCTTCGAGATTCGCATTGGCAAAATGAGCCTGCCCGACACACTCGACATCAACTCCGTGGGTTCGGACAGCCATTTGCAGTTCACCAACTGGACCATCGACAACAACGGAGCCTGGGATTACGCCGCCGACACGCGCGGCTACACCGTGGGTGGAATTCTGGAGTACGACGACCGCGCCTGGTCGGCGCGCTACGCCATCGCCGCCATATCGACGGTTGCCAACGGGATTACGCTGGACTGGGCCTTCAGCCGCGCCAACGGCCAGAACTGGGAGTTCGAATTGCGCAAAGGTCTCGTTGCGCCCCTGCTGAATTCCAAACGGGAAGGCGCGGTGCGCATCCTGGGCTACGTGAATCACGCGCACATGGGCGATTATCGCGAGTCGGTCGAGCAGTATCTCGCCGGCAAAGTGACTACGCCCGACATCACGCAGACCCGACGCTTTGGTGCCGTGAAATACGGCTTTGGCCTGAATGCGGAGCAGGAAGTCACCGACAGCCTGAGGGTCTTCGCGCGATTCGGCTGGAACGAGGATCAACATGAGTCGTTCAATTACACCGAGGTTGGACAGACGATTCTCTTTGGCGGCGACTACAACGGCCGGGACTGGCATCGGTCGAACGACAAATTAGGCGTGGCCTTGGTTTCGAACGCCATCAAGCGCGACCATCAAAACTATCTGCACTATGGTGGGCTCGGCTTCCTGCTGGGCGATGGAAACCTGACCTATGGACGCGAAGATATTGCGGAGTGGTATTACAACGCCCACGTCTGGCGCGGGCTCTACGGCATGTTAGGCGGAACCGAGATCGCCCATCCCGGCTATAACATCGACCGCGGCCCTGTCTATGTGACGACGGTGCGCGCGCACATCGATTTCTAGAAGACAGGCAACTGAGCAAGGGGAAAGCAGCTATTGACCCGGCCCTAAAATACTGCTTCCGTGCCCCATCCTTTCCGCGTTCTTTGCGGAAAGGGTGGGAACGCACGGTCTCACCCAGTCTGGCCGGATCAATAATAGCTGAATGCTACTTAGTCTGCTGCTGCGCGGGCAAGTTATAGATCACCTCGCCGGGCTTGGCGTAATGCAACTTTTCCCGGGCCTCGCGCTCAATCTCTTCCGGATCCGACTGCAACCGCTGGATCTGCTGGCGCATCGCGGCGTTTTCCTGTTGCAGGTTCTTGATCTCCTGTTGCAGCGCGCGGTCTTCGGCGCGCTTCTGCTGCCAAACCGAGATGCCGTGCTTGCCGTAGATCACGTGCCACGTCACCAGCAGCGCCAGTCCCACGGCGACCACGGTTCCCGCAGGCCGCCACAGCCGTTGCGCCCAGCCAAGGGTGCGCTTGCCGAGCGGCACGCGCGCCGCGCCGGGGGCTCTAGTCTCTTTTTGTGTCACTTCTTCCGGCATCGAACCTCAATCCTCGATTCGCTCCCAGGGGAGTCGCCGCCCCGTCGCGGATGAAGCGAGCAGCGCGACTTTGCGCTTCCGTAGCATTGCGGCCTAGCCCCGCTAACTCCGCTAGCTCCGCCAACTCCGCTCGTTCTAGTTCAGAACAAACTTCTCGGCCGCCGCGCGCAGGGTTTCCATCTCGCTCTCGTTGCGCGCCTCGGTATAGGCCCGCACCACCGGTTCGGTCCCCGAGAGCCGGTAGCAGACCCACGAGCCATCGTCCAGAATCAGCTTCAGCCCGTCGGTCCGCACCACGCTTGCAACCTTGCGCCCGCCCAGTTCGCTGGGATCGGCCTTCAACTTCTCAGTGAACGCGGCTTTCTGCTCCGCGGTCAAGTGGAAGTTCTCTCGAACGGGGTAGAAGGAACCAACCTTGGCAAAAAGCGCCTTCAATTGCGCACTCAGGCTGGCGCCGCGCGTGGCCACCATCTCCGCCATCAGCAACCCCGCAATCACGCCGTCCTTCTCCGGCACGTGGCCGCGGATGGTCAGCCCGGCCGACTCCTCGCCGCCGATAGCGATCTTGTCCCCAATGATCAGTTCGCCGATGTATTTGAACCCCACCGGCGTCTCGTAGAGCGGCACTTTGTGATAATCGGCCAGCGCGTTAATCAGGTTCGTGGTCGCCACGCTCTTGGCCACGCCATTCTNNGTCTCCACAAGGTAGTCGAAGAGCAACGCGATCACGTAGTTGGGCTGGATGAAAGTTCCGTCGCTGTCCACAATGCCGAAGCGATCCGCATCGCCGTCGGTGGCGATCGCCAGCGCCGCGCCGATCTCTTTCATTTTTTGCTTGGCTTCGCCCAGCAGTTCATCGGAGGGCTCCGGCGCGTGTCCACCGAAGAGCACATCGCGGTAATCGTGCACGCATTCGACCGTCACTCCCGCCTCGCGCAGCAGATCGGACGCATAGCCGCGCCCCGCGCCCCAGAACGGGTCGTAAACCACCTTGATGCCCGACTTCGCAATCGCCTTCACATCCACCAGCTCCGTCAGACGCTTCAGGAACGCCGGCTTCACGTCGACAGTCTCAAACTCTCCGGCAATGGGGCTGGGAGCGCCGCCGCCGCTGCTGGCGAGTTTTTCTGCCGCCGCTTCAATCTGCCTGGTCGCCTCGGGCAGCGCCGGCGCGCCGTCGGGCGTCGAGTACTTGATGCCGTTGTACTCCGGCGGATTGTGCGACGCGGTGAAGTTGATGGCGCCCGAAGTCTTGAGCGTCCGAACCGCATGCGCGATGGCCGGCGTGGGCGCGGCCTCGGGAATCACAATCGGCGTGACGCCCGCCGCGGCAAGCACCCTGGCCGCTTCGGCCACAAAGCTCTCGCCGAGAAAGCGGGGATCTCGGCCCACGAGCACGCGGTGCGGCGCCGGCAGCGTCTTCACGTACTCGGCAATGCCGCCCACCGCCAGCCGGATATTGGCTACCGTAAACTCGTCCGCAACAATTGCCCGCCAGCCCGAAGTGCCAAACTTGATCGCCGTCGCCATTGCTCTCTCGCCCTCTTTCCCTTGCATCTTGCCGCAAAGTCCATACTGCAATACCGCGCCCGGATCGGCAAGCCGCGCACGGCTCTGCGGCTCGCTTCCATTTGTTTCACCAACGCGTTTTGAAAGGGCACGGCTTCAGCCGTGCCGCACAAGGTCCGCACTTCATGCGGCTTTAGCCGCTGAGGGATGGTTTTTCATCCTTTCCTTCGCCATGGATGAAACACGCTGTAAGAACCGGCGAATATCTTGCCTTGCCGTTCACGCAGATTGCGTATAATTCTCGCGTGCATTCCTGCCAATCAGGGAGCTCGTCATGTCTTTTCGTTCCGCAATAATCTCCTCGCGTCTCTCGGCCCTCGCCGGTCTTTTTGCTTGCACCATCGCCATCGTTGCCTTCGCTCAAACCGCGCAAGCTCCGCCGGCCCCGGCGGGAACTGCTCCCGGCCAATCTTCTGCGCCCGCACCTGCGTCTCAAGGCACGCCCACGTTTCGCGTCACCGCCCGCGAGGTTCTGCTCGACGTGCTGGTCAGCGACAAGAACGGACAACCCGTCACCGGGCTCAAGGCCTCCGACTTCAGCGTCACGGAAGAAGGAGAAGCCCAGGTCATTCGGCGAGTCAGCGAGCACCACGCGATGGATGAAGCCGCGATGAGCAAGCTCGCATCGGCGCCGGAGCTGCCGCCCAACACCTTCTCCAACTACACGCCGGTGCGCAACACCAACGCCTCCATTGTTCTGCTGCTCGACGCCATGGATTCGCCTGTCGAAGCGCAGATGGCAATGCGCGAGCAACTGATCGGTTTCCTCAAACACATGCAGCCCGGCCCGCCCGTGGCGATCTTCCAGCTCGATACCGAGATGCGCCTGATCCAGGGATTCACCTCGGACCCCAAGGTGCTGCTTGCCGCCGCCCAGAGCAAGCGCGATATGCCGTCCCTGGCCAAGCCCACGGCTGCGCCGCGCTCCTACGCGGGCGATTCGCTTTACCGCCGCACCCTGATGGAGAATTTGCGCGGTGGAATGCAGATGTTAGGGCGCTATCTGGCCGGGTATCCGGGACGCAAGAGTCTCATCTGGTTTACCGGCCGGGTGCCGATGACGCGTACGGGCATGGGCTTCGGGAATCCGTTCCACGATGGCATGACGGTGACAGACAGCGCGGACGAAACGCACGAACTCACCGACGTGCTCACCGTGAGCCGCGTCGCCGTCTACCCGGTGGATACGCGCGGCCTGGCGATTCGTACCGTAGGCTTCACCGACCACGCAGATATGGACCTGGTCGCCAAGGAGACCGGCGGCAAGGCCTATTACAACGCCAACGATTTCACCCGTGTGATCGAAGATGTAATCCGCACCAGCTCCAGCTACTACACCATCGCCTACGCCACCACCAACACCAAATGGAATGGGGAGCTGCGGCGTATCAAGGTCACGGTCGACCAGCCCGATCTCGAGCTCCGGCATAAGGAAGGCTATATCGCCTCGAGCCTCGACAAGCGGGAGCAGAACGGGATTGCGGCGATAGAGAAGCGCAAGGCCGAAGAGGCGGAACAGCAGGAAAGCGGCGGTTCGGAAAGCGGCCAGCCGTCAGCGGGCGCTCAAGAGGGTAACGCTGCGGCAAGCAACGCGCAACTGGGCGCAACCATTCACCACTCGAAAGCCGGTTTCGAGGCGGCCATGGGCCTAGGCGCCATTCCGCCCACCGAAATCGTCTTTTCCGCCCGGCTTGAGCCTGATGCCAACATCGCGAAGGTCGACAAGAATGCGGCTATGCCGCAGAGCAACTTCCTCACTCCGGAGTGGCAGCACAAACCCTTCCGCAACTACACCGTCTTCTACAGCGCCGACCTGCACCGGGTCCGTTTTTCTCGAACCCCCGACGGCATGCGCCACGCCTCCATCGAGTTTGCCGCGGTTGTCCACACCGGCGACGGCGAAACGGTGAATTCGATCCTTGAGACGGATACCCTCGACCTGACCACAGACCAATACCGTGAGCTGCTCGTCAGCGGCCTCCAAAGGAAGAAGCAAATCGCCATTCCGGCGAAGGGCAACTTCTTTTTGCGCCTCGGCGTGCACGACAAGGAGAGCGATCAGGTGGGCGCGCTCGAGATTCCCGTCGATCGGATCAATCTGAACCTCGCCTCTGCAAGATAGGCCAGCATGCCGGCGTCACCGCCGGAGGACCTTGCGACTGCGCAAAAGCTCATCGCCGGCCTCGATAAGCCGCGCAAACTGTAGTGGCCGCCATATACAATCACCGGCTTCGAGGACGCAAAACGCGCCGGATCGGAGCATGATGCTCCTCGTGGTTGCCGAACTGGTTCTCTGAGTCGGAACCGCGCAGCCTCGCCGAACCGGACGGAGGAGCCTCCTTGCGCCCCGCCCGGTTCGGCGCCTTGCACTGGAAGTTGTCCCGTCCGTCACTCCCAATAAAGCCTCTTGCTCCACAAACCAGATTTGGGCTTACAGTGTTTTTGAGCCTCGTTTTTATCTGATGCTCATTTTGGGGAGGGGCCTTATGCTCGAATCCACTTCGTCCGCTCGCATTGTGATGACAACCGTCATCAGCCCCGAGGAAGCCGCGCGTCTTGGCCGCACACTGGTGGAGGAGCGGCTGGCCGCCTGCGCCACCATGCTGCCCGCCGTCAATTCCATCTACCACTGGAAGGATCAGATCGAGTCCTCGGCCGAATGCCTGCTGCTGCTCAAAACCGCCGCTGACCGGCTGACGGCTCTCGAAGCGCGCCTCAACGAGCTTCACAGCTACCAGACGCCGGAGTTTCTTGTGCTTGCCGTCGAAGCCGGCAGCCATGCCTATCTTGCGTGGCTCCATGCCAGCCTGCGCGAGCCGGAAATCAAATTCGCGTGAATCGCGCCGCGACCCGCAAAGCCGTCCGGGGCGCAGGCGCTCTCTGGTATCCTTGGGGATAGTTTGCCTCATGCGTTGGCTTCTAATTGTCCTTCTCGTTTCGCTTTTGGCGCTGCTCGTTGCGGCCGCGGGGGTGGCTTATCACATTTTCAGACAGCGCACCCGGCATGGCGACGAACCGTCTGCGGCTGTTGAGCCGGCCGCGGAGTCTGAGCTGGAAGTAAAGCGCTGATCGGCCAGCCGGGCCAGGCAATGGAAGATCGGGCCGGCGCCTCCCATCCATGAAAGCCGCAACCGCATCCAATCAGAAAGCGATCGAAATCCGATTCGCCGAAAGGAACTCCCCTCATCGTGAGCACTCAATCGCCTGAGACTGCAAGCCAAGCCGCCAGCCCCGCCGTCAGGGAAATTTCCATCGCGCACAGTCCCGATTCCGACGACGCCTTCATGTTTTACGGCCTGGCGACCAACAAAATCCGCGTGCCCGGCTATCGCTTCACGCATACGCTCTGCGATATCGAGACCCTCAACCGCCGTGCCCGCGAAGAGGCTTTCTACGACGTTAGCGCCATCAGCTTTCACGCCTACCCTTACGTGCAGGAAAACTACACGCTCATGGGCTGCGGCGGCAGCGTGGGCGAGGGCTACGGACCCATGATCGTTTCCAGCCGCAAAATGGAAGCCGCCGACCTCGGCCGCATCCGCGTGGCCGTCCCCGGCACGCTCACCACGGCCTATCTTGCGCTCAAGATCTTCAACCCGGCCATCGTAACCGAAGTCGTCCCCTTCGATCGCATCATCGCCGAGATTCTGGCCGGAAAATACGATGCCGGGCTCATCATCCACGAGGGGCAGCTCACCTATTCGACCAGGGGGCTCTTCAAGGTCGTCGATCTCGGAGCCTGGTGGCGCGAAACCACCGGCCTTGTGCTGCCGCTGGGCGGCAATGCCATCCGCCGCTCGCTCGGCGCTGAAGTGCACAAGATCGTCTCCAAAGCGCTGCGCGATTCCATCAACTTTGCCCTCGATAACCGGGAGCAGGCCCTGGAATACGCGATGCAATTTGCGCGCGACCTCGATGCCCGGCTGGCCAGCAACTTCGTGAATATGTATGTGAACGAGCGCACTCTCGACTACGGCTCCGACGGTCGCGAAGCCATCCGCAAGCTCCTCGAACTGGGCCACGAGCGTGGCCTGATCCCGATCGCGCCACAAGTGGACTTTGTGGATTGATGCTCTTGAAGCGCCGCTCTCCTCAGGCTGCGGAAAAACGCGTCTGGCAAGAAGTCGTGTAACATGGTCCGGTTTTATTCGGGCCGTAAAGCAGCATAATGAGTTCGGAGCTTTCTGAGGCTGCGGAAAAGCTGGTTCAGCAGGAAGCTTTGTAACAGGGCACGAGTTTACTCGTGCCGTAAACGCCCAAAATGAAGGATGGGCTTTAGCCCCTGCGGGCGCTTCGCTCAAGAATTCGTTCACGATCCGCCCTCCTTTCGCAGCCTCTCCTGACCGGGGCCAAGAACCAAATCATGCGGCAGCAATACCGTAGGCGCACGTTACCTTTAGTTAGGAAAATCCACCCGAAAGTCATTACGAGCGGTCAAATAATCTTCCAGATTCTAAGTTTTTTCTAATCTGTGCCGATACATCCAGCAGGAGACGTTTCTGGATGCCCGCTCTCGCTCAGCTCGCCGTTCTGCTCGCATCGTCGGACACGGATCTGCTCGCCGCCGTTGAGCCCGCGCTCCTGGCCGTCGGCGCGCATGTCCGTGTTGTTCTCTCCGCTGAGGCTGCGCTCGCTTCCATCTCCAGCCCTCGCCCTCCCGATCTGATTCTGCTCGATGTCGAGTTGCCCGGCATGCCCACGGGCCAGTTGCTGGCCGCTCTCCGCGCCGACTCCGAAAGCCCGCGGCTGCCTATCGTTCTCATTGCCGGCACGGTCACGCAGGAATGGGTCGATCGCCTTGCCGAGGCCGCCGTCGACGACCTCATCCTGCGCTCTGCGGAGCCCGTCTACTGGCAGTTGCGTTTGGACCTGGTGCTGCGCAATCAGCGCATGGCGCACGAGCTTGAATCTTTGCGCGACGCCGCCCTGCGCCATTCCCAATTCGACCGCCTCACCGGCGTCTACAATCGCGAAACCCTGCTCTCCGTGCTCTTCCGCGAAACCGACCGCGCGCAGCGCTGCCAGACCTGCATGTGCCTGGTGCTCTTCGATATCGACGACTTCGGCCACTGGAACTCGCGGCTCGGCGCCGATGCCTGCGACGATCTGCTTTGCCAGGTGGCCACACGCACCGCCGCCCTGCTGCGCAGCTACGATGTCCTGGGCCGGCCAGGGATGGATGCATTCCTCGTCGCGTTGCCCTCGTGCTCACCAACCAACGCCATGACCCTCGCCGAGCGCCTGCGCATGGAAGTCTTTTCCACGCCCTTCCACGTCTCCGGCGAAGCTGTCCGCCTCTCCGCGTGCTTCGGCATCGGCGTCAGCCACGGCCGCTCGCCGGTGGTGGTGCTGCGCGAAGCCGAGAAAGCCCTCGAGTTTGCCAAAGCCGCCGGCCCCGAGTCGATCCAGTGTTTCGGCAGCCAGCCGCAAACCACGCCGTCGCCCGTCACATTCCTTTCCGCTTCTTCCGGCGACGAGTTGCTCGCCTGGTGAACCGGCGTTCTGCGAGTCGCTTCCTTTTCAGCCCGCCTCGCAGGGCTGCGGACGAAAAGCGCGGGAGTGAGCGGAATCAGTTACGCGGCGCTGCATATGAAATATGATATATTCAAGAAGTGCAAGAGTTCGCTGAGATTCATTGGACTGGCGACGCCAAAGAAGTGTTGAGTTCCTTCCCTTCTGAGGTCAAGAGCGTACTCGGATACGCGTTGCGCAGACTGCAACAAGGATTGCTTCCGGACTGCGATGCGCGACGCATGGAGTCGATCGGCAAGGCCGTCTGGGAACTGAAAACCGCGGACGAAAGAACCTGGTACAGAGTGATCTACCTTACGCGGATTGGCGACGCTTTATACGTGTTGCACGCTTTTGAAAAGAAGAGCCGCAAAACCGGCCGGCGCGATCTTAAGATCGCCAAATCCCGTCTGCAGTCGGTGCAGGCGCAGTTGAGAATTGCGGAGGCGAGAGATTATGCCAAGAAAAGCTAGCGCGGTGACACATGTGACACGCGGTGACGTGTTCGACGATCTTGGCTTCACGCGCTCTGAATCCACGGCGCTCAAGATCAAGGCCGACCTGCTCGACGCCGTTCGCAAAGAAATTGAGCGCAAGCGCTACTCGCAGCGCGAACTGATCGCTATTCTCGACGAATATCAACCTGCGGTGAGCAACCTGATGCGCGGCCGTATCACACAGATCAGCATCGAAAAGCTGCTGCGCTACTCCGACTGCCTGGGGATGCGCGCCACCCTGAAGGTTCTTCCGACGCGAAAAGTCGCGACAGCCGCGTAAGCTATCCCCGCTTGGCCTCAGCGGTTTCAGGCCGCAAAAACTCCTGAAAGACTTCGTTCGAAATCAGCCGCCCCCGCGCGGTCAATCGCGCCCGCTCGCCCTCGAAGACGAGAAGCTCATCTTGCGCGAGCCGCTCGACTGCTTCGAGCGCCGGCTCAACCAGCTCTTCGCCAAACTCCGCACGCAGCGCAGCCGCGTTCACTCCGGCGTTCGTCCGCAACCCCAGAAACCACGCCTCTTCGTGCTGCCGCGCCGGCCCCAGCCACTCGGTTTCCATGGCTCCCGTTCCCGCAAGATACGTGGCCAAATCATCCGTGGTCGTTGCGCGCAATATCGAGTCTTGGGTGCCCCATCCTTTTCGCGCTCTTTGCGAAAAGCGTGGGAGATCGCCATCTTCGTCCAGTCCTTGCCCTGAGCCGCGCCGGACGGCAAGGGTGGGATCGCTCAGAAGCATCGACGACGCATCCAGCCCCACACCCAGATACGGTCGCCTCTCCCAGTACCGCAAGTTATGCCGCGATTCCAGTCCAAGACGAGAACAATTCGAAATCTCGTACTGCCGCAATCCCGCCGCGTCCAGCCGCTCGATGGCCCGCTCGTACATCTGCGCAATCGCATCTTCGTTTGGCACCAGTCCCGCGCGATACCTCGCCCCGCCTTTGAGCATCTCGCGTCCCAGCCGTGAGTCCTCATCCACCTCCAGCATGTACACGCTGGCGTGCGGGACCTCCGACGCGACCAGCGCCGCGAGCGACTCCTCCCACGAAGCCAGCGTCTGCCCGGCCAGGCCTGCAATCAGATCCACGTTCAGGTTCGCGATGCCGGCCGCGCGCAGCCGCCGCAAATCCTCTTCAACCACCGCGCGGCTGTGCAGCCGCCCGCTCGCGTGTGCTTCTCTATCGACAAACGACTGCACGCCCAGGCTCACGCGATTCACGCCCGCGGCCGTCATGGCACCGAGCGTTGCGTCCGTGAGTTGCCCAGGCGCGCATTCCATGGTGACTTCGGCATCCGCATCGAGATCGAACTCCGCGCGCACGGCCGCAAAGATCCGCGCCACCAATTCCGGAGCCAGCAACGACGGCGTTCCTCCGCCCAGGTACACCGTATCCACGCGCCGCGGGAGCTCCGCTCCCACGCTCCCAGCCCACGCCTGTGCGCCGGCCAAATCCGCAATCACGCGCTCGACATAACGCGCGTGATCCGAAGCCGGAAACACGCCCGACGCGAAGTTGCAATACGTGCACTTCGTCCGGCAAAACGGAATCGAGATGTATATGCCCAACGCGTTGCCGGCGGAGTGCTTCATGAAAAGATTGTTGCACGCGCCTTACCTGTGCCCCATCCTTTCGCCGTTCTTTGGCGAAAGGACGGGATCACACCTCACACCAGCCACAACCCCAGCTTCCGCTCATGAAATGATGGAAGTGAGGAGATCCGCTTGAAAGCCTGGCCAGCCTTGGCAATCTGCGTCATTCAGGGCATTTTCTTTCTCGCGCATTGGTTCGTTCTCTTCACCTGGATTGCCTTCTGGCCCGGCCTCGCGCCTGCCAAGGCCGCCGGATTGCACGCGGCCATGCTCGTCTTAGCCTTCAGCTTCGTCGCCGCCTCGCTGCTTGCTTTTCGTTTCTCGCATCCCGCCGTCTCGCTCGTTTACTGGCTTGCAGCCGTCTGGAGCGGATTCCTCAACTTCTTCTTCTGGACCTCGTTCCTTTGCTGGATCGCCTGGTTTGCGCTGCGGCTGACGCATCTTTCGGTCCATCCCGCCGCCGTCCGCCCGCTTCTCGCCGGCGTTCTCTACGCGATCGCGGCGCTCGCCGCTCTTTACGGACTCATCAATGCGCGCATCCTTCGCATTCGCCGCTTCACCGTCGAGCTTCCCAACCTTCCCGCGTCGTGGAAGGGCCGCCGCGCGGTCCTCTTGAGCGATCTGCACCTTGGACCCATCTATGGCGTGCGTTTCTGCCGCCGCCTGGTTGCCAAAGCCGCGAGATTCGCGCCCGACATTGTCTTTCTTCCCGGCGATCTCTTCGACGGCACAAAAGGCGACCTCGATCGTCTCGTAGCGCCGCTTAAAAAACTCACGCCGCCACTCGGCATGTACTTTTCTACCGGCAATCACGAGGAGTTCACCGATCCGGCGCACTACATTGAGGCCGTCGCGCGCGCCGGCATCCATGTCCTCGGCGACCAACTCGTCACCGTCGACGGCGTGCAGGTGGCAGGCGTCTTCTATCACAGCAGCTCCTCGCCGCTGCGCATGAAGGCCGCGCTCGACGGCATGAAGCTTGACCCCGCGCGCCCCTCCATCCTGCTGAACCACGCGCCCACCCGCCTGCCCACCGTCGAACAAGGCGGCTTCAATCTCCAGCTTTCGGGCCACACCCACGGCGGCCAGTTCCTGCCCTTCACATGGATCACGAGCAGCATCTACGGCCTCTTCACCAGTGGGTTGCACCGCTTCGGCGCGCTCCAGGTTTGCACTTCCACCGGCGCCGGAACCTGGGGCCCTCCCGTGCGCGTCGGCACGCGGCCGGAGATGGTGCTTCTCACCTTCGAATCGCTTGAATGAACGATCCCGTCCCTAAATCCTGCCGCCGTGCCCCATCCTTTTCCGCGTACTTTGCGGAAAAGGGTGGGAAATTGTGCCACCTTTTGCGATTGAAAACCACGAGTGCTAGAATGTAGCTACGTTGCTACATTGGAGGTGCGCCGTGGCCATTACCACCATGTCCAGCCGGGAATTCAATCAGGACGCCGGTCGCGCAAAAAAGGCTGCCCGAAAAGGCCCGGTCTTTATTACCGATCGTGGAAGACCTGCGCACGTGCTGCTTTCAATCAAGCAATATGAGAAATTGAAGGGCGAACAGAAGTCGATTGTCGAAATGCTCGCGATGCCGGAAGTCGCTGAGATCGATTTTGAGCCACCGCGGATTGGCGGCGACGAGTTCCCCATCCCTGCAGATCTCTCCTAATGTACGTACTCGACACCAATGTAGTCTCCGAGTTGCGACCCCGGAGAAACCGCGAATCCGATCCGCACGTGATCGCCTGGGCGCGAAGCGTGTCTCCGTCGAGCCTTTACCTCTCGGTGATCTGCATCTTTGAGCTGCAGATGGGCATACTCCAGAAGCAGCGAACCGATGAAGCACAAGCTTCTGTGCTTCGATCCTGGTTAACGGATTATGTAATGCTCTCCTTCTCGGATCGAATTCTGGCGGTGGACACCGCGATCGCTTTACGATGTGCGGCCTTGCACGTGCCGGATCCTTGTTCGTACCGCGACTCCCTCATCGCCGCCACTGCTCTCGTCCACGGCATGACCGTGGTCACGCGCAATGTCTCCCACTTTCAGCGCACCGGCGCTTCCCTTTTTGATCCATGGCGCTCCTAGCCCCGCCGCGCATTCACGCTGATGCAATCGCGCTTTCGCTATCATGGAGATGAAATCCCGGCAAGCTCTCTTCGAGGAGAAACCGCATTGAGTTCCGAATCCCCCGCTTCGGGCCGTTCCGCCGCCCGCGTCGTTCGCACCAGCCTTCACGGACTCGATCTGCTCATGAATCCGCGCCTCAACAAAGGCACGGCATTCACTGAAGCGGAGCGCGATACCTTCGCCTTGCACGGCCTTCTGCCGCCGCACATCGGGACGCTCGAAGATCAACGTGCCCGCCGCAAGCGCGTGCTCGACTCGCGCCCCACCGCCTTCGGCAAATACTCGAACATGCGCGACCTCCAGGACAACGATGAGACGCTCTTCTATTCGCTCATCGCCGAGCACACCGAAGAGCTGTTGCCCATCGTCTACACGCCGGCCGTCGGCGAAGGCTGCCAGCGCTTCTCCGAAATCTGGCGCAAACCGCGCGGCCTATTCATCAGCTATCCCAACCGCCACCGCATCGAGCAGATTCTCTCTGACCCGCGCTACGACAACGTGCGCTGCATCGTC
>PLSB01000242.1 GCA_003165005.1 Acidobacteriaceae bacterium | reverse complement strand
AACTATGGGTGGGACATCCTCCGTGTGCATATCGACTACTTGTTTTACGCAGATACTTTTATCTTTTATTCCAAGTCGGATCAGGTTAAAGATTATCCTTCAATGCTGTCTGTTTCACAGAAGTTTATTCGTAAATGCATCTCCATCAAGCTTCCTGTCCGGGGCGCAATCTCTTTTGGCGAGTTGATCTTCGGGCATGAAAAGAAAATTTTGATGGGGAAGGCTTTTCTCGAAAGCTACGAGTATAGCGAAGATCAGAATTGGCTGGGACCTCTCTTGACGGCTTCAGCAACAAGAAAGGTGTCCGAGTATTCTCTGAATCCATTGCACCATTCTTACATCAATCGGGATATTCCGTTGAGACGGCATTCGATATTCAATTCGGATGTTTTTGCGTATACGTTTTGTGAAGGCAGCGCCAACTTTTCCAACCCCTTGCTTGACGATCTGGATGAAATGCTGAAAACTTCACCCGCCGCAGAAAAGGTGAAATACGAGAACACGATTGAATTCATCAAGAAATACGACAAAGGGCTTGCGAATCAAAACATATAAGCTGTCATCCTGAGCGACCGGAGCGTAGCGCAGGGAGTCGAAGGATCTGCGGTTGCCATTCGCGCGTTTCGGATTCACCACACTAGCGATCCGAAGGCTATTTCACAAATCCGATCAGGCTTCCTAGATCCATCCTGATAGTGCGACGGCCTCCCGATCAGAAAATCACCGTGGTCAGGGTGAAGAGCGCAAATTGACGCGGGCTTCACAGTGCTGCAGCCCTCACGGCGGCTACAATCATCTTGCTTCCTGAAAACCTGTGAGCTCCGCCGAACGGAGGAAGTTCCCCATGGCCGGAATTGCGCATGTGGCTGTTGGCCTGGCCGCCAAGCCGCTCGTTCCCGAAGTCAATGTGGGCTGGCTGATCCTCGGCACTTGCCTGCTGGACATTCTCTGGATCGTCTTCTGGACCGTCGGCCTTGAAACCTCGCCTGCGTACCATGGGCCCGGCGCGCATCCTCCCTATTGGGACCACAGTCTGCTGATGGCCGTCGTCTGGTCAGTGCTCTTTGGCCTCCTGGCGTCATGGCTGGCACGCCGCTCCCGGCGTCGAATCCGTATCGGGATCGTCTTCGGCCTCATGGTTTTCTCGCACTGGGTGCTGGACTGGATCACGCATCCCATGACCGCGTTGTCGCCCACCGATGTGGGCATTCCCCTTGCCTTCGGCAACTCGCCGCTCGTCGGCCTGGGCCTCTACCGCTCACTGACTGCAGTGTGGGTAACGGAGATCGGTGGCACCCTCGCCGGCCTGGCGATTTACATCCTGTGGCGCGTGCGCAACAAGCAGCCGGAGCTCACCCTCGAGCCGCCGCGCCCAATCGTATAAACTGGAACCAGCGAGCCGCGTTCGTCCGAAGGCGCATTTTGTGCCTGCAGGCGAACCCCGGCCGCGCCGTTGAAGCCGTCCGCACCTGCGGATGCGTGCAGAGACAACCCAAGAAGGAGAACCACCCTACCCATGGCCAAAATTGCCAAAACCGGCGATCGCAAGAAGATAATGGACACCACCAAGTCCACCGACTGTCCCAAGTGCTCCAAACCCACGCGCATCGTCAAGCGCGTCAAAGACCGCGAGCGCGGCGTCCCCGGCGGAGTCTACATCTCGTGTTCCGCGTGCGACTTCTACGAAAAACTCTAAGCGCTGCTTGAGTTCCGAACCGCCAAGAGCCCGGCCTCGCGCCGGGCTTTTCATTGCGCGGCCCACTAACCACTAACCACTACTCACTCTCCACCGCTCCCCGAAACCTGTCACCTGACACCCGGCCTTGTTACCATGGAAAGCAACAGGAGGTTTTACGTGAGTTCATCTATCTACGACATCCCCGTTGCAAAAATCGGTGGCGAGCCTGCGTCGCTCGCCGAGTTCAAAGGCAAGGTACTGCTGGTGGTCAACGTGGCGTCCAAGTGCGGTCTGACGCCGCAATACGAGGGCCTGGAGAATCTCTACGAGCGCTTCTGCGGCCAGGGACTGGTGGTCGCGGGCTTCCCCGCCAACGACTTCAAAGAGCAGGAGCCGGGCACGAACCAGGAGATTCAGAGCTTCTGCACCCTGAATTACGGCGTCAAGTTCCCCATGTTCTCAAAGATCGCCGTCACCGGCCCCGAAAAGCATCCGCTCTATGCGGAGCTGATCGCGGCGCAACCCCAGGCCAAGGGCGACCCCGCCGCATGGGCCGCCGTCCTCAAGCAGCACAACATCGACGCCAACCCGGCGCCCGAACTGCAATGGAACTTCGAGAAGTTCATCGTCAGCCGCACGGGCGAAGTGGCGGCGCGCTTCGCGCCCAACACCGCGCCCGACGCTCCCGAACTCGTCGCGGCCATTGAAACCGAGCTAGCGAAAGACTGAACGGCGCAGCAGAAGCTCCGTGGCATCCCGGGTCCCAATCTCAGGGCCCGGGACGCGCGGTTTTTTTGCGCCTGTTTTGCCGACTATTTTCGCAATCCTGTTATTCTCAGCCCATGCAAGAGCCCGCTTCCCCAACCGCCGGCAACCACCTCGAACACTCTGCCTCTGCCTATCTGCGCTCGGCGCGCCATCAGCCTGTGCACTGGCATGCGTGGGGCGAGGCCGCGTTTACCCTCGCCCAGGCCGAGGACAAGCCCATCCTGCTCGACATCGGCGCGGTGTGGTGCCACTGGTGCCACGTGATGGACGGCGAGTCCTACGAGGACCCCGAGGTTGCCGCGCTCATCAACCAACTCTTTGTCGCCGTCAAAGTGGATCGCGATGAGCGGCCGGATGTGGACGCGCGCTATCAGGCGGCGGTCTCGGCCATCAGTGGGCAGGGCGGATGGCCGCTCACCGCCTTTCTCACGCCCGACGGCCGTCCCTATTTCGGCGGAACCTACATTCCCCGCGACGACCGCTACGGCCGGCCGGGGATCAAGCACGTGTTGCAGGCCATGGCGCAGGTCTGGCGCGTGCATCGCGACGAGGCCCTGGAAACCGCCGCGAGCGTGATGGCCGCCATCGAGCACAACGAGAGCTTTTCCGCCCGCTCCAGTGTTTCTCTGGCTTTGGTTGAGAAAATCGCTGAGTCAATCGTCGCCCTATTCGATCCGCGCAACGGAGGCTTCGGCTCGCAGCCCAAGTTTCCCCATCCCGCGGCGCTTGACCTGCTGCTTGAGATCGCCACCAGCCGCGCCAACGAGCGTGCCCGCGAGGCTTTCACGACGACCCTTGAGAAGATGGCGCGCGGCGGCGTCTACGACCAGCT
>PLSB01000091.1 GCA_003165005.1 Acidobacteriaceae bacterium | reverse complement strand
CAATGTTCTGCAGGCCAATCGCATTCAGCATCCCCGCCGCCGTTTGCACAATGCGTGGCGGCGCGTGGCCCGCCATTGGCTCCAGCGAGATCCCCTTGGTCACGATCGCGCCCAGCTTCTCCAGCGAGACAATCTCTTCAAACTCGATGCCGTAGCCAAACGTGCCGCTGGCGGCGATCACCGGATTCTTGAGCTCCAGTCCAGCCACCGTCACTCGCATGTCGGGTGTCACTTGGAAAGCTTCCTTCCTGGTTCAGACAGTCAACTTTAGAGGCTTTGGAGGAGATCGAGATACCGCTCCCGGCTCATCCCCGCCGAGCGCAGAAGATTCTTGATGATGAAAACGGGAACTTCGTGATAAGCGGGAATAACAAGCGGACGTGCAACGCCGGCTTTGGTATAGATCAGATGGTCTCCCCGCTGACGGTTGAAGACGAAGCCTTCCCTTTCAAAAACTGCGGCCAGAGTAGTGTAAGGGACTGGCCGAAGAGCGGCCATCAGCGTACACTCGCCATCTCCCGATCAAGCGCCACAAACTCCGGCGCCAGCCAGGAATCACCCTTCTTGCTGTAACCCGACTCCTCAAGGACCCAATCCAGGGATCCCATGTCGGCGCTTGTCTCCAGGAAACCCTGCACCGCATCCCTGATGTTCTTGCGGGCCTCATCGTTCGTCGCGCCGCAACTTGACAGATCAAGCTCCGGCACATATGCAACGTAAGTTCCACCTTCCTTAAAAGTGTGCACTGTATACGCAATGTCCTGCATCGAAGCTTTCCCCCTGGGCCCTTATTCTAACCTTGAAGAAGCTAGCGGCTAGAAGCTGCTCTCACGCCGTCACCGCCTCGCTCGCCTCCACCTTCACCGGCGTCAGCCAGCCAAACCGGTCCGGCTTCAGCCCGTTGACAATGCCAAAGAACTCGTCGGCAATCTTCTTGGTAATCTCGCCAGGCTTGCCGTCGGCAACCACCACGCGATCAATCGAGCGGATCGGCGAAACCTCCGCGGCCGTGCCGGTAAAGAAGACCTCGTCGGCGATGTACAGCAGTTCGCGCGGAAGGGCCTGCTCGTGCACCATCAGCCCCAGGTGCCGCGCAATGGTGAGCACACTGTCGCGCGTAATGCCCGACAGCGCCGAATTGGCCAGCGGCGGCGTAAACAGCACGCCGTTGCGCACGATGAAAATATTTTCGCCCGATCCCTCGCTTACCAGCCCGTTCACATCCAGCGCAATCCCCTCCTGGTAGCCGTTGATTTCGGCTTCCATGTGGATCAACTGCGAGTTCATATAATTCGCGCCCGCCTTGGCCAGCGAGGGCATGGTGTTGGGGGCCAGCCGGTTCCAGCTGGAGACGCACACATCCGCGCCTCCGTGCCCGGCAATGTACTTGCCCCAGGGAAAGTTCGCAATGTAGACCTCAAGCGGCGAGCCTTTCGGGCTCACGCCGATCTCCCCGTAGCCGCGCAGAATAATGGGCCGGATGTAGCATGGGGCCACGTCGTTGGCCTCGATCAAATCCACCACGCCCGCGCACAACTCCTCAAGCGTGTACGGAACCTCCATGCGATAGATCTTGGCCGAGTCAAGCAGCCGCTGCATGTGCTCCGGCAGGCGGAAGACCGCCGACCCATGCGGTTGCCCATAGCAGCGGATGCCTTCGAACACGCTCGAGCCGTAGTGGATCACGTGGCTCATCACGTGGATCGTGGCCTGCTCCCACGGAATCAGGTTGCCGTTGTGCCAGATCTTCTCAGTGGTTTGGATAGGCATCGGGGACTAAGTACTCCTTCAGGTGCGGAACTTGCGCATCTTCTTCAAGGGTGTCATGGTTCGGCATTTTCTGGCAAGCGCCGTGTTCATGAAAACTCAACGTCCCAGGGCCGCAGTCCCGCAGTCCCATAGTCCCGCAGTCCCGTACATGGCTCAAAGCGCCGCAATCACCAGCACCGTCGCATCGTCGTGGAACTGCGCCTGGCAGAACTCCGTCACTCGTTTCAGCAATCTGTTGTTCAACTCCTTCGCCGCCAGCGCGCTGTTCGCCTTCACGAACTGGGCAATCCCCGTCTCTCCGAACTCCTGCCCGCTCGCGTCCGCCGCCTCCGTAATCCCGTCGGTGAAGAGCAGCAGCCGGTCTCCCGCCTTGAGCTCGATCACCGCGTCCTCGTAGTCCCATGACGGAAACACACCCAGCACCGCCCCTCCGCCATCCACGGTCCTCGCCTCGCCGTCGGAAAACACGATCGGCGGAAGGTGCCCCGCATTCGAGTACCGGAAGGTTCGCTTCTCCGCATCCAGAACCCCGTAGAGAAACGTCACGAACTTCCCCGTCGCCACATTCTCGTGCAGCAGGGCGTTCACCCTGCGGCACATCTCGGACGGGCTCCCGGAGCTGTCGGCAAAGGCCCGCACCGCCGCCTGCACGTTGGCCATCAGCAGCGCTGCCGATACGCCCTTCCCGGCCACGTCCGCAATGCAGATGCCAAGCCGGTGGCCGTCGAGCCGCAGCACATCGTAGTAGTCGCCGCTCACCGTGAACGCCGGCTGCCACGCCCCGGCAACCTCATACCCGGCAAGCTGGGGAATCTCCTTGGGCAGCAGCGACGATTGGATCTCCCGCGCGCGCTCCAACTCCTGCTCCTGCATCGCAATCTGCGCCGTGCCGCTCTCCACTGCCTGTTCCAACTCCACGTTGCGCCGCTCCAGCCGTTCCTTTGCGCTTTGGCTCACGAAGGAGACGATCCCGATGATGAATGTGATCACAACCGGGAACTTCCATGCCATCAGCAGTTCCAGAAGCGTATGCGACGAATGCGGAGCCACCAGCCACACGATCACAGTGGTCACCAGGAAGACCGGGACCATGATCACCGCCAGTACAGGCAGGAAGATCAGCAAATCGTAGGGGAAGGCCCGTTTCTCGTAGAGCGGCCCGAACCACGGGATGCCGATCGAGAGCAGGTTTCCGATGCAAAACGTGTAGAGCACGACCGCAATCGGATTAGTCGGCTGTCCTTCGGCCCAGAACACAACGCAGATCACTGCCGAAAACACGACGTAAACGATCTGCTGCCGCAAGAGTCGAACCAGATTCTTCCTGTTCACGCGCGCTCCACTTCCATTTGTCCTTTGCTCAAGAAGTTATCACGCCAAACAGGGATCGCGCTTGACCGGCCCGCGCCCGCTTCCCACCTCCGTTAAATTGACGGATACTCTCTTTATGACCGCAACGGTCCATCCCGCAAAAGCCGGCCCCGGCGACCTCCGCATCACTCCCGGCCCGCGCATGAAGGCCGCACTGCTGCTCGCCATTCTGGCCGACATCGTCCAGCTCATTGTCTTCCCCTTGTTCATCGAAGGCGCGGCTTTCCCTCCTGACGATATCCTCGACCTTTGCATGGCCGGCATCCTCTCCTGGCTCCTCGGCTGGCATTGGGAGTTCCTGCCCTCCTTCGCCGGCAAACTCATCCCCGGCGTCGATCTCGTCCCCCTCTGGACCCTCGCCGTAGCCAACGTCTACCGCAAATCCCGCCCGCACGCAGCAAGGATCGACCCCGCCGCCGAAGGACATAAATAGGGCTGTCATCCTGAGCGCAGTTTGCCGCGCTTTTTGCGGCAAACGGAGTCGAAGGATCTGCGGTTGTTCTTTTGCCTTTCTGCAGCGGCGAGAACCTGTAGCGCCGGTCTCCAGACCGGCTGTATTGGCGGCGTCCACGCCGCCAGAAGAAGTTTCCGGGCCCTGGGCCCAAATAACCACCGGCTGGAAAGTAAACACAGCGGCCCTCGCAAGGCAGCGAAACGATCACGCGCCTGCACTGGTTGCCGGGTGTGGCGGGCGACCTCGAAGAGATAGCCGAACCCATCGAATCGAGAAATGCTCCCGGCGACATCGGTGTTTGCCAGGAGTGGTCCCTTGGTTGGGAGCGGTAGGCCACAAACCTCTCCGGTTTGCCCGCAGTGCAATTCGGATCAGACGGCGTGCGAACTGTCTCCTATAGTGAGAGTGGCCAGATTCATGCTTTATTATCTGAGAATCGGCACGACCAGATGCCGGCCGTACTGCTTCTTGCCGCGTAAGAGCGCTGCACACCCCGTTTGCGTCTTATGGCAACTCATGGGAACCCGTTCCATCCAGAGGGTTCACTCGAGAGGAATTGGCATGCGAGCAAGGCTGCATTCCGTCGCCGCGTTGTGTGGTGCGCTTGCTTCAACTCTCCTGCTTTGCGCGCCATCGTACAGTCAACCTGCTTCAGGGCCGGCCTTCATGGCGGATGAACGTGCCGATTCCTCGTTGATCTATCAGGCGAATGAATCGAGAGCCGGTTTCAGCGCATTTGCGCCCGCTGTTGGCGCTGCTTTGAGGCCGGCATCTTCGCTTCCGTCTGCGCCAGAACCCGCTGCGGGCGGAGGACATGACGACTGGGAGGTGGCGCCGGCCGGCGCCAGACACCAAAAGCCACTCTCACGCATTGGGATCGGCGCCAACGTCTCTCCGCTGGGCATCGGGATCAACGCCACTACAGTGCTTTCCGATTTTTTTGATGCGCGCGTGATGGGGAGTTTCTTCAACTACTCGGTTCCTGAGTTTGAGTTAGAGGGGTTCAAAACCACCGCGGATCTGCATCTGGCTTCGATGGCCGCTTCACTGGATTGGTATCCGTTCAATAGCTTCTTTCGAATAAGTCCGGGCTTGATGCTCTACAACAACAATCAGATTTCCATGGCGACTGCGGTCGTGCCGGGAACCAGCTTCACGCTGAATGGAAAGACGTTCTACTCCGCCACCGCCAATGCGGCAACCGGAGCTACGCCGCTCATTGGATCAGGTGTGCTGGGAATGCACACCCATGTACCGGCGTTTACGGCCGCCGGCGGTTTTGGCAAGTTTGTGCCGCGGTCGAATCGGCATTGGTCGTTTCCGGCTGAATTCGGAGTGGTTTTTATGGGAGCTCCGGCCATCAACTTGAAAACATCGGGGTGGGCTTGCACGGATCTAGCTCAAACAAAATGCAGCGACATTTCCAACACCGCAAACCCGGTTGGCCAGGAATTCAATACCGCGCTGCAAGCGCAACTGACGAAATGGCGAGCCGATGTGGGGAAGGTGCGAATCTATCCCATTTTTTCCTATAGCTTTGTTTACAGCTTCAATATCCGGTAGCGAGCCAGCCAGCGAATCCATAGGGCTGCCATCACTGCTGTCCGGCTATAAGTTGAACAGAATCAGTTGTGTGGAGTTTTCGTCTAAGTCGGATTGGGAGTCGGAGGCCTGAAGTGCCTGCAAAATGGGGGTTTTCTCGAAGGGGATAACACTGAGGATCTGTAGGATTTGGTAGAGAGTGG
>PLSB01000186.1 GCA_003165005.1 Acidobacteriaceae bacterium | reverse complement strand
GACGCCAAGCTCACCGTCCTCTTCGCCCGCCACGGCGTCGGCGTCAAGAAACTGATGGAAAAGTTCGCCAATCTGAAGAGGATTTAGCCGCTCATCCCAAACTTCTTCTCCCCTATCGCCCGCGGCGATGCTCTAGACTGAAATCGCCATGCAATGTGCCCGTAACCTTGGCGCGCGCGCGCGTTTCGCGGCCCTTGTTGCTGCGCTGGCCGCGTCCCTGGCTCTCGCCGGCTGCGGCATGCCCGGCGCGCCGCTGCCGCCTTCGCTCGATCTTCCCGAACGCGTCGGCGATCTCTCCGCCGTGCGCGCCGGCAACCAGGTGGCGCTCACCTGGACCATGCCCAAGAGAGACACCGACAAGGTGCCGCTCAAGGGCAACGTGACGGTGCGCATCTGCCGCGATGAGAGCGCCGCCGCTGGTTGTTCTGCGGCGGCAACGATCGAGCTCTCGCCCGAAGCGGACGGCGCGTTTACCGACATATTGCCGCCGGCGTTAGCCGAAGGCGCGCCGCGTGTGCTCACCTATTTTATCGAGCTCGAAAACCGCAAGGGCCGGTCTGCGGGTCTGTCAAACGGCGCTCAGGTTCTGGCCGGCGAAGCGCCTGCCGCCGTCGACGGCCTGGCCGCGGAGATGCGCCGCGACGGCGTCCTGCTGCACTGGACGCCCGCGCCGCCTGACGTTGCCGTGCGGCCCGATATAAGACTTGTCCGCAAGCTCATCGTGCCGCCGGCGAACCAACCCGCAACATCAAAATCCGCCCAGGGCCCGTTCACTCCGCGTCGCGAGCCGCCGGAGCGCACCCTCCTTGTCGAGCCCGCGCCGCATCTGGACCGCGCTCTCGACAGCAGCATCGAGTTTGGCGCGACCTACGAGTACGGCGCGCAACGCGTGGCCCGCATTTCGGTCAACGGAGAAACGCTGGAACTCGCCGGGCCGCTCTCCTCGCCTGTGCGCATTGCGGCAGTGAACGTCTTTCCACCTGCGGTGCCCAGAGGTTTGGCGGCTGTGGCAACGGCTGGAGCGGAGGGCGCGGGACCCGCGATCGACCTGAACTGGCAGCCGAACACCGAGGCCGATCTGGCTGGTTACATCGTCTACCGGCGCGAAGTTGGGACGACGGAAAGCGGCTGGCAGCGCATTTCGCCCGCCGAGCCAGTCACCGCGCCCGGCTTTCGCGATGCCAATGTGCAGCCCAGTCACACATATTTGTATGCGGTAAGCGCTCTCGACGAGCAGGGGCACGAGAGCGCGCATTCGGCCGAGGCCGAGGAAACTGTTCCCGCGACCTAGCTTTGCCGCGAGACGAGGAGAATGATGAAATACTGCCGATTTCTCTACGGCGGACAAACTCTGTACGGTGCTGTGGACACGCGCAGTGGGAGCTTGCAGATTGTGGGCCTGACGGAGGTGCCCGAAGAAGATCCGCACTTCCGCCTGGCGCATGGAAGAGCGTCTTCTTTCAACTACAGTTTCGAACCGATCCCCCTGAGCGAGGCAGACCTGCTGACGCCGGTCACGCCGTCGAAGATCGTTTGCGTGGGCCACAACTACCGCGAGCACGTGCGGGAGCTTGGCAACGAGATGCCCACTGAGCCGCTGCTCTTCTTCAAGCCGCCATCGTCGCTGCTGCGGCCGGGCGGTGCGGTGGTGCTGCCTGCAGCGTCCGAGCGTGTGGATTTCGAAGGCGAGCTGGCCATTGTGATTGGCCGGCGCACGCGCAACCTCAAGCCCGAAGACGATTGGCGCGAAGTCGTGCGCGGTTTCACGCTGGCCAACGACATCTCCGCCCGCGACTTCCAAAAGAAAGACGGCCAGTGGGCGCGCGCCAAGGGCTTCGACACCTTTTGCCCCGTCGGCCCGTTCGTGAGCGACGAACTGGACATCGAGAACGGCGTCACCATCGAGACGCGCGTCAACGGCGAGTTGCGCCAGCAGGCTTCCACGCGCGACATGATCTTTCCGGTGCCGGTTCTGCTGCGCTGCATTTCGGCGGTGTTCACGCTGGAGCCGGGCGACCTCATCCTCACCGGAACTCCCTCCGGCGTGGGGCCGCTCAAGCCCGGCGACCGCGTGGAAGTTTCCATCGATGGTCTCGGCGCGCTCGCGAATACCGTGGAAGCCGAGGCCGTTTAAGATAGTCGCGCCTGAATGCAACCGGCCCTCACACGTTGCATCCAAAAGAAGAGGTACACTGGTGCCGTAGGATCCCCGCCGTCCCCATCAGGAGGAGTCATGCCGCAGAATCTGCTCGAACAGCTTCGCCAATACACCGTTGTGGTTGCCGATACCGGCGACATGGAAGCGATGGAACAGTTCCACCCCCAGGACGCCACCACCAATCCCTCGCTGATTACGGCCGCGGCGCAGATGCCGCAGTATCAGCCCATTGTGGACGAGGTGCTGACGGACGCGCACAAGGAACTGGGCGATGGCGCGAGCGACAAAGACGTGGCCAACCTCGCGTTCAAGCGGCTGGCCGTGGCCTTCGGCAAGAAAATTCTGGCCATCATTCCGGGCCGCGTCTCGACTGAAGTCGATGCGCGCCTCTCGTATGACACCGAGAAGTCCATCGACATGGCACGCGACATTATCGACATGTACGCCAAGGAAGGCATCGGCAAGGATCGCGTGCTCATCAAGCTCGCGTCGACCTGGGAGGGCATTCGCGCCGCCGAAGTTCTCGAGAAGGACGGCATCCACTGCAACCTGACGCTGCTCTTCGGCCTGCACCAGGCCATCGCCGCCGCCGATGCGGGCGCAACGCTCATCTCGCCTTTCGTGGGCCGCATCCTCGNNGGTACAAGAAAGACACCGGCAAGGACTTCCACGGCGCCGACGATCCCGGCGTGCAGTCGGTGACGCGCGTCTACAACTACTTCAAGAAATTCGGCTACAAAACAGTGGTGATGGGCGCGAGTTTTCGCAACCTCGGCGAGATCTCGGAGCTGGCCGGTTGCGACCTGCTCACCATCTCGCCGCAACTGCTGGCCGAGCTCGAAGCCGCGCAGGGCGAATTGCCGCGCAAACTCTCGCCGGAAGCCGCCGGGAACCTGCAGATTGAACGAATCAATGTAGACAAGGCGACCTTCGACCGCATGCACGCCGCCGATCGCATGGCCAATGACAAACTGAAGGAAGGCATCGAGGGCTTCTCGGCCGCGCTCGTCAAGCTGGAGACTCTGCTGGCCAAGCGGCTGGCCGAACTCGAATCGCGCACTCCCGCGGCGGTGTAAGCGAGCTTCGGCGTAAGAAAATCTTTATTTCATGCAAAAGGGCAGCCACGCGGCCGCATTTTTTGTTGCGCGAGCGAAATCGGCCGCACGAAACCCCGCCCTATTTGCAGTCGGGCCACGCGTCTGCCAACAAAGTTCGTCCTGCTCTCTTGCCAAACGCAACTCTTCCGGTATGCTCAGTGTTACAGCGAAGTGAATCGAGCCGCGGCCGGCAACTTCCCCGCCCAGCACGACCAAGAACGACTGGCCCAACAGGCAACCGGCTCATCGCGCTCAGCCGCAGCGGCAGGAAACAAGGCAATCTCAACGATTCCGCGCACGGGAGGTGTGTATGCAGCAGACGCATCCGCTCGAACCCTTCTTTCAACAGGCGGTCCGCAAAAGCTACGAGGGCAAGCTGGGCCTTCACGATCCCGACGTGACCGGCTACGTGGCGCGCTTGCTGTGCGAGTTCTCCGACGCCGGCAATCTCTACTGCATGCGCGATGATTCGGGCCAGCCGATCGATCGGCTGGAGGAGATGGAGCGCGCCGCCGACCCGGTGAACGGCACTGCTCCTTCCTTCGATCGCGAACGCGCGCTGCGTAAACACATCGGCGACTATGCCTTGTTCGTGGCCGGCATGTACCCTGAGGCCGCGGAATCGAAGCGCCGCCTGCGCCATCGTACCCCGAGCCTCGGCGAGCTCATCCGCGCGGGCAAAGAGAGCTACTTCATCGTCAGCCAGTTCAATCTCTTCGAGTACGAAAAAGAAGCGCCCATGTTCGCGCGTCTTTCCGACGGCTTTGAGCGCTGGCTTCTGGGATTGACCTTGCTTCGAGAAGAGCTGGGGCCGCGCAAGCCGCTCCAGCTGCCGCCGCCCGTGAATTAGGTCTCTGACCGCTTGAAGAGGAAGCATCCCGTGCCCCATCCTTTCGCCCGAATTTGGGCGAAAGGATGGGATAGCACGAATTCCACTGGTGCGAATTCACGAGGTCAGAGCACCAGTTCGGCAGATTATCGCAGACTCTGCTCTTTCTTACTCCGACCACACGGCCAGCACGTTACCTACTCCGTCGGAAAAGTGAAAGCGCCTTCCGCCGGGAAACTCGAAGGTGGGCACAATGATCGCCCCGCCTGCCGCGACAATGGCCGCTTCCGTAGCTTTCAAGTCTTTGGAATAGAGCACAATCAGTGGCGCGGCGCTGCCGCTCGTCTCCTCTGGCTTGCTCAGGCGAAAGCCTCCAGCGATGCCTCCGCTTTCGGGGGCGAAGTCAATATACTCCGGCCCCCAGTCCTTGAACTCCCAGCCGAAAACGGTCGAATAAAACTGTTTGGCGCGCGCCACGTCGGTCGCGGCGAACTCAACGTAATTGATCTTGTGGTGGTTTCACTGCTGTCCGGCTATAAGTTGAACAGAATCAGTTGTGTGGAGTTTTCGTCTAAGTCGGATTGGGAGTCGGAGGCCTGAAGTGCCTGCAAAATGGGGGTTTTCTCGAAGGGGATAACACTGAGGATCTGTAGGATTTGGTAGAGAGTGGCATCCAGCTGGAGCCGTTTTCGCACGATGGCGACGAGCACGTAGACGGCGATGGAGATCCAGATCTGGGTCTTGACGGAGTTCTAGCTAGCGCCGAAGAAAGCCTTGATGCGGAGGTGCTGCTTGATCCATTTGAAGAAAAGTTCC
>PLSB01000182.1:191-13193 GCA_003165005.1 Acidobacteriaceae bacterium | reverse complement strand
TCAACTACGCGCGGGACATGCTCTGTTTGATCCTATTTTTGTTCTGCGCATCATCTGGAGTTTCCGGACAGGTCAAAAACAAGCAGTTGCACATTGGCGATACAGTCCAGGATGGAATCAACGGCATTAAAGTCATCAAGGTGGAGAGAAAGTCATTTTTTGAGGATGAGAACGGCAAGGTCTTGCCATCTCAAGGCTCTCACGACCTTATTGTGATTGAGTTGAAGGTTTTCAGAAACGGAGTTCCACTCAACGAAAACGCGGATCGTGAGTTAGTTGAGCTTTCTCTATTCGCAGAGGATGGAAAAATCTATCCGGTTCTGATGAACGAGAATGGCAATTTGAATTACAGGTACGTGCTTTATGGCGCAGACCCGCGGATAGCCCTCGAGAAAGATGGTTTCAATTACGAGGTATTCTTTTCTGTGCCAAAGAATAGCGGCGGTTTGAAACTGAAATATCGCAACAGTTCACTTATTGATTTAGGAAAACCTTGAACAATTTCCGGGCTGGATGGCAGTATTCCAGGTTCTACTGCCCCCAGGCGGCGGTTGTTTAGGTGCGTTTGTCCTGCTCTCGAAGGTGGTGGCCGGGTTACCGGGACTCTATCTGGCGAGCGCTCCATAAACTCGCAATCTCCGGATGATGCTTACTCCCCAATGAACGGATTGCTTTCCTGCGGCTTGATCGTCGTCGGATCGGGCGCCGGCGTTGGCGCCTCCTCAAGCGGGCGAGGCGCTCCGGCCGCTTCCGCATCGACGTGCAGTTGAAACACCCGGTTGGGGTCGCCCGGCAGCATATGGTTCTCTTCGAGAGCCAGCCGCACGCGCCGCTGGAACTCGCGCACTGGCGCGTATTGCTGGTTGGCTCGCGTCTTGAACAATACCAGAAAGATCATCTGCGAGCCCTTCACCGCGTCGATGCCGGGAACCTGCGGGTCATCGAGAAACAGATTGCTGAACTCGCTGCTCGTCCGCACTTCCATTGCGATTTGTTGAAGCAGCTTCGTCACCTGATCGGGATTGGCCGAGAAATCCACGCTCACATGAATGTTAGCCATGCTGTAGCCCGAGTTGAGATTGGCCACGGTCGTCACCTGCGAGTTGGGGATAACGTAGAGCGTGCCGTCGGGGTCGCGCACCGTGGTATGGCGCAGCGTCAGCGCCTCGACAACCCCAGTCACTCCGGCGAGGCGCACCGTATCGCCGACACTGTACTGGTCCTCAACCAGGATCAAAAACCCATTCAGCATGTCCTTGACGATGGTCTGCGCGGCCAGGCCGATAGCGATGCCGGCGATGCCTGCCGAAGCCAGCAGGGGAGCGAGATTGAAGCCAATGATATCGAGGGACATGAAGGCCGCAATGAGGCCGATCACCGCCAGTCCCGTGGCGCGGATCACGCCCGACATGGTCTTCACCTCGCCCAGGCGTCCCGGTCCGGCATGTCGCTGCTCGGCCAAACGCGTCATGTGGAACGTGATCAGGCGCAGCAGGCGGCTGAGCACCAGGGCGATGATGGCAATCACAACCAGCTTGGGCAGCTTGGTGTGGATGAATTCCTGGCTGTCGGCAATCCATTCGTCGACCACTTTGCCCAGAAACCGGTCTTCCCGGAAAAGGCTCCAGCGCATTGCCAGCAAAAGGTCCGCGGGAATTGGAGAAATATTCATGCCATAGCTCCTCTTTCTAGACTAGACTGAGCGGAGAGACCGCCGGAATCCCCCCGTTCCCCCGGCGCATCTTAATTCCCATGGCGACTTCGGCGCAAACCGCGCGTTGCATTGCGGCTACGTGGTCCAGAGGCTGGCAGGATGGCCACGCCGGCCAGTTATGCGCACTCGCCTGCTGTGCGGCTTTTATTGTCCTGGGGGCTGGATCGTTGCGCTGCCCTGCGCAGTCCGCGAGGGTGGCAACCACCGCGTCAAGCGCGGCAAATTCCGGCACGCCTGCACCCGCGGACGCCCAGCAACCTAATCCCCCAGCGGCCAATGCCGCATTGGATCCGCGCAGCCAGCAGCTTGCCCGCGAATGCGCCGATCTGCTCAAGCTTGCGACAGATCTGAAGGCGCAAGTCGACAAGAGCACCAAAAATCAGCTTTCCGTGACGGTGGTTCGCGAGGCGAGCCAAATCGAGCGATTGGCTCGAAAGGTCAAATCAGCAAGCTCTAAGGATTAAGGCCCCGTGCAGCGCGGCCGGGATGGTTCACCATGCTGAAAGCCGGGAGAGAAGTACGAAACCGCAGAAATGGGTGCGCGCACGTCCGCCCCGCGGCCATTTTGGGTTTGGCAGTACTGGCCCTGATGTGCGGACCGGCGGCCCGTTCGCAGGCCGGTGCAGCCAACCCTTTTGGGTTTCCCGAGCACAATCCGCATACCTTCCCACACCCGGCTGTTTCGAGCGGGGGAGATATGGATCGCGTCACTACCGTGCGGCAGAGAATTGCCGTCAATATCGAGCGACAGAAGCAAATCGTCGCCGATAGCGATAAGCTCCTCAAACTCGCCCGCGAGCTGAACGACGAGGTCGCCGCTGCCGGCTCGCGATCTTTGACCGCCGAACAGCTCGAGAAGCTGAACGAAATTGAGAGGCTCGCCCGCAGCGTGAAAGAAAGAATGCTCGACGAGGTGGAAGATCCCCGGCCCCCGGTTTCGCAATCCCAGACCCAGTTTTAGTGAGTGCGCCGTGATCGTCTTCCTTCCAGACAGCCAGTCAGTTTGAGCAGCGCGCGCCCTCGCCCGTTGGTACAATTTAGACTGGAACTGTCTGGAAATCAGTTCTCGGGGGTCGACCGGAATGGAAGTGGCTGTTTCCAGGGCTCGTCAAGAGGGGGCGCCTGCCGCCGCGCGCGAGCCGAGCGCAAAACGGTTGGTTGAGATCTACCGGCTGATGTTTCTTTCCCGCGCGGTGGACGATCGCGAAGTCCTGCTCAAGCGCCAGCAAAAGATCTTCTTCCAGCTTTCCGCGGCCGGCCATGAAGCCTTGCAGGTGGGCGCGGCGCTGGCCCTCAAGTCCGGCTACGATTGGTTCTTCCCTTACTATCGCGATCGCGCCCTTGCCCTGGCGCTGGGCGTCACGCCATACGAGATGTTGCTGCAGGCCGTGGGCGCGGCCGATGATCCGGCCAGCGGCGGGCGTCAGATGCCGACGCACTGGAGCAGCCCCGCGCTGCACATCGTCAACGGTTCCTCTGCCACGGGTACGCAGTTGCTCCACGCCGTGGGCTGCGCCGAGGCCGGCCGCTACTTCAGCCGCCATCCCGAAGCGGCCCTCAAAGATCCCGGCGACTACCGCGAGTTCCGCGACGTGGAATTTCACGGCGACGAGGTGGCGCTGGCCTGCGTGGGCGAAGGCTCGACCTCGCAGGGCGAGTTCTGGGAGGCGATGAACACCGCCTCGAACCAGAAGCTGCCGGTGATCTTCATGATCGAAGACAACGGCTACGCTATCAGCGTTCCCGTTGAGGTGAATACGCCGGGCGGAAACATCTCGCGCCTCGTGGCTAACTTCCCCAACTTCCATTTTGCCGAGATCGACGGCAACGATCCCGTGGCCAGCCTGCGCGCCTTTGAGCAAGCAGCCGCGCACTGCCGCGCGGGCCTCGGGCCGGCGCTGGTGCACGGCCATTGCGTGCGGCTTTATTCACATTCCTTGTCGGACGACGACAAGCTCTACCGCTCCGCCGCCGAGCGCGAGGCCGATGCGCTCTCGGACCCCATCGCCAGGATGCGCGCGCGCCTGATCGCGGACGGCATCCTCGCGGCTGCGGAACTCGACGAACTGGAGCACGGCCTGCAACATGAGGCCGCCGCAGCCGCCGAGCGCGCCTTGCACGCGGCCTTGCCCACGGTGGAGAGCATTACGAAACACGTCTACTCCGAGGACCTCGATCCCACGCGCGTTGCCTTTGCCACCGAGCAGCCCGAGTTCGCGGAGGAAGAAAACGGGCAGAAGCCCGCGGCGCACACCATGGCCGACCTCATCAACAGTTGCCTGCGCGACGAGATGCGCCGCGACCCGCGCATCGTGATCTATGGCGAAGACGTGGCCGACGCCAGCCGCGCGGAGGCGCTCCAGGAGGCCAAGGGCAAGGGCGGTGTCTTCAAGCTGACCGCCGGCCTGCAAACCGAGTTTGGCGCGGAGCGCGTCTTCAACTCGCCGCTGGCCGAGGCCAACATCGTGGGCCGCGCCGTGGGCTACGCGCTGCGCGGCATGAAGCCGGTGGTGGAGATTCAGTTCTTCGATTACATCTGGCCGGCCATGCACCAGATTCGCAATGAACTGGCCTTGCTGCGCTGGCGCTCCAACGGGACCTGGGCCGCGCCTGCCGTCATCCGCGTGCCCATCGGCGGCTATCTAACCGGCGGCTCCATCTACCACTCGCAATCGGGAGAGAGCATCTTCACGCACCTCCCCGGCCTGCGCGTTGTCTTCCCCTCGAACGCGCTCGACGCCAATGGCCTCTTGCGCACGGCCATCCGCTGTGACGACCCGGTGCTGTTCCTCGAGCACAAGCGGCTCTATCGCGAAACCCATGGCCGCGCGGCCTATCCGGGACCCGACTTTGCCATTCCCTTTGGCAAGGCGAAGATTGTGCGGGAGGGTGCGCACCTCACGCTCGTCACTTATGGAGCTTTAGTGCCGCGCGCCCTGCAAGCCGCGCAGCAGGCCGAGCGGCTGCACGGCATCGACGTGGAGATTCTCGATCTGCGCACGCTCAATCCCTACGACTGGGAGGCGATCGCAACCTCCGTGCGCAAGACCAATCGCGTGATTGTGGCGCATGAAGACATGCTGAGCTGGGGCTACGGCGCGGAGATCGCGGCGCGCATCGGCGATGAGCTCTTCGACGACCTCGACGCGCCGGTGCGGCGCATTGGCGCGATGGATACCTTCGTGGCCTACCAGCCCAAGCTCGAAGACGCGATCCTACCTCAGCCGGAGACGATTCTGAACGCGATTGTGGATCTGAAGCGGTACTGAGCGCCGCCGTCTGACAGGTCTCCGATCGATTAAAGAAGAACCTTCCCGTGCCCCATCCTTTCGCCCGTTTTTGGGGGCGAAAGGGTGGGATAGCACGAAGGCCACAGGCACATATTCACGCGGCCGTGGACCGCGCAGCCAGCAGCGCATCCACAGCCGCGCCGAGCGAAGCGCATCGCAGATCGGCCTGCTCTGCCGCGGCTTCCGCTCCCGGCTTGCGCCGCTCCCGATCGCCCTCGACGAAGACCGTCCTCATCCCCAGCCGCCAGCCAAATTCAACATCGGAGAGCGAGTCGCCGATCATCGCGCTCGTCTCCGCCGTGATCTCGGGAAACTGCGCGACCGCCTGCTCGAAAAGTCCCGGCAGCGGCTTGCGGCAGTTGCACTCGCCCTTGTCGTGCGGGCAGATGAAGAACCCGTCGATGTGCGCGCCGGCGCGTTCGAGCAGTTGCTGAAACTTCGCATGGATCGCCGCAACCTCCGCAGCCGTGTAAAGCCCCCGCGCAATGCCGCGCTGGTTTGAGACCACGATCGCGAGCACACCCGCTTCGTTCAGCCGGCGCAAGGCCTCTGGCACGCCGGGCAGCACGCGAAACTGCTCCCACCGCGCGACGTATTGCCCCTCCGGCATCTTTTCGTTCAAGACGCCGTCGCGGTCCAGAAGCACGGCGCGCAAAACGCTCTGACTCGCGAATTCGCTCACTCCGTCATCATAGCAATGGTCCGTAGTGGGTCAGCTTGATGCCGTCGTGAAAGGGCACGACTTCAATCGTGCCGTAAATGCCGATGATGAACCGGGGCTTTAGTCCCTGAGGGTTGGTTTCGTGCGCACTGGCCCGCTGCCCAACGGCCCGTGCGCATGGCCGTCCCGGATACAATAATGGGATGGACTTCCGCACCCTTTGTGCGTGTAATCTCGGGCCCCCACGGCGCAACGCCATACGCGAGGCGGTTCGACAAGCATGAAGAATTTGCTGCGCCTGTTGCGTTATGGGCTGCCCTTCACGCTCGAATGGCTGCCCGGCGTAGTGCTGTCGGCGCTGGTGGGAATGCTGGATGCCTTCCGCATTCTGCTACTGCAGCCGATCTTCGACCGCGTTCTGGCGCCGAGCGCGCCCGAAGGCCCGATCATGCTGGGCCTTCCCAAATCGCAATGGCATTTCGATCTGCGTAGTATCGTGCCGCACTTTTTGCATCTGCACAATGCCTGGAACGTTGTCGCCTTCGCCCTCGTCGTGGCCACCGTTCTGAAGGGCCTTTGCGACTATCTGGGAAACTATCTCGTAAGTTATGCCTGCTTCGGCACGATTACGGATTTGCGCAACCATCTTTACGAGGCCACGTTGCGCCGCTCTTCGAGTTTCTTTCACAAGCACCCCACAAGCGTGATCCTCTCTACGCTCATCAACGACGTGGATCGCGTGCAAACCTCCCTGGGTCCGGTTCTGGGAGACTTTCTGCAGCAGTTCTTCACATTTGTGGTGGCGATGGCGTTCATCATTCACCTCGGCGGCTACCTCAGCTGGGTGCTGGTTTTCTTTATTCCCGCGGTCATCGCCTCCGTGCGCAAGATAGGCCGTGCAGTCCGCATACGCACGCGCACCGGCCAGGACAAGCTGGCTGAGGTCCAGAACATTCTTCACGAAACCGTGACCGGCAACCGCATCGTGAAATCGTTTAATACCGAGCTGTGGGAGACTCTGCGTTTCAAGACCGCTGCCAAGCGCCTCTTCCGCGCCAATCTGCGTAGCGTGCGCGTGCAGTCCATCAGCTCGCCGCTGATGGATACTGTGGGCGCTTTGGCTATGGCCATCTTGCTCTGGATCGGGCGCAACGAGATCAAGAGCGGCTACATGACCATCGGCGTTTTCGGCGCCTTCATCTTTCTGCTCTTCAAACTCTACGATCCATTGCGCCGCTTTGCGTTTTTCTACAACAGCTTTCAACAGGCCATGGGCGCTTCCACATCGATCTTCTCCTTCTTTGACGCCGAGGACGACGTGAAGGAGCGGCCGCACGCGGCCACCCTCACGCGTTTCCGCCAGTCGATCCAATTTGAGAACGTGGGATTCTCCTACTCGACCGAAGAGGGCGAACAGCAGATTCTGCATAACGTCGATCTCGAAGTGAACGCCGGCGAAGTGCTCGCCGTGGTCGGCCCCAGCGGCGCGGGCAAGTCCACGCTGGTCAACCTCATTCCGCGCTTCTTCGATGTGACCTCGGGGCACATCCTCATCGACGGCCACGATCTGCGCGACCTTACGCTGGCTTCGTTGCGGCGTCAGGTAGCGCAAGTCACGCAGGAGACTATCCTCTTCAACGACACCGTGCACAGCAACATCGCCTACGGCCAGCCGGATGCGAAACGATCCCTGGTGGAGCACGCGGCGTCGAACGCCCTGGCCCACGATTTTATTTTGAAGATGCCGCAGGGCTACGACACGGTGATCGGCGAAAAAGGATTCCGTCTCTCCGGCGGCGAGAAGCAGCGCATCGCCATCGCCCGCGCCATCCTCAAGGATGCGCCCATTCTCATCCTCGACGAAGCCACCTCTGCGCTCGACTCGGAGAGCGAGTCGCTGGTGCAGGAGGCGCTGGCCAACCTGATGCAGAGCCGCACCGTGGTTGTGATCGCGCACCGGCTCTCGACCATCCGCCGCGCCAGCCGTATTGCCGTGCTGGAGGATGGCCGCATTACCGCGATCGGATCGCACGAAGAACTGCTCGTCTCGTCGCCGACCTATCAAAAGCTCTATCAACTGCAATTCATCGATATGCCCGACAATCAGTCCGGCAACGGCCGGTCGCACGACGCCGCGCCGGCGCTCGCCGGTGGGGCACAGGAGTAAGCATGGCGATTTCTTCCATGACCGGGTTTGCCCGCGTACAGGTCCGCGTCCCTTTAGACAATGACGAGCAGCTCAGTTACACGCTCACTGTCAAGAGCGTGAATCATCGCTTTCTCGATCTGCAGTTCCGGCTTCCCTCCGGCCTGGATGCCGTGGAAGTGGAGCTGCGCCGGGTGTTGAAGGACAAGCTCATTCGCGGGCACGTGGATCTGGTTCTCGCTCTGGAGCGCAACGCCCAGGCCAAGGCGGGCTACAATCGCGAGCTGATTGCGGGCTATCTGGCGGCCTTCGACGCGGCGCGCGGCGAGCACGGACTCAAGTGTGAGCCGGACCTGAACGCGGCTCTGCGCCTGCCCGGGGCCTTGCAGGCCGACGATCGCAAGGACGATGACCTGGCCGCGCTCGCCGCGAGCGTTCAGGAGCAGGTGGTTCCGCTGGTGAAGCAGTTGAAGACGATGCGCGCCCGCGAAGGCGAAGCCCTGGAAGCGATTCTGAACGGTACGCTGGACCGGCTTGCCGCGGCCACCGCCAGCGTCGCCGAGCTGCGGCCGGAGATCGAGCAGCGCTATCAGGATCGCCTGGCGCAGCGGCTGGCCTCCGCCGTGGGTCCGGAGTTCAACCAGCAGCGCGTGCTCGAGGAGGTCGCTCTTCTCGTCGAGCGCAGCGACATCAGCGAAGAACTGGCGCGCATGGGGGCGCACATCGAACATTTTCGCGAGTTGCTCGCCGCCGGCGGCGAGGCCGGCAAAAAGCTCGACTTCCTGCTCCAGGAGATGAACCGCGAAGCCAACACACTGCTTTCGAAGACCGGCGGCGTAAGCGGGAAGGGAATGCGCATTACCGAACTGGGTCTGGCCATGAAGGCGGAGATCGAAAAAGCCCGCGAACAGGTGCAGAATGTGGAGTAAGGCAGGGCACAGTGTGAGTGTGAGTGTGAGTGTGAAAGGCAGTGCGATGGCAGAGTCATTTCGTGAGCTATTGGTTTGGCAAAAGGGTATCCAGTTGTCAGTGCTTGTTTACCGGCTATCGAAGCAGTTTCCTCGCGAAGAGGCCTACGGGCTCTCGAACCAGATGCGCCGGGCGGCGGTGTCGATACCAAGCAATATTGCCGAAGGCGCGGGACGGTTGAACACTCGGGAATACAAGCAGTACCTTGGCGTTGCCAGAGGGTCAAGTTTTGAATTGCAGACGCAGTTGACCATTGCCAGGGAATTGGGATTCGGAGACATTGAGCAGCTTCGCGAAGCCGAGTCTTCATGCGATGAGGTAGGGAGAATGCTCTTCGGAGTCATTCAAGCACTAAGTGCTAAAGCATGATGAGCCCATGGACGCCTCCTCACACTCACACTCGCACTCACACTAGCACTCACACTAGCACTCACACTAGCCACTGAGCAGAAAGGCACGACAAACTTTGGCAGGCATTCTATTCATCATCTCGGCGCCGTCGGGCTCCGGCAAAAGCACGTTGGTGAGCGAGCTGCGCAAGCAGGTGAGCGCCGTCGATTTTGCCATCTCCTGGACCACGCGCGCGCCGCGCGGATCGGAGCGGGACGGGCGCGAATATCACTTCACCACCCGCGAAGAGTTTCTGAGCATGGCCGATGCCGGGATGTTTCTGGAGCACGCGGAGGTCTTCGGCAGCTTTTATGGCACGGCCCGCCTGTCGCTCGACGACGCCCTGGCCGTGGACCACGACCTGATCCTCGACATCGATGTGCAGGGCGCGGCGCAGGTGCGCGCCAAAATGCCCGAGGCCGTTTCCATCTTTGTTATGCCGCCCAATCCCAAGGTTTTGCGCACCCGCCTGCGCAACCGCAGCCGCGCCGAAGGCGTTGTGGACGAGGAAGAAGTGTTTCGCCGTCTCGGCCAGGCTCGCAAGGAGATTGAGAATTATCGCCAGTACGGATATATTCTCATCAATGACGTTCTCGACCGGGCGGTAGCGCAACTGGAAGCCATTGTCCTTGCGGAACGGTATTATCGCAATGGTGAGCCCATCGCCTACCGTTCCCGGCGTGTGCTGGAAGTCGCTGCGGCCTGCCTGCTGGCGAACTCGCAGGAGCGGATCAAACCTGTGCTGGAGGCCTTTGGCATCGGTGGCGACCCCGGCCAGCAGGGATTTCTTTTTGGAGAGGACTCCGATGACGATTGAGACCAGTTTCGATTCCAACTACCGCAAGGTTTTGGTTGCCGCGCGCCGCGCTCGTCAGTTGCAGAACGGCTCGCAGGCCCTCGTCCCCACTCGATCGAGCAAGGCCTGCCGCATTGCCCAGGATGAGATCGACGCCGGGAAGATCGCCTATGTCAAGAACGACCAGGCGGAAGTGACCAAGCCCCTCGTGGAAGGTCCCGCCATTCCCATTCTGCTGAGTTGAAGAGCGATGAGCGCTCAGCGACCTGTCGCTGGGAGCTATTGACCGTGTTCCCTCCTTCTGCGCGGCATTACTGTCCCTGTAGATGGGATACAACCGCTTACCTTCCTCCGACGAGATGCTTTTCTTTGCCGTTGTCTGATCACTGACAACTGATCACTGACCACTGATCTACAATCGAATCATGCGTGTCACCGTAGGCGTCTCCGGGGGAATTGCCGCGTACAAAGCCGCGGAGTTAGTGCGCGCCCTCCAGCGCCAGTCGGTGGAAGTGCATGTGGTAATGACAGAGTCGGCGCAGAAGTTCGTGCAGCCGCTCACCTTTGCCGCGCTCACCGGGCACAAAGTCATCACCAGCCTGTGGGGAGAGTGGGACGCGGGCGAAGGCGCTGCCGACCAGAACGGCATCGACCACATCGCCGAAGCGCAATGGTGCGACGCGCTGGTGGTGGCTCCCGCCACCGCTAACATCCTGGCCAAGTTTGCGCACGGCATCGCCGACGATTTTTTGAGCACCATGTATCTGGCCACCGCCGCGCCAGTCGTGGTGGCGCCGGCGATGAACGTGAACATGTGGAACCATGCGGCGACCCAGGCCAACCTTGAGATTCTGCGTCAGCGCGGCGTGGGCATCGTGGAACCTGGGACAGGCGACCTGGCCTGCGGCATGACCGGCGCGGGGCGCATGGCCGAGCCGGAGACGATTGCCGAGGTGGTGATGAGAATGCTCGGCCGGCGCAGCGATCTGCGCGGCGAAGTGGTGCTGGTGACCGCTGGCGGCACGCGCGAGGCTCTCGATCCGGTGCGCTTCATCGGCAACCGCTCCAGCGGCAAGATGGGTTACGCGCTGGCCGAGGCCGCGCGCAGCCGCGGCGCCAAAGTGATTCTCATCAGCGGGCCCTCGGCGCTGCACGCGCCGCCGCATTGCGAATTAGTGAAGATCGTCACCGCCGAAGAGATGCGCAGCGCCGTGCTGGAGCGCATGAACGAGTCCACCCTTGTGATCAAATCCGCGGCGGTGGCCGACTACCGGCCCGTCGCCGTCTCCGCGCAAAAACTCAAGCGCACCGGCCCAATAACGCTGGAACTTGCGCCGACGGAAGATATTCTTGCCGAAGTGGTGCGGCGTCGCCGTCCTGGGCAACTCATCGTAGGCTTTGCCGCCGAGACCGAGAACCGCATGGAAAATGGCCGCGCCAAGTTGCTTGCGAAGGGCGCCGATGCCATTGTCATCAACGACATTGCCCAGGAAGGCGTGGGCATCGATGCCGACACCAATGCGGCCACGTTTTTGACGCGCGCCACGTCCGTCGAGCTGCCCGAGATGCCCAAGCGCCAGCTTGCCGATCGCATTCTCGACGAAATCCTGACCCTCCGCCGCCCGCGGTCTGTGATCTCCGAGTTCGATGAGCACGAGGATGCCAAGGCCGCGCAGGACCGCGTGCTCAGCGAGAGCATTCCCGTGGGCGCCGGCCGCCGCCAGATCATCGTGGAGTGAGAATTGCCGAGGAGTGACCTGCCGCGCCGTCTCAATCCCGCAACCCGCGAAGCTCTGGCCGAGCGCTTGCGCTTCTACCGCGACCTTGGGCTTACGGATTTCTATCGCCGTCCCGTCGATGAAACCATCGAGGTTGTGGGTGCCCAGGGCGTGGGTGCCTCGGCTGTGGGTGCCCCGGGTCCCTCGCATTTGGGGACCCGGGAATCGGACTCTGTCGCCGCACAACCATCCCGTGCCCCATCCTTTCCGCAAGCCGCGCAAGCGGCTGCGGAAAGGGTGGGAGAGCACGAACCCACGTCCCCAACCCGGCCTCATCCCTCAACTTCATCCGTCCCTACCAACTTCTTCGCGGAGGAACCCGCCATCAAGACTCGCAAAGCTTTTCACGCGCCGGAAGTGGGCGCACTCGTTCCGGCCGAGGAGCGCGCCGCCGCATTGCAGATGATTCGCGAAGAGATTGGCGATTGCACGCGCTGCGCCCTGCACAAGGGCCGCAACAAGCTGGTCTTTGCCGATGGCTCGCCCACCGCGCGCCTGATGTTTGTGGGCGAAGGGCCGGGCGCAGACGAGGACGCGCAGGGCCTTCCCTTTGTGGGCCGCGCCGGGCAACTGCTCAACAACATGATCGCCGCCATGGGCCTCAGGCGCGAGGAGTGCTACATCGCCAACGTGGTCAAGTGCCGTCCGCCGGGCAACCGCACGCCCGAGCCCGAGGAGGCCAACACTTGCTCGCCGTTTCTCTTTCGCCAAATCGACGTGGTGCGTCCGCAGGTCCTGGTGGCGCTGGGCGCAACCGCAGCCACCTATCTACTGGGCGCGCGCCAGCCGCTGGCCGGATTGCGCGGCCGCGTGCACGCCTTTCGCGGCATGAGCCTCATCGTCACTTATCATCCGGCGTATTTGCTGCGCGACCCGCGCCAGAAGAAGGAAGCCTGGGCCGATTTGCAGATCGCGATGAAGGAGCTAGGCCTGAAGGCCCCGGCGCGCGAGTGAGAATCGCAAATCGGCTAAGCCGATCCTGATCCCTGATCCCTGATCCCTGTTCCCTGTTCCCTGCCTTTTTCACCCGCTGTGCCTGATGTGCACGACATCGCCGTCCTTCACGATGTACTCCTTGCCTTCCAAACGCAGAGTGCCCTTGGCCCGCGCTGCCGCCTCGGAGCCGGCGTCGAGCAGTTGGTCCCAGCGAATGGTCTCGGCGCGGATGAAGTGGTGCTCCAGATCGGTGTGAATCGCGCCTGCGGCCTGCGGCGCCTTCGAACCCAGCGGAATCGTCCAGGCGCGGCACTCGTCTTCG
>PLSB01000182.1:0-186 GCA_003165005.1 Acidobacteriaceae bacterium | reverse complement strand
TGCCGCAGATCGCGGTCGCGCCCGCATTGGGCCTCTGCGCGATCTCATCGAGTTTGTAGCGGCTCACCGCGGCTTCAAGATCGGCGCCGAGGGTCGTGCCTTCGCTCACGTTAAGCGCATACAAAATGGGCTTTTGCGATAAAAACATGAAGCCGCGAATCAGCTTTTTCTCCTCCGGCGTCATCT
>PLSB01000002.1 GCA_003165005.1 Acidobacteriaceae bacterium | reverse complement strand
TGTCTGGCGTCAAGCTAATGTTCCGGTCAACGACAACCATAATTACCGATAGTCGTTGGAACGTCTTTCTCTCCTTTCCTTGCTGAGATGCCGTTGTTGCTGGCAGGACCGGAGCGTAGCCCCGAAGGGGCGGAGCGGAGGGCCTGCCAGAAAAGGGAATTGAATATATTCATGCTCGTCGTCGGGGCGGTGGGAATGTGCGAATCACCGCAGTGATTTGCAAGGTCTGTGGGAAGGGTGGGAAAAACAGTTTCATCGTTTTTCCCAGGCTTTCCAGCAGACCGTCATTTCCACGGCCCTTTCCACTGAGCGTTGGTTTTGGTTGGCCGGCTCGCGGCTCCTACTTGAGCACGCTCAGTTAACTTCGCCGTCTTCCGGCGCCGCGTCCAGATTCTTCTTCGCCTCCTCCACGCGATAGCTTGCGATGTTCAGCTCCACGATGACCGAGTGGTGAACCAGCCGGTCGATGGCCGCCGCCGTGGTCATCGGGTCCTTGAAGATCCCCTCCCATTTCGAGAACGCAAGATTGCTGGTCAGCAGTACGCTGCCGCGCTCGTAACGCTCGGCCAGCAGCGTGAACAGCACCTCCATCTCTTCGCGGCTTTGCTGCACATAGCCCATGTCGTCGATGATCAGCCCATCGTGCCGCGCCAGCTTCTTGATCTCCTTGCTCAACCGCAGGTCACGCTTGGCGATCAACAGATCCTGCACCAGCATGGCGCAACTGGTGTACTTCATCCGCCGTCCTTGTGCGATCAGTTCATGGGCCAGAGCGCACAGCAAATGGCTTTTGCCCGCGCCAGGATTGCCGAAGACAAGCAAGTTCTCCTTGCGATCCAGAAAGCTTCCATCCGAGAGCGACTTCAATTGCCGTGCGGCTTTGACGGGCAGGCGCTTCAGTTTGAAGTTGGCCATCGTCTTCTCTCGTGGCAGCCCTGACTCGCGCAACAATACAGCGATGCGATTGCGCCGTCGCGACTCGCACTCCCGCTCCGTCAACTGCAACAGGTACTGTTCGTAGCTGAGCGTCTCTTTCTCGGCCTGCTGCGCGGTCTGCTCGAAGCACTCGCGCATGGCCGGCAGATGCAGTTCCTTCAGGTTCTCCAACAACGCCGTTCTGATCTGAGGGGCAGCGCTCATTGCAGCACCTCCTGCGCCGTGAACAACTGATCGAAGAGTCTGAGATCCACCGCCGCCACCTCGACATCGCGGACGGTGGTGTGGTGCTCGGCGCCAAGCATGGCCTCGATCCCCTTGACGCTGATCGGTTCGGCGCCCGCTTCCAACATCACGCGCAACGCCGCATCGACTCCGACTTCGCTTTCTTTGGCCGCCAACGCGAGGATCTTCAGATATTCCTTGCTGCCACGATACCCGCCAAGCTGCTCCTCAAGCAGATCGAAAGCCATGCGGAAGCGGCTGGTCGGGAATAACTCCTCGCGGTAGCGGTAGTGCGTGAAGGCCCCTGGCTTGCGTATCAGCCAGTCGATGATGTGCCGATAGTCCACGCGATGCTTCTGCCGCCCGCGCAAGCGCGGCATCTCGGCGACCTTCTTCTGCCCATACCAAACCTCCACTTGCTCCATGGTCAGCCGCGCCTCCACCTGTTCTCCGATCAACCGGCTGGGCACGGAATAGACGTTGCGATCCACATGAATAAGGCTGCCCGAGTCCACCTTCACCTGCTCGCGCTTGGCCGATTCCATGCGCCGCTCCGGCAACTCCTTCATCACCGCCATCTCTTCGGCCAGTCGCTCACGGCGCCCCGCGTTCAAGCGCTCCAGCATGGCGCGAAGAAACGATTTATACGCATCAATACTGGCGAATTCCGTGCTGCCGCGCAGCATCAGCTCCTGCGCCACGGCCCGCTTGAAGCGATGATGCCGCTGCTCCACATCGCCGTTCTCGTTACCATGATTGGCCTGCGTCTTCTCGCTCTCCAGCCCGTAGGAACGCATCAGTCCCTGGTAGCGATCGGTGAACTCGGCCGGGTCAATCATGTTGTTGACCGCCGTCGAAAGCCGGTCAGTGCGATGACGCAGAGGCACTTTGCCCAGCGTCCACAGAGCGTTTTGCAACCCCTCGCTCAGACTCTCGAAGCTCTCGGAAAAGCACACCGTCCCCGCCTCCCAGTTCGAGTACGTCAGCACGAAGTGATAGATCAGGTGGGGAAAACTCTGCCCCTGGATGGTCACGCCCAACTCTTCCATGTGCGTGAAGTCCGACGCTCCCAGCCGACCGGGAAAATGCTGCTGCGCGAAAAACACCTCCCGGGCCGGTCCTTCGGTGGCACGCCATACCTTCACGCGCCGCTGCAACGTGCGCACCTGGCCGTCCTGAAACCGACCGGGGTTCTGCCGCTGCAAGAACTCGAAGACCGTCTTGGCCTCCAGCCCGGCGTTGTCTTCAAGCAACTTCTCGACACCTTCCCAGGCATCAATGAAGGGATCTGCCCGTGTCCGCCCGCGCACCGCCGCCGGCAACTCGCTCGGCAACCGCTCCAAACGCTGGTATTTCCGCGCCGTCTTGACCGCCATTCCTGCCTTGGCCGCCGCAATCTCTTGGCTTTTCTCTGTGTTTATCAACGCAAACAACCTCCGAACCTGCTTGTCTGTGACCAATCCGCCTCCGCTCCCATGAACCGGAATACGCCTGGCCTATTGTCGTGGATCGGTAATTTTGTTTGTCGTTGATCGGCAGTTTTGATTGTCGCCCGTCA
>PLSB01000293.1 GCA_003165005.1 Acidobacteriaceae bacterium | reverse complement strand
GCTGCCCGGCCAAGCGCGTGGTGGGATCGAACGGAGGGTCGGGGTTGCTGCGCGACCTGCCGAAGATCGGCGAGATCTTTCGCGCCATTCGCAAGGCGGTGACGATTCCTTTCACCGTAAAGTTCCGCATGGGCTGGAACGAGAGCGAGATCGTATGCGTGGAGCTGGCGCGAATGGCCGAGGCCGAAGGCCTGGACGGGCTGGCGCTCCATGCGCGTACGCGCGAGCAGGGCTACAACGGCCAGGCGCAGTGGAACTGGATTGCCGCGGTGAAGCAGGCGGTGCGGCTGCCGGTGATGGGCAACGGCGACGTGCGCACGCCCGAGGACGCGGCGGCGATGGTGGCCGAGACGGGCTGCGATGCGGTGATGATCGGGCGCGCTGCGCCGGCCAATCCCTGGATCTTCCGGCAGATTGCCGAGTACACGGCGACGGGCAGCTACGCGCGGCCGGCCGACGAAGATCGATACAGAATGATTCGCGCCTACTTCGAGATGCTGATGGCGGAGGCCGAGGCGACGAAAGACTTGCCGCGCGATGCGCGGATGGGTGATCCCGCGGGAAAGATGAAGCAGTTTGCCACCTGGTTCACGCACGGCGTGCCGGGCGGCGCAAAGCTGCGCGCGGCCATCTACCATGCGCGCGACGGCGCCGATGTTTTGAGCGAGGTGGAGCGGTTCTTCGCGGCGCGGATCGAGGCCGGCGAGAGCGATGAGCCGGAGGACGCAGTTGAGGGCTTTCCGGACACGGCGCTGGTTTGCGATTAGTGAGCCGGTGCGATTGCGTGAGATCGCGATTTCCCACCCTTTCCGCAAAAAACGCGGAAAGGATGGGGCGCCTAAGTTTCGTTGTCGAGGCCGGATTAAGAGCCTATCCGCAGATTGCACATTGCGAGTAGCGCCGGTCTCCAGACCGGGGTCCCCGACGAAAAGTTTCTGTTCGTTGGGGTGGTAGACCGGCTGTACTGGCGGCGTCCACGCCGCCAGCGGCGATGTGGGGGCCTGAAGGCCCACACGACAGCCGGCCTGGAGGTCGGCGCTGCTTAATTTACAGATAAGTTCCAATATTGACACTTCAGCCTTTCAAACGAGATACTTTCATCATGCCGAACTCAAGGGAATGCGGAACTGCGGTCATGGCCATGTGTATGTGTATGGCGTGCGGGCCCGTCCGTGCGGCTCTTGAGCGGCCAATGCGCTAACGGCGCAACCGATTCAAGCCAAACGGCCCGGGTCCTCAAACGGATGCGGGCCGTTTTCATTGTGGCCCGCGGCTCCCCTTGCCGTTTCCCACCAATGAACCCACGAACCCGAGAAGGAGATAAGTATGCCGGAACCGAAGCAGTATCAACTTGCCACTAACGCCGTCCATGCCGGACAGGTGGCCGATCCCACAACCGGCGCGCGCGCCGTGCCCATCTATCAAACCACCTCGTACCTTTTCCAGGACGCGGACCACGCCGGCCGGCTCTTTGCGCTCAAGGAGTTTGGCAACATCTACACGCGCATCATGAACCCGACCACCGACGTGCTGGAGAAGCGCGTAGCCGCGCTCGAAGGCGGCGTGGCGGGGCTGGCCACGGCCTCGGGCCAGGCGGCGGAGACGCTGACCATCATCACGCTCGCGAGCGCGGGCGAAGAGATCATCTCCACGACCTCCCTTTACGGCGGCACCTACAATCTCTTTCACTACACGTTGCCCAAGCTGGGCATCGTGGTGCGCTTTGTGGATGCCGACGACTTCGACGGCCTGCGCAAGGCCATCAACGGCAAGACCCGCGCCATTTATACCGAGACACTGGGCAATCCCAAGCTCGACGTGGTGGATATCGAGAAGCTGGCCGCGATTGCCCACGAGCACAAGCTGCCGCTGATCATTGACAACACTTCGGTTTCGCCGGCGCTGGTACGGCCCATCGAGTGGGGCGCGGACATCGTGGTGAACTCGGCCACCAAGTTCCTCGGCGGTCACGGGAATTCCATCGGCGGCGTGATTGTGGACGCGGGCAAGTTTGATTGGGCAGCTTCGGGCCGCTTCAAGGAGTTCACGGAGCCCGATCCCTCGTATCACGGCCTCCGCTATACCGAGGCCTTCGGGCCGCTGGCGTTCATCTTGAAGGCGCGCGTGCAGGGCTTGCGCGACACGGGCGCCGCGCTTTCGCCGTTCAACGCGTTCCTGATTCTGCAGGGCATTGAAACGCTGCATCTGCGCATGGAGCGCCACTCCGAGAATGCGCTGGCCGTGGCCAAACACCTGGAGCAGCATCCCGGCGTGGAGTGGGTCAACTATCCCGGCCTCGCATCCAGCGACTATGCGGAACGGGCCAAGAAGTATCTGCCCAACGGCGCGGGCGCTCTGGTCACCTTCGGCATCAAGGGCGGGTACGATGCGGGCAAAAAGTTGATCGACTCGCTGGAGTTGTTCTCGTTGCTGGCCAACATCGGCGACGCCAAGTCGCTGGTGATTCACCCGGCCTCGACCACGCATCAGCAGCTTTCGGCCGAAGAGCAGGCGACGACCGGCGTGACTCCGGAGCTGGTGCGGCTCTCCGTCGGCATTGAAGACATTCGCGACATCCTGGCCGATCTCGATCAGGCCATCGAGGCCGCCAACGGACAGAAGTTCGCCGGCTAGGGCAAAGGCTGATGCGGCACAATAGGAAAGGCAGCTCTTAGCTCCTAGCTCTCAGTTTTTGGGCGGGGAGCCTGGGGCGAAGGGATGGGGCAGGAGCACATGAGGAGCAGGCCGCAGGCCCTGAGCTGCTGCGGTGAATCCGGGGTTCGCTGAAAAGCAACCGCAGATCCTTCGACTCCTCCCCTTCGCGCTGCTCAGGGTCGTCGCTCAGGATGACAGCGCGTTGTTGAGCAAGTCAGGATGACAGCGCGTTGTTGAGCAAGTCAGGATGACAGCGCGTTGTTGAGCCAAGTCAGGGTGACAGCGCGTTGTTGAGCAAGTCAGGATGACAGCGCGTTGGTGGGTCAAGTCAGGATGACAGCCTTGTTTTTGTTGGGGCTGCCGAGATTGAGAATGGGGAGCTGATAGCCGATAGCTGAGGGCTGAAAGCTGAAAGCTGTTTTTATGTCCGACTCGTTCAATCGCAGCGGCGCTTCGCCGCCTAAAGCTTTGGACCCGACCTACGAGGGTGACTTCGTCCTCGACGGCTCCCTGCCGCTCGACTGCGGCCAGGCCCTGATCTGTCCCACGCTGCATTACGCCGTCTACGGCCGGTTGAATGCAGCGCGGGACAACGCCGTATTGGTTTGCCACGCACTCTCGGGCTCGGCGCTTGTCGGCTCCTGGTGGCCCGAGATCTTTGCTCCCGGCGCGGTCCTCGCGCTGGAGCGCGACTTCGTCCTCTGTATCAACATGCTGGGCTCCTGTTATGGTTCCACGGGGCCCGGGTCCGTCCATCCCGAAAGCGGCCAAACCTACGGGCCGGATTTTCCGCTGGTCGGCGTTCGCGACAATGTGCGGGCGCAGGCGCAACTGCTCGATTCGCTGGGCATCCGCAAGCTGCGGCTGGCGCTGGGCGGGTCCATCGGGGGCATGCAGACCCTGGAGTGGACCATCCTCCATCCCGAGCGCGTGGAGCGCGCCCTCGTCATCGGCGTCACGCCGCTTTCCGCCATGGGCCTCGCGCTCAATCACCTGCAGCGCCAGGCGATTCAGCACGATCCCGAGTGGGCCGGCGGGCGTTACCTGCCGCAGCGGCCGCCGCGCCGCGGGCTGTCGCTGGCCCGCCAGATCGCCATGATCAGCTACAAATCCGCTCCGCTCTTCGATGAGCGTTACGGGCGCAATCCCGACCGCAGCGGCGAAGATCCCTATGTGGCCGAGGGCGCCTGCGGCGGCCTGATCGGCGGCCGTTTCGACGTTGGCGGCTACCTTGACCACCAGGGGCAGCGGTTTATTGACCGCTTCGACGCCAATGCCTACCTGGCCATCCTGCGCGCCATGGATACCTGGGACCCGGTTCGCGGCTACGCCTCGCCGGAAGAAGCCTTCGGCCGCATCCGCGCCCGGCTGAGCCTCATCGGCATGAGCACCGACTGGCTCTTCCCCGCCCAGGATGTGCACCGTTTTGCAGAGGCCATCCGCAAGGCCGGCGCCCATGCCGACTACCGCGAGATGGTGACTGACCACGGCCACGACGCCTTTCTGGCCGAACAGGCGGAACTGGTGCGGCTGCTGCAATAGGGGTTTCCGCGCAGGCGCAAGCCCCTCGCCAGGCCGTGCCGCTTCCTTCGGCGGCAGGGTCGCTTACGGCGGGATGGGACCCAAGGAGACCCCTGCCGCGGCTTGCTTGTCAGGGGCAGGTTAGCTTTCTATAATCCTTCTACGTATCATTGCGTAGCCGTGGTATCGTATTATCCGTTGCTGTGACGCTCGACCGCCGGGTCGATGGTTAGACTTTTGCCGGCGGATGGGCAGGTTGAGATTTCCATTTAAGTAGTTCCCAGGAGCATTGCATGAAGAAGTTAGTCTTTGCATCTGCGATGGCGTTGGCAGGCATTTGCCTTGTTTCCACGCCAGCGATTCGCGCTTTGAGCTCAAGCCAGACCATTCAGATTCAGGATCCGGCCGAGTTCAACAGCTATCAAAACGCCAGCACCCAGAACGATCCGGCGCAAAAGTGCGCCGCGCTGGAGAGTTTTCTTAAGGCCTACCCGCAAAGTACGGCCAAGGCGGCCGCATACGATCAGATGATCGACTGCTACCAGCAGACGAACCAGCCTGACGCTCTTCTGAGCGCGGCAAGCCGCCTTCTGCAAATCGACCCCAACAACATGAAGGCCATCTACATCACGGTTTCCGTCAAAAAGACCCTGTGCGGCAAGGCCCTTGACCCCAGCGGAGCGAGCACCGACCCGCAGACCTGCGACGATGGTGCGGCCATGGCCCAGAAGGGTCTCTCGGTTCCCAAGCCCGCGGACACCTCGGACGCCGACTGGAAGACGATGACCGCAAATCTCTATCCGGTCTTCCATTCCGCCATTGCCTACGACGACCTGGTTTCGAAGAAGGACTACGCCGGCGCCGTCAGGGAGTACACGGCCGAGTTGATGCTTTTTGCACCCGATGACTGCACCAAGCCGGGCGTCTGCCTGGCTGACACCCTGCAATTGGCGCAAGCCTACTCCAAGCCCGGCCCCGCGCGCGATGAAGTCAAGGCCGTCTGGTTCTATGCCCGCGCATGGGACTACGCTCCCGCCGGCTTCAAGCCCGCGATCGAGGGGCAACTGGACTACCGGTACAAGCACTTTCACGGCACGCTCGACGGCGATGCCGCCATTACCAAGCAGATCAACGACGTCAAGGCTCAGGCTCAGGCCACGCTCTTCCCGCCCGCAACCTTCGTCATTGCGCCTGCTCCCACGCCCGAGGAACTGGCCCATCACGCCTACACCAGCGGCGACCCAACCAAGCTGAACCTGGAAGACATCGAGTTCATTCTGGCCAACGGATCGACCGAGGATGCCAACGGGCTCTGGGCTCTGCTCAAAGGCAAGGCCACTCCGGTTCCGGGAAATGTAATCTCCGATCCCGCCACCGTGTTGAAGATTTCCGTGACCACGGCGGCCTCGCCCAAGCCGAAGGAGTATCTGGTCAAGCTCACCAACCCCGTGGCCTGCAACGCCGTTCCTCCCGCGCCCACCGAGTTGAAGATCAAGGAAGCGCAAGCCTACATCCTGGCCAACGGCGTCAAGGCCGATACCGACGCCCTGGGCGACGTGCTGACGGAGACGCCGGCACATCTGAAAAAGATCGAGGTTGTGCCCTCGGTGACGGTCATCAATGTGGCCGTGACCCAGGACGCCAAGGACAATCACACCGCCGATTTCAACGTCAACCCCAAGGAGCCGGTCTCCTGCAAGGAGGCTCCGGCGCCGGGCGCGGTGCTCGGGCTGCAACCCAGCGCCATGGAGTTGGACGGAATCTACGACACCTACACCAAAGTTCCGGCTTCAGGCTCGACGGGGCCGACGGCGCAGATCGTGCTGAGCGGAGGATTCGTGCAGCAGGCGAAGAAGACGGCTCCCGCGCACCACGCGCCGGCTAAGCCTTCCGCTGCTCACCACGCGCAGTAACTGCGCCAGGCAAAAAACTCCTGGGATTTAAAAGGGCAGATCGCTTATGCGGGCTGCCCTTTTTCTATGCGTACGCACTTTCTATGCGTGCACACTGCTGCCCGGCTAGTGGAGCACGAGAATTCTGGAACCGCTCTAAACGGCACGCAATAATTCATTGCATCCAGGGTCTCAAATGCCCTATCATGAACCCCACTCAGGTCGAGCACTGACAATCTTCCTCGAAAGGCATCGAAATGGAATTGCATGTACGTGACCGCGAGCGTTCCTGCTTCGTGGATTCTCTCTCGTCACCGTTTGTCCGGGCCCCGATGATCCTGTTGGTTGCGGGCGGCGCGTCGCTGCTGCTGGCCGGCTGCGGGCCAAAGCGGGTCCGTGCCGACTTCACTCACTACGAAAGCAGCTACGCCGTCACCTCCAACCATGAGGAACTGCTCAACCTGGCGCGGCTCCAGCAGCACGATCCCACCTATTTCTTTAAGCTCGGCCAGATCTCCTCGAGCTACCGCATGGAAGCCGCTCTTACCGGGACCGGGCAGGTTTCGACGATCACGAATCCGCCAGCCAGCATAATCCCCACCGGCGGCGGCTCGCCCGGCCTCATCTACGAAAACGATCCCTCCTTCACCATGATTCCCGTCAGCGACGACACCAACGCGAGAATTCTGATGCAGCCCACCAGCTCGCAGGTGTTCTACAGCCTCTACCTGCAGGGCTGGCGGCTCGACCAGCTCTTTCGCCTCACGGTGAACAGGATCGAATTCACGCTGCCCACCGCCCAAGGCTGCCAGGTAAAGATCATTCGCAACCTGCCCCCGCCCGCTGTCGACGGGCCCGATTATACAAACGACCAATTCTCAATGGCCAGTTACATAGAGTTCCTTCGCGTCAGTGCGGTCATCTACGCGCTGCAGAAGCATGGACTGCTTTTGTTGCGCGCCACGCCCTCCTTCCAGGCCCTGGACCCGAATTCCTTCATCGCCAATAAAACCAGCAGCGCGAAAACCCCGCCAGCCGGAGACCCGCCTTCCGCAAACGGCGATGCCGGCGCCAAGAGCCCGTCCGGCGCTGGCCCCACCGCCAAGGAATTCGACGAGGTCGCTGCCAAAGGCCAAGGCCAGGTGTGGGAGTTGCAGGGAGCCGACCCTAAAACCGGCGACGGCGGCAACTGGTTCCTGGGCACGAATTCCATCGAGCCCAAGTTTCAACTCACCGACCACATCGAGCAGAGCAGCGCCGATGCGGGCTATGTTCTGGAACCCAAAAAGTACGGCCAAAACGTGGCAGCCATCGAACAAGAGCTGCTGACGGATTTCCAGAAGCCCGGAAACGGCATGGAAGCCATGCTGTTTCCCAAGGATAAATACGGCAACTACATCGGTGGACCGGACCTTACGGAAATACTGGAAATCATCTACAACGGCTTCACCATCGAGGAGTCTTCCTCGGAGCAAGACTCCGAGAGAAGGCTCTGCCTTGACAGCGCCGGAAATCCCGCCAATCGCATTTCGGCGCACCTGGTCATGCGCTCGCTCATCGGCCTCATGGGTGCGGCCGCGCAGGAACAGGACTCTTTCGACAAGCTGGAAGAGAACAACCCCGATTTAGCCAAGGGCATCACCGATCCAACCATGCCCACGGGCGCTCTGAAGGAGATCGCGACCTTCGTTACGGATTTCTATACCGCGGCGTACAAAGCCACCACCGGCGGAGATCCGGGGCCTAAAGATATGAAAGACAAACAGGGCCAACTCGTCAGCCAGCTCCAGCAGAACGGCGCGCATTTCAACGATCTGGTTCCCAAAATCGAGCAACTCCCGGTGCTCAAACTCATGTGGACCGACGCGGAGCTGGACGACGCGTACGATAGCGAAGCCGAACTCGAAAAACTCGGCCTGGCTGTGCACTATAAGAATCCTGAAAACGATCAATCTGAAAAGGAGCACTACGCGATTACCGATTGGCGGCTGGATAAGTTGCTCGTGCCGGAGAACAAATATTGGAACCGCGATATGTTCCGCCTAATCAACCAGCTCTCTTCGCAGGTCACGGTCGACCTTTCGAAATACCCATTGCCGGAGATCCTGCAACTGCGCACGGAGTAATCCGCGAGGTATCATCAGGCGAGTATGCCCATCGATGCGAAGGGAACCAATCCGCTGGTCCGGCTTCCCGAGGTGCTGGCCATCGGCTTTACCGGTCATCGCAAGGTCCCCGACGAGGCCAAGAGCCGCCAGGCCATCCGCGACTTCCTTGCCCAACACAAGGAGTCGCACCGTGGCATCGTCTATGGCATCTCCTCGGCCGCATCGGGCGGCGACCAGCTCTTTGCGGAGAGTTGTATCGAGCTTGAGATCCCTCTGCGCATTCTCCTGCCCCGCCCCGCCGCCGAGTTCCGCGCCGACTTCGACGAAGCGTCCTGGCAGCGCACCGTGCGCATCATGGAGAACGCCATCTCCCTTGAAGTCACCGGCAGGCACGAAAGCCGGAGCGAGCAATACTACGACTGCGGCATTCAAACCGTAGCCGAGAGCCAGCTTCTGGTGGCGCTGTGGGACGGCCAACCAGCGCGCGGCGCCGGTGGCACCCAGGAGATGGTCTCCTACGCCCGGAAGACCGGCCATCCCATCGCGTGGATTCACAGTGAGACCGGTGTGCTGCAGTTTCTCAACAAAGACGCCCTGGAGCAAATCGAGAGCAACTCCGAGCTCGAGTTTCTCAACCAGTTGCCCGACGTGGGCCCCCACATGAGTATCGCCGCGCCCGCCGGCTCCTCCCGCGACCTGGCGCAGGCCTGGCTCGATAAAACCGATGAAAACGCCAACCGTTTTGCGCCGCAGGCGCGCCGCGTGGCCTCCATTCCCATCGTCTACACCGCGGCCGCCGCGGTCATGGCCGGCGTGGCGCCGGAGATTCCCGGCGCTGCTCCGTGGCTGGCCATCAGCGCCGTTCTTGGCGTGGTCGCTCTGGCGCTGCCCGCCGCCCTTCGTCTTCACGTCCGGCAAGCGCGGTGGGCGCGCACCCGCACCGCGGCTGAAATCGCCCGCTCCGTTCTCGTCATCTGGCGCACGCCCCGCCCCTATGAAGTCATCGGCGCGGAGGGCGCGCCCTGGCTCTCCGGCATTTTGCGTTCGCTCAACTTCCTCAAGATGGAAGACAATCACCGCGCCGCAACTCCGCTCTCGGATTTCAAGCAGGAGTATCGCCGCGATCGCGTGGCTCACCAGATCGAATACTTTTCCCGCCAGGCGCAAAAGGCCGAGCGCCAGGAGCGGCGTTACGGAGCGCTAGGATGGGTCTGCGGTGTGCTGGCCACGCTCGTCGCCGTCGCCTGTCTCTCCGGCGGACTCGAATGGCTTGCCAATCACGGCCTTTCCGGCCGGCAATGGCTGGCCTTCACCATGTCGGCCTTGTTTGAAGTCGCCACCATGGCCGGCGCTTTCGCGGCCATGAAAGATTGCGCGCGGCGTCGCCGTCGCTATCGCGAGTTGAGCCTCGCCCTGCGCGGTTGGGACACTCAACTGGAAGCACTCAACACCTGGAATGCCGTGCTCCTCGTCGTGGAGCGCATCGAAAGAGCTCTGATCGTGGAACTCTTCGAATGGCGCTCTCTGGTGCTGGTCGCGGCCTCGCATAAGGGATAAAACCATGAAAAGAATTCTTGCTTTGGATGGCGGCGGCATACGCGGCGTCTTCACCCTCGAAGTCCTCGTCAAAATCGAGGAGTTACTGCGCGGCTACTACGCAAAACAGGACCCCGAGAAAGCCAAAACCTTCGTTCTCCGCGACCACTTCGACTTCCTTGCCGGCACCAGCACCGGCGCCATCATTGCCACCTGCCTCTGCTGGGGAATGCCCGCGCAAGAGGTCAAGGACCTTTACATCGCGGAGGGCCGCAAGATGTTTGAGAGCGTCTCCTGGCGCCACCCAATCAGGAAACTCTTCTCGCTCTACGATCCCGGGCCGCTCACCGATTTCCTCCAGCGCAAGTTCACGGAAAGGAACGGCGAAATAGCAACGCTCGCCAGTCCCCGGCTGCGCGATGGCGAAAAGAACAACTTCCTGATGGTGGTGGTGCGCAACCACACCAATGGAACCGCGTGGCCGCTCACCAACAATCCCGATGCCATCTACAACGATCCCACCCGTCCCGACGACAACCGTCAGATTCCTCTCTGGCAGCTGGTGCGCGCCAGTACTGCGGCGCCCGTGTTTTTCCCTCCTGAGAAGGTGCGCCTCGGTGACACGGAGAGCATTTTTGTCGATGGCTCGATCACGCCCTATTCCAATCCGGCATTGATCGCCGCGCTCACCGCCATCCTCCCCGGCTACCACATGGACTGGCCCACCGGACCCGACAAGATTCGCGTGGTTTCCATTGGCACACTCGCGTTCTCTTCGGAACTTTCTGTCAGCCATCCCTCGCTGTGGCTGGGCGCCCTCGCGGCCAAGATTCCTGCCGCATTGCTGCAATCCATGGGCTGGCAGCAGGATTATCTCTGCCGCTGCCTCGGCGAGTGCATCTTCGGCGAAGTCCTGGATGGAGAGGTCGGCTATCTCGTCGACGCGTTGGACGCCGCCAACAAAGATAAAACGGGCAAACTCAAGATTCCCGTCTGGCGCCCGCGGCCCGCGGAGAGCTGGTTCAGCTACGTGCGCTATAACCGCACCTTCAAGAAAAAAGAGATGCAGGATATCCTGCGCGAGCACCCCGACCTGGCGCGCCTGGACGCCGTCGATGGCATTCAGCATCTGATTGACATCGGAAAAGCCTACGCTGAAGCAACCGTGAAGATCGAGCACCTGGTCTGAGCCCCAGGGCCGGGTGACCAAGCCATGCGCGGGGCCGAACCAGCGAAAAGACTGGCGGTTTTGGGGCGGAGTCTCTATTCTCTAGTGGATGGGGCGAGCGGCGGTGAGCTTTTGGCCAAAAGCCTAGGTCCGCTCTGCGGACTCAGCCGAGACCAGGATCCAAAGCGACTCTTCTCGAACACTGCCAGCACGTTCCTGATTCCCGGGAAGATGAACCCCGGCTCCGAGGCCGGGCGGGGAATCTCCTATGATTCCGTAGTTCACGCGCAGGGGGAGTAAGCATGTCTGGAACTGGAATGGTTTCGCCCGCTACATCGCCGGCATCGCCCATGAGCGAACGCGAATGGGACAAGCTGATCGGTCAGGTTTTGCAACGCCTGGTGGTCCCGGTGATCGGCCCCGAACTGTTGACGATGCAGGAGGCAGGCGAGGAGCATTCGCTCTATGCCATTTGGGCGCGGGACCTTGCCAATGACGCCGGAATCGCTCTATCGAGCAGCACGGATTCCGCGCTTTACGATGTTGCCAACGAACTCAGCGTGATGCCCAAGTATGGGAACCCCCTCGACCTGGCGTACAACATCGACGACGTGATTCGGAATCCTCCCCGGCCGATTCCCGATGCGTTGAAGAAGCTGGCGGAGATATCGAGTTTTTCGCTGTATGTCACCACGACCATCGATCATCTGATGGAGGATGCGCTGAAAGAGGCGCGGGGCAAGAAACAATTTGCCGGGGACGTGGTTTTCACGACCAGCGGGACAGAGAACCGAAAGGATCTTTCCAAGGACTTCGGCGCGGACTCGAATCCCATGCTGTATCACCTGTTCGGATCGAGCAGCAAGGTGCCCGATACCTTCGCCAAGACCGACGACGACCTGATTGAGTACAGCTGGGCGCTGCTGGATCAGGAACACCGGCCAAATGTTCTTTACGACTACTTGCAAAAGAAGACCGTTCTCTTGCTGGGTTGCAGCTTTCCCGATTGGCTGGGCCGATTTCTGGTGCGCGCTCTCTACCGCGACAAGTCCGCGGACTCCATCAATATTTACTATGTGAGTCCTCGCTGCGAGCCGGGATTGGCGGATTTTCTCAAGCGGCGCTGGGCCAAGGTGATCACCGCCCAATCGGCCACCGATTTTGTGACGAAACTGCACCAGAAATGGCGCGAAAAATGCACCGTCACGGACGCCGCCGATACACCGGCAGCGGATATGCAGCCTGGGTTCAAGCCGGGCTCGGTATTCCTCAGCTACGCCAGCGAGGATCGCGAGGCGGTAAGAAAGATCCGCGCGCAACTGGAGGCCGCCAACATCGACACCTGGATGGATGAAAAGCGCCTTGAATCGGGAGACTCGTACGAGGAGAGGATTCGCGAGAATATATCGAAGGCCGCATTTTTCGTTGCCATTATCTCGCGCACCTTCGAGCTGCCTTCCCGGGCTCTTGGCGGCTACGTGTTCAAGGAATGGAAATGGGCTGAAGACGCTTCACTGGCGAGGCGCAAGGACGATGCCTTCCTGCAGCCGCTGCTGATCGACGACACGCCCAAAGGGGCGAAATGTATCGATGAACCGTATCGCAGCCTGCACTGGGCCGACCTTCGCGATGGCAAGTTGCAGCCGGAATTCATCGAATTACTCAGTCGCGGAATTCGCAATTACCGGAGGCCACGATGAGCACCGAAGTCAATTCTGCGCATGCGGCGCTCGAAAATCCGTGGCCGGGATTAGCGCCCTACACGGAACAGCAGAGCAGTCAGTTCTTTGGCCGGGAAGCAGAGATCGAGGAACTTCTGCGTTTAATCCAAAGAGACACTCTCACCATCCTCTTCGGCCGGTCGGGATTGGGGAAATCGTCGTTGCTGCATGCCGGCGTGATTCCGCGCTTGCGCACGGGCCTGTACTTTCCGGTGCTGGTGCGGCTCAATTTTGCCGATCTCGAAGTCGATCCCGTGGCTCAGGTGAAGTCCATCACCCTGGCGGCTGCCCGCAAGCACGGGCTGGCAACCGACAGCAGGATCGCCGGGAATGCGACGGCGACGGCGACACTGTGGGAGTTCTTCCACGGCACCGATTTCTGGGGACCAAGAAACGATCAGCTTACGCCGCTGCTGATCTTCGATCAGTTTGAAGAGGCATTCACCATCGGGAAGGACCAGAGTCAGGCATCGGATTTTTTGGAGCAACTTGCCGACCTCGCCCAGAACCGCCTCCCGCTGGTGGTGGAACAGCGCATCAAAGAATCGGCGGAGCGGGTCGAAATCGACATGGGCGGCCCGAACTACAAGATCGTGCTTTCGCTGCGCGAGGATTTTGTCTCCCGGCTCGATCAATTGCGTCCCATCCTGCCGGCCATCATGCGCAACCGCATGGGGCTGCTCCCCCTCGACGGAACACGCGCCCTCGAAGTGATTGTCAGCTCCGGCAAACCCTGGGTGAACGAGGCCGTTGCGCAAGACATTGTTGCGGCATTGGCCGGAGAGACAGGCGCAGCGGGAAGCGCAATCGCACATGCGGAGATCGAGCCTGCGTATCTCAGCGTCATGTGCCACGAGTTGTTCCGGCGCATGGCCGACCTGGGTCTGGAGAGCATTACCAGCGAGTTGGTCACCAAGGAACACGGCGAGATTCTCGAGGCCATGTACGAGCGCAGCTTCGAGGGCCTGACGCCGTCCGTACGTATTTTCGTGGAAGACCGGCTGCTCACCGCGTCGGGATTCCGCGGCACCCTTCCGCTGTCCGAAGCTCTTGCCGAAGGCGTCAGCCTGCGCGACCTGGAAACCCTGGTGGACCGTCGGCTGCTGCGCTTCGAAGATCGCCTGGGAATGCGCCATGTGGAACTGTCGCACGATTTGCTGACCGGCGTGGTAAGGAAGAGCCGGGAGTTGCGCGCCGCGCGCGCCGCGCAGGCGGAAGAAGAGCGAAAGCACCAGGAGCTGCGGCGCGCCCTGATGCACGCCCGCAGGCGCACCGCGATCGCGGCAGCTATCGCGGTCATCGCGCTGGGCGGCGTGGCATATTCCGTTTCTTACTGGCATGCCTATATTCACCCCACCTCCGCCTATTACATGAGCTACACAGACCAGCTGGGAAGGGTTGTGCCTTTTGGACAGATCAACGAGGAAGCTGTGCACCATCGCGCGGTGTCATTCAAGGTGACCCGCCAGGGATCCAAAGGTGAAATCCTTAGCGTGGAAGCGGTCGACAGTCTGGGCAATCCATCCATGCAGAACAGCCTTGGCACAGCGCTCACTTCGGACGAGTCTTCCAGTGACCAGGATGCGTATTGCCGCCTGGAATTCCAATACGACAAGAGCGGAAGAATGGAGCACGAAACCGCCTGGAACAAGAGTCACCGCTTAATCTGGGACGCGACGTACGTCTATGTGTTTTTGCAAGGGCAAGGTTATTCCCAGACGGCTCGAAACGCCATCTATTTCGGGTTCGGCGCTTTGCCTTACCCGCCACGGCCGGGCTACCAGGCCGAGATTCTTCATATCGAGGACACTTCGCCGGGCCACCAGATTCGGACGTGGCTCACACGGGATGGTCAGAAGGCCCTCGGGAACGACAACGCCTATGGCCAGGAGTTCGTCTACGACGCTCAGGGCCGCGTACTGAGCGAGACATCGCTGGATAAGGATGGACATCCGACAAACGATAATGCCGGCAACGCAACCGAACTTCTCGAATACGAACAGCAGGGCAATGAGAAGAGCGGCAAGGCCATAGATGCCAAGGGAAACCCCACCCTGTGGAACGGCGCAGGTTATTCGAGCAGAACACTGCTGTACGACCCCTGGGGAAACGTGACGGAAGAGAGCTATTTCGACGTAGATGGTTCTCCGATGGTCAGCTCGGGAGACGGCGCGCACACCATTCGCGTCGCATACGACGATCATGGGAACCGCACCGATATAGCGTATTTTGACCTTTATGGCAATCCTATCGATAAGTCAAGCAGCCCGAGTTATCAGCGCGTACACATGGAGTACGACAAACAAAATCACGTGACCCGCGAGATCTTCTTCAACAGCGGCGGGCTGCCCGCGAAAGGCGACGACGCCGTGTACGATATCCGGCTCAGCTACGATGCGAAGGGCAATATTTCCGAAGTCGATTACTTCGATGACAAAGGCAAGCCGATGAACAACGATTCCGGGTTCCAACTGATCCGCCGGCAGTATGACGACAGCGGACGGCTCCTGGAAGAATCCTACTTTGGAACCGACTCCCAGCCTGTCGACGCCGGGAGCGGAAACCAAAAGGTCAATATGCATTACGATAGCCATGGCCGTAGAGACAGTTGGAATTACTTCGATAAGACAGGAAGTCCGCCGAAGAAGCTCGGGTACTCGCAGTTGGACGTAACTTACGATCGATGGGGAAATGCGATCGAGTGGAAATACGCCAGGACCCAACCTTCGTCTCTGACTTATGACATTAGCCGCGCCAGTTATAATGCCTCCGCAGGACCTGTCGAAACATGTTATTTCAACTCCGATGGCAGCAAGGCGGCTGCAAGCGACGGCATTTCCTGCACCACGGCCAAATACGATGACCGCGGTCTTGAAATCGAGGAAGATCACCTGGACAAGAACGGCAAGCTGCAGGCGGACTCCGATGGCATTGCGCGAAGCGAATACTCCTATAACGACAAGCGCCAGATGACCAGACAGGAGTATTTCGGGGTGAGCGGGCCTGCAAAGAGAGCCAAGGATGCGCCTTACTTGATCGAAACAGAATACGATGCGGCTGGACACAAGACCGAAGTCAAGAGTGTGGATGTTGCGGGGGATGCGGCCATCGACCAATACGATCTTCAGGGACACCTGACGGAAGAGTCCTACCTCAATCCGCGGGGCGGCCTTATGACGATGAAGGGAGACACCTACGCCCGCACTCTTTATGAGCGAACAGATCAAGGACGAACACTCCTGATCCGCTATCTGGGAGCAGATGGGAAACCCGTGGTTCCCAAAGATGGCTGCGCAACCGAGCGCCAAGATTTTGATGCTAAGGGCAAGCTGCTCAAAGCTGCCTGTTTCGACGCCAACGGCCAGCCGATGGATTCAAAGAGCACCCTGGGCGTGGCGTTATTAACTTGGGTTCGCAACGCCAACGAGAATCCTACGGAGAAGGAGGGCTTTGGTCCGGATGGCAAGCCGGCTCTGACAACGGAGGGATACGCGCGGATCAAGTGGCAGTACGATGCGGCGGGAAAAAGGACTCAAACCCAGGAGTGGATGCCGTCCGGCGAGTCCACGGTCATGCAATTCGATGCCGATGGCAACGAAACGGAAGAATCCTACTATGACGCGGTGGGCAAGCGCGAGATTAAGCCGGGGGACACATTTGCCATCGTCCGTTATGAACGAACAGATCAAGGGCAAAAACTGGTGACGCGCTATTTGGGAACGGATGAGAAGCCTGTGGCCGGCAAAGATGCGTGCGCGACCGAGAGCGAAGATTTTGATGCTAAGGGCAAGCTGCTCAAAGACGCCTGTTTCGACGCCAACGGCCAGCCGATGGAGTCGGATAGCACGCTCGGCGCGGCGGTATTAACTTACGTTCGCGACGCCAACGGGGATATTACGGAGTTTGAGGCCTTCGGTCCGGATGGAAGGCCGGCTGAGACTACGGAAGGGTTCGCTCATCTCAAAGTGACTGAAGATAGCACCGGGAACCCAACACAAAAGGATTACTTCGACCAGAATGGAGTCCTGGTTCTTCGCTGGACGCCGGAAGAGACGTGCAATATCGATCAGGCGGGAAAAGACCTCGCGAAGGCCGATTGCATCATCACCGACGCTTCGCGAGCATTTCTCCGGTCAGGCCAGAAGAAGACTGTCATTGTCGTGTCGTCGGTCAGCACGGATGACAAAGACAAGGGCACGGCATTGAAGGCTCAGATACACGTGGGAGATGTTCTACTGGAGAACGATGGGGTCAGCAGTTACCAGGAATTGTGGCAGCGATTCACGTCCGGACCGGATCGCCCAAGGTCGCTGATTCTCCTCCGCAACGGCAAACTGCTGAATGTGCAGATTCCGAAAGGGGCGTTTGGCGCGGGGGTTGGCCTGACGCTCTCGAGTGAATAAGGAAGGCGCACGCGAGCCTATTCCATCCAGTTTGAGCAGCACGGTGAGGAAGGCCAAGTTGAGCAATAGCGTCCGGCTTCCGCCCCACTTTCTCGCGGTGCGGGACGCAGCTTTCCCGGTATCAGATCCACCAGATTACGGAATCCGGAACCTCCTCCCGAACGCCCGTGACCGTGGCAGATGCTCTGCGCGGCATGGCAATTTTGGCCCTCTGTCAGGCATCTTGCCAAAGTATCCCCAAAAGTATCGCCAGCGCAATCCCAAGCTTTGCGCCGCCTCTGAAAACGATTGATTGTATGGTGGGCCCGGAGGGATTTGAA
>PLSB01000190.1 GCA_003165005.1 Acidobacteriaceae bacterium | reverse complement strand
GCTATGACGGCTGGATCATCGCCTTGCTCGCCTGGACCGGCATCGGCCTCGCACTGTTGAAGCGCGGCCGCCTGCGCCGCTCGCCGTATTTCTGGCTGGCCAGCGCCGCTCTTATTGCCGCGCCGATTGCCTGGTTCCTCTACAACTCCGCCGGCTTCGGCGACTGGCNNCTTACTCGGCCAAGGCCATCGAGATCCGCACTGCCACGGCCGGCTCCGGTCCGCTGCATCCCGGCTGGCACAATCCCTGGGTGGCGCTGCTCTTTTACCTCAAAGTCTCGGAGCTCGACGCCGTGCTCGCGCCCACGTGGGCAAGTCTCTGGGGCAACCTGGTCCTGGTGCTCGCAGCGTTCGGTTCCGTCGCCGCGTGGTTCGCGGAAGAAGACAAAGCTCACCGCCGCGCTCTCGCCTGGGCGCTGCTTCTCTGGCTGCCCGTTCCCTTCTACGCGTGGTCGGTCGCCTATGGCTCGGTGCCTATCTTCATCCCCGCTTGGTGGCCTTTCACCTTCTACAACACGCGCTACGGACTCGAACTGCTGCCTGCTCTGGCTCTCGGCGTCGGCTTCGCGGCAAGGTTTGCCGCCAATGCTCTCGACCGCTGGCAGGGCCATCGATACGCGCAGTTCCTGCCCGAAATTGCCTTCGCGTTTCTCTTTCTTCTTGCCGGCATCAACGCTTGGAGCCTTCTGCGCCAAGGACCCATCGTCTACGCGGAAAGCACCTGCAACCTCGAAGCGCGCCTGCACTACGACGAAGCCATTCCTCCGTTGCTCCGCGACCTGCTCCAAACCTTTCCCCACGGCACGGTGTTGATGAACACCTCTATGTATCCGGAGATCGTCGCATTCACCGGCATTCCCCTGCGCCAGACCATCAATGAAAGCGATCTTGAAATCTGGCGCGCCGCTCTTCTCGCGCCCGCGAGCCACGCGGCCATCGTGGTGGCGTTCGATGGCGACGAAGTCGATCACGCAGTCAAGGACCATCCCCAGGGGCTCGCCATTGCCGGCCGTTTCAGTGCCGAAAACCAGCCCACGGCCACGGTGTATTTCTCGACGGCCGATTTCCAGCGCACGGCCAATCCGCCTGCCGTCACTCCAGGTTCAGACCTTGGCGGCGCTCCGGGCTCGGACGCGGGCTCTCCAATTCCGGATGCCGGCAATCGCACCCCGTGATCTGAGCACCTGTTTCCACTATCGAATCCCTCAATCCTCGCTCTCTGAAACCTGACACCTGAAACCTGACACCTTTATCATTGCATTTTGGAGGAAGTTTGATTCCCTTCACCAAAGCTCACGCCTGCGGCAACGATTTCATGATCGTTGCCCAAGACGCCGCAGGCGATCTGGATCGCGCCGAGCTCACGCGCCGCCTTTGCCAGCGCAACACCGGCGTCGGCGCGGATGGCATTGAATTCTTTAGCTGGACCGGCCCCAATTCCGGACGCGTCCACCTGCACAACGCCAACGGCTCGGTTGCGGAAATCAGCGGCAACGGCACGCGATGCGTGGCCGCATGGATGGCAGAAGCTCTCGGCTCCCGCGCCGGCGACAAGCTCGATATCGTCACCGACGCCGGTTTGCGCGTCTGCCGCATCGATCGCATCCAAACTCGCGATGAATTCACCGCCGAGGTCACCACCGGCATGGGCGTGCCCGGCTTTCAACCGCACACCGTCAAGCTCTCCGATGGCGCTGAAGTCGCCGGCGTCGAAGTTGTGACCGGCAATCCTCACTTCGTCATTCTGGTCGACAATCCGGCCTTCACCGTCGCCGGCAAATCCTGGCAAACCATGGGCGCCGAAATCTGCACGCACCGCGACTTTCCGCACCAGACCAACGTGGAGTTTGTGCGCGTCGCGAGCGAACGCGAGATTGAGATTCGCATCTTCGAGCGCGGAGTGGGACCGACCTCTTCCTCCGGCACCGGCACTTCGGCCGCGGCCACGGCGGCGCTGGCCTTGTACGGCTGCCAAACTCCGCTCACCGTCGTCGCTCCCGGCGGCCCGCAAACCGTTGCGTGGAACGGACCGGGCGAAGAGCTTTTCCTGACCGGTCCCGCCACACTCATCGCCCGCGGAGAGGCGTGGTAACGATGACGCCCCTCGCAAAACCACCATCTGTCGCCCCCGGCGCCGCCATTGCCATCGTCGCTCCCGCATCTTCTGCGCAACCCGAGCGCACGGAACGCGGCCTCGCGGCTCTCGAAGCTCTCAGCTTCGCGCCCAAACCCGCACCCAACACTCTCCATCGCGGGCCACTTTACTTCGCCGGTACCGCAGCCGAGCGCCTCGCCGATCTCCACGCTGCTTTTTCCGATTCCTCCACCAGCGCCGTCATGGCCCTCCGCGGCGGCTACGGGGCAAATTACCTGCTCAAGGACATCGATCTCACAATCATTGCAACGCATCCCAAGCCCTTCTTCGCCTACAGCGACCTCACCGGCATCCAGCTCCACCTTCTCGACAAGCTGGGTCTTCCCGCCTTTCACGGCCCCATGCTCGCCGCCGATTTTTGTCTTCCGGACGGGATACATTTGGACAGTTTTCTTGCAGCGTTGAGAGGCCAGCCTTACACGCTCGGCTCCGCCGAAGGCCTTCGCAGCCTCAAGCCCGCCGCCGCGCGCGAGACCATCACCGGCACGCTCTACGGCGGCTGCCTCAGCATTCTTGTTTCGCTGCTCGGCACGTCCTGGGAGCCTGCGACAGAAAACAAGCTGCTGTTCCTCGAAGACACCGCCGTCAAGCCCTATCAGATTGACCGCATGTTGTGGCAGCTCCGCGCCGCAGGCAAGCTCGCGGGCGTTTGCGGCATCGTTTTCGGCGAAATGCTCGACTGTATCTCGGCTGAAGCCGCGCCCGATCTCCTCGATCGCGCTATCCTGAACGCTCTCGACGGTCTCGACATTCCCATCGCTATCGGCCTACGCTCGGGCCACGTCTCGCGGCAAAACGTTACGCTCACCTTCGGCGTCGCTGCCGAACTCACTCTCGGCGACGAACCCACGCTCACCCTCCTCGAGCCGGCGGTGAGTGCATGACCACCGTTCCCCGCCACATTCATCTCATCGGCATCTGCGGCACGGCCATGGCTTCGCTGGCCGGCCTGCTGCAGCTCGAGGGCCATCGCATCACCGGCTCCGACAAGGCCGCCTATCCGCCCATGAGCGATCTGCTCTGCTCGCTCGGCATTCCCATCCTCGAGCCCTACGCCGAGGTGAACCTCTCGCCCGCGCCCGATCTGGTCGTCATCGGCAATGCGCTTTCGCGCGGCAATCCGGAGATCGAGCGCGTCCTCGACGAGCGCATTCCCTTCACCTCCATGGCCGCGCTGCTGCGCGAAGAATTCTTGAGCGGCCGCTCGCCGTTGGTCGTCGCCGGAACCCACGGCAAAACCACCACCACCAGCATGCTGGCGTGGATCTATCAGACGGCCTCACAGGGGCAGACCGCCGCGCGCGAGAATCCCGCACTGGAGCCCTCGTTTCTGATCGGCGGCGTTGCGGAGAACTTCGGCACGAGCTTCCAGCTTCGCCCCACGCAGCCCTTCATCGTCGAAGGCGACGAGTACGACACCGCATTTTTTGACAAAGGCCCCAAATTCCTCCACTACTTTCCCGACGCGCTCATCCTCACCCACGTGGAGTTCGACCACGCCGACATTTATGGCGATCTCGACGCCGTCAAAACCGCCTTCAAGCGCCTCGTCAATCTGGTTCCGCGCCGCGGCGTTATCGTGGCCTACGACGGCAGCGACAACGTCACCGAGTGCGTGAGCCGTGCCTTCTGCCGCGTGGAGCGCTATGGCTTCGGCGATACCGCCGGCTGGCGCATCCGCAATCTGCGTTACGTGAACGGGCAAACGCAGTGGGAGGTCGATCGCGGCGGCGTCCACTGGGCCGAGTTCGCGATGAACCTCGCCGGCGAGCACAACGTCCTCAACGCCACGGCCGCCGCGGCCCTCGCCGCCGGCCAGGGCATCCAGAAAGAATCCATCGCGGCAGCTCTCGCCAGTTTCAAAAGCGTCAAGCGCCGCCTCGAAGTGCGCGACCAGATCAACGGCATCACGCTCATCGAGGACTTCGCGCACCACCCCACCGCGATCCGCGAAACCCTCCGCGCACTCCGCGCCGTCTATCCGCAGTCGCGCCTCTGGGCGGTCCTCGAACCCCGCTCCAACACGCTGCGCCGCAAAGTCCTCGCGCCCGATCTCGTCGCCAGCCTCCGCCTCGCCGATCGCGTGGTTCTGGCCGCCGTCTACCAGCAGGAACGCATTCCCGAGGCCGATCGCCTGCACCCAGAAGAAATTGTCAGCGCTCTCAACGCCACAGGAACGCCCGCCGAGCTTCATCCCGACGCCGACGCGATCGTCGCCGCCCTCGCGCCGCAGTTCGTCCCCGGCGACGTCGTCGCCATCCTTTCCAACGGCGGCTTCGACGGCATCTACCTCAAACTTCCAGAGCGCCTGCGCGAGCTGCATCCCGCCGCCGGCACATAATGAGTCAAGACACAAATTAAGGCACGCATGATCTGGTCTCTTCTCTTTCTCGCCAACATGATCGTCACGGGCATTCCCACGGCCCTGCTCTTCATCCCCTGGTGCTGGCTTACGGGCAACGTGCTGCCGCTCTATAAAGGCACGCGCTTCATGCTCTCTTCGAGCTGCCGCATCGCCGGCGTGCGCTTGCGCCCCGAGGGCCTCGACCGCATCCCGCGCGACCGCGCCTGCATCTTCATGTCGAACCACGTCTCCAATCTCGATCCGCCCGCGCTCATCTCGCTCATTCCGGGGCGCACCTCGGCCTTCATGAAGCGCGCGCTCATGAACCTGCCCATTCTCGGCACTGGCTTCCGCCAGGGCGAGTTCATCGCCGTCGACCGCACGGGCAACCCCTCCGACGCGCAGCGCAGTGTGGCCGAAGCGCAACGCGTGCTCTCGAAAGGCATCCACATTACCACGTTTGTCGAAGGCACGCGCTCGCCCGACGGCCGCATGTTGCCCTTCAAGAAGGGGCCGTTCTTTCTCGCCAAGGCCTCCGGCGCGCCCTGCATTCCCGTCTCGATCTATGGAACCGAATCCATTCTTCGCAAGGGAAGCCTGCGCATGCATCCCGGCCCCGCGCATGTCGTCTTTCATGCGCCCATCGAACCCGCAAACTACGCCACGCGCGAAGAACTCATGCAAGCCGTCCGCGTTGCTATCGCCTCCGGCCTGCCGGAGTGGATGCGGCAGTGATAAAGAACCGGCACAGATTCTCGAATATCTCCCCAATTTGCAGAATTTCACTAGAATAGAAAGAGGAGCAGCGTGATGAACCGATTCGCCAGCCATCTTGCCGAGAAGCTTGACGCCCTAAGCCCGGAACAGATCGCCGCGGTCGAGGACTTTGTCGAATTCCTGCGCGCCCGCGGTCAGGACCGCGCATTCACGCAGGCCGCTGCAGCAGCTAGCGTTCCCGCTTTCGAATCGATCTGGAACAACCCGGAAGACGATGCCTACGATGCCCTTTGAATTTGGAAACGTGGTGCTGGTGCCCTTTCCCTTCACCAATCTGGCCGCCTTCAAACAGCGTCCCGCAGTTGTCGTCAGCAGCCGGATTTACAACGATGCCAAACCCGACATTGTCATCATGCCGGTCACCAGCCAGCTACGTTCGGTTTCCAGCCTCGGCGAGGTGTTGATTGGCGAATGGCGGCAGGCAAACCTGCTTAAGCCGTCCGTTATCAAGCCGGTCTTTGCAACCCTCGAACAGCGTCTCGTCATTCGCTCCCTCGGCATTCTTCAAGCCCAGGATCAAGCCTCGCTCCGCGCCGCAATTGCAACCGTGCTCGGCTAATCGGATGCGTCCCTTTTCGAAAACCGCATGATTGTCTCTCTCCTCGTCTTCGTCACCATCGCCGTACTCGCCCTTCCCGCGGCGCTCATCCTCATCCCCTTCACGCTCCTCAGCGGCAATGTCAGGCCGCTCTATTTCACGGGCTGCTGGATCGCGCGCACCGCCATCCGGATCGCGGGGATTCGAATTCAAATCCAGGGCCAGGAAAAAATTCCCGCCGGCCGCGCCTGCATCTTCATGGCCAACCACGTGTCGAACCTCGATGCGCCCGCGCTCATCCCGAATCTTCCCGGCCGTACATCGGTTTTTCTGAAGCGCCCGCTCATGAAGCTGCCCATCCTTGGCTACGCGTTCAAGCTCGGCGAATTCATCCCCGTGGACCGCGGCGGCGACGTGGAGAACGCGCAGCTCGCCGTTGCCGACGCCCTGCGCGTCCTCTCGAACGGCCTGCACATCACCACGTTTGTCGAGGGCATGCGCTCGCTCGACGCGCGCCTGCTGCCTTTCAAAAAAGGCCCGTTCTATCTCGCCAAGAATTCGGGCGCGCCCTGTATTCCCGTCTCAATATATGGAACCGAACAGATCCTTCCCTGGGGCAGCAAGCGCATCCATCCCGGCACGGCGCACATCGTCTTCCACCCGCCCATCGAGCCGGCTGAGTACGCCACGCGCGACGATTTATCCGAAGCCGTCCACGCAGCGATCGCCTCTGCGTTGCCCGAGTGGATGCGCAACCAAAAGCTGGAAGCTAGCAGCTAGAAGCTGCCTTCACGGCTGCACCACCGCGTTGTACCCGTCGTCGAGCAGCTTGTCGCGCCAGCGGATCGCTTCCTCGCGGCTGGTGAAGGGCCCGATGCGCACGTGGATCAGCCCATCGGCGGGATCGCGCTGCCCAGCAACCGCGTAGCCGCGCTTGCGCAGCGCAGTCTCCAGCACGTCGGCGTCCTCGGCATTCGCCACCGCCGCAATCTGCACCATCAGCTGCGCCTGAGAGGGCAAAGCCGCATGAACATTGGGCCCCAAAGGCGCAGTCTGCGGGGTATTGCCTGCGCCCTGCAGCGCGGGACCCACATCGGCCTGACCTGGAGTCGCCACTCCCGGCGCCTGCCCACTCTCAGCCGGGCCTTGTCCGGTCGTAGGTGGGTTCGCGCCCTCACCCGTCGCGGGCGTCCCCGCTTCCGGAGTCGTCGAGGAGCCATCTGTCTGCGGCGCAGGCGATGTCTCGGCCGCCGATGGCTTGGGAATGGAGCTGCTGCCCTGCAACGGCTCCTGGTCGGGAGCAGGGGTGGGCGCGTTGGCCGCTGCGGAGGACGCGGAGGCACGATGCCCCACCGCGTAGCCCACTCCGAAGCACAACCCGCAGAGCAGCGCCAGCGCAGAGAAAAGGCCGAAAACCGCGCCCGCGCCGAGCGTCAGCTCGCGATCGCGCCCCGGCTGTTCAGCCTTTGGCTCTTCCCCATCCTCGTTGAAATATCCGCGCATGAAAAGCTCGCAGCTTGTGGCGGGCAGCTCAATAAACTGCCTTCAGCCAGTAACGATCAAGAGGGGAGGCTACCGGTTACAGGCTACAGTCTACAGGCCACAGTCTACAAGCTATTAGGTCTCTGACCGCATGGATTTGTACCTTTGGAATTCGTGCTTTCCCACCCATTCGCCAGAAAAAAGCGAATGGATGGGGCACGGGAAGGTTCTTCTTCAAGCGGTCAAAGACCTAGCTCTTTTCCTTATTCCCCGGCCCGGCCAGCCGGTTCAGCAGCCCCAGCAGCTCCACCGGCAGCGGGAACACGATGGTGGTGTTCTTTTCCACGCCGATTTCGGTCAGCGTCTGCAGGTAGCGCAACGTGATCGTCATGGGCTCTGTTGCCAGCAGCGCGGCCGCGTCCACCAGCTTTTGCGCGGCGTTGTACTCGCCCTCGGCATGGATGATCTTCGACCGCTTTTCGCNNGGCCATGGCGCGCTGCATCTGCTCGGGCAGGTCCACCTGCTTCACTTCCACGCTGACCACCTTCACACCAAACGGCTCGGTGCGCTGGTCCATGATCGACTGGATGCGAATATTCAGCTTGTCGCGATGGCTCAGCAACTCATCCAGCTCCACCTCGCCCAGCACCGTGCGCAGCGTGGTCTGCGCCAGCTGCGAGGTCTGGTAGACGTAGTTCGACACTTTGATGGCGGCGGCGTTCGGGTCCACCACGTAGAGCGTCACCACCGCGTTTACCTTGATGGTCACGTTGTCGCGCGTGATCACGTCCTGCGGCGGAACCTCCAGCACCTCCTGGCGCAGCGAGATGCGGATCATCTGCTGGATTGGCCTGAATACGAAAATAAGACCTGGTCCCTTCGCTCCTCCCGAAATTCGACCGAGCGTGAAAACCACAGCGCGCTCATATTCGCGGAGGATCTTGATGCAGTTGAGTGCATAGAGAACAAAGATCGCAAGCACAACCAAGAACGGAACGGAAATCACATCGAACATGGAACAGTCCTTTCCTCACTCAGCAGGAATTCTACTCCAATGCCGTGCAGGTGGAGGCAAAGCCGCGAAAAACCTCATTCCTATGCACTTGGGGTAGGCAAAAAGAGGGGGTGCCCCATCCTAGCCGCGTTCTGTGCGGCTAGGGTGGGATTGCACCGCCCTCGCCCCAGCACGAACCCGCTGACTCGCTAACTCGCTGACTTGCCGACCTGCCGGCTTTCCGGTTCCACCTCGAGCAGCATCTGCTCGTGTCCCACCACACGCAGCGCCGCCCCGGTGGCCACCGGCGCGCTTGCCACCGCCTGCCAGATCTCGCCCTCCACCAGCACGTGCCCTTGCGGGGCCAGAGCCTCCATGGCCGTGGCCGTTGCGCCCACCATGGCATCGGCGCCGGTCCGCGCCTTGCGCCTGCGCGCCCGCACCGCCAGCCGCACCAAAAATACTGTAATCGCGCCAAACGCCGCGCTCACCGCGATCGCCACCCACGGGCTCACGTTCATCTCCGGCACCGGCGCGGCCACCAGCGTCAGGGTGCCGAAGGTCAGGCACACGATGCCGGCAATGGCCAGAGCACCGTGCCCTCCCACCTTGGCCTCCAGAATCAGCAGCACCATCGCGGCCACCAGCAGCAAGACGGCCGTGTAGCGAATGGGCAGCAGATCAAGCGCGAAAATTGCCAGCAGCACCATCAGGGTGCCCAGCGCCCCCGGCACGATCGTTCCCGGCGCGTTGAATTCGAGATAGATCAGCAGCGCACCGCCCACCAGGAGCAGCAACGCGATGTTGGGATTCACCAGCCAGCCCAGCAGTTCGTCGCGCAGCGTGGGCACGATGGGCACGATGCGCGCGCCGGCCACATGCAATGTCAAAGTGGACCCGTCCATGCGCGTTACCGTGCGTCCGTTCAGAGCTTTCAGCAGGTCGGCGTCGCTGTTCGCGATCAGATCGATCAAATGCTGGTTGAGCGCCTCTTCCGCCGTGTAAGAGTGCGAGGATTTCTCCGCTTCCTGCGCCGCGTCCGCGCTCCGCCCGCGCTTGGTCACGTAGGAGCGCATGAAGGCTTCGGCGTCGTTCTCCACCTTCTGCACCTCTACGTCGTCGGGCTTGCCGCCCTCAAAGACCACATGCGCCGCGCCCGCTTCGGTGCCCGGCGCCATCGCCGCCACGTCGGCCGACTCCAGGATGAAGAACCCGGCCGAGCCCGCGCGCGATCCCGATGGAGCCACGTAGACAATCACCGGCACGCGCGAGCGCAGAATCGCTCCCACCATCGCGCGCATGGAATCGAGCAATCCTCCCGGCGTGTCTATCTCGATCAGCAACGCCTGCGCGCCGTCGGAGTTGGCGCGGTCGAGCGCCCGCGTGACCTCGTCCGCGCTCACCGGCTGGATGGTGTCGTTGAGAACCAGTTCGTCAACCACCGGCGGCTGCTGCGCCGGCGCCTGCTGCTGCGCCGGCGCCTGCGCGAAGGCGCCCAACGCCAGCGCGGCCCAAAACCCCGCCGCAATCAAGCCCACACTCGCCCAACTCTTCTTCGCCGCGTTTCTCATGGCTCGCCTCTTTCGAATGAGCGGAGTTAGCGGAGCTGGCGGTGTTAGCGGAGTTAGGTCTCTGGCCGCTTGGCCTTGCTGCGATTTTAGGCGCCTCATGATTCCGCCCACCCCACTGACTCGCCGCTTCGCTAACTTGCTAACTGGCTGCTCTCCCTAACTCCGCTAACCCCGCTAACACCGCTAACCCCGCTAACACCGCTAACCCCGCTAACACCGCTAACCCCGCTAACACCGCTGCTTTCTCATCTCTGCCCCGTCCTCGCCAGAATCTGCTCGACAATCTCCTGCGCCGCCCGGTTGGCCGGATCGAGCTTCAGTGCATTCCGGGCCTCGGTGTTGGCCGTGCTCAATTGGCCGGCCGCCAGATCCAGTTGCGCCAGCACCAGGTACGCACTTACGGAGGGCTTCAGTTCCAGGGCCGCCTGCGCCTCCTTGCGGGCCGCATCGCTGTCGCCGCCACGCTCACGCACCTCGGCCAGCCCGGCGTGAGCCTCGGCGCTCTTGCCGTCCGCGGCCACCGCCGCCTGGTACAGCCTCTCGGCTTCGAGCAGCAAGCCGCGATCGAGATAGCCCTTCGCCTGCGTCGACAGCGCCCGCGCCCGATCCCGGGACCCAAGAGCCGCCAGCCGCCCGGCATCGATCTGGTCCATCACCGCCGCCGCTTGCTTGAAGGCTGCTGCATCGAAGCTCCGCACAATCCGTTCCAATGGGTCCGAACCGGCCGCGGTTCCCGCCGGAGCCGCGGGCGCCCCAGGTCCGTGGGGTGGAGGACTCGCTTTTGAGGCCTGGGAGGCCAGGCCGCCCGCGCCGCTACCGTTGGCTTCTTCCTTCCACGCCGCCTCCAGCGCCTGCGCCTCGCTGTCGCCCGGCCGCAGCTTCAGGCACTGCGCCATCTCATTGAGCGCCCCCGGCACATTCGCGTGCCGCTTCAGGCTCACCGCCAAGTTGAAGTGGTAATCCGCCGCGTTTGGATCGGCCGCGGCCGCTTGAATAAACAGCGACGTACCGTCTTTCCCTTGCCGGCTCACGGCCACGCCCTCGTTGTTCAGCACCTCCGCGAGCGGCAGCACCCGCGCGACTTCAGCAAAGGCGCCGGCGGCCTGCGCGTAATCGCCGGAAAAAACCAGCGAAAGCCCGCGGTAGAAGCTCGCTTCCAACCTGTCGGCGCCGTTGCGATCCACCTTGGCAAAGGCCTCGGCCGCCTCCGCGTACTGCTGCTGGTTGTAGTCCTCGCGGCCCAGCGCCATCCACGCCGGACTGAACTCCGGGCTCAGTTTCACAGCCTGTTCCAGGTGCCGCTGCCGCTCCGCCTGATCCGGCTCCGTGATGCCGCGAATGTATTGCTCGAACGCATCCAGCCGGATCTCCCGGCCCGCGGCGATGAACGTCGCCTCGTTTACGTTGATCGTGGGATCGAGCTCCCGCGTCAGTTGCCACGCCAGCCCGCTGAAGACGCCCATCAGGTCGCGCATCTCTCCACGCACGGCCACCGCGGGCAACATGCGCAGGCCGGGCACGTCCACCAGCGAGGCCTCGGCCGTGATGGTGGTTCCGTCGATCGAGTAGCTGCCCACCACAATCGAATCCGCGTCCAGCGTCTGCGCCAGCTTGAGTGCGCTGGCCCGCGACGGATGAAACCCCTGCGGCAGCCCCAAATGGTCCAGCGCGTACACCCGGTCGGCGCGGCTCGTAGGCTGGAATCCCGCCGAAGCGAATCGCATGCTCAGGATCTCCGCCGCCGCCTCGCGCATCCACTCCAGGCTCGGCTGCCCTGTCCGGTTGTCGAAGGGCAGCACCAGCAGCACACGCCCGCCCGCGGAGGACCCTGTCGCCCCGCCGTCGCTGGCCGCCGCGCCCGGCTGCTCCTGCGCTCCAACCGTTGCAACCAGCGCGCACACCACTGCCAGCACCGCACCGGCCGTAAGCCGCCGCAACGGCTGTCTGCGCGCTTGATTTTTCGCAATCACAACAGGTCGATTATAGGCTCTGGCACTGGTGCCGCCGCCCTGGTAGCGCCGGTCTCCAGACCGGCTGTCGTGCGGGCGTCCACGCCCGCACCTGTCTCGTACACCATCCTTCATCCCGGTCTTTGCGCGAAAGGGTGGGACAGCACGAACCTCAACCCACTTCTTTGAACCCAGCACAAAAATGGGTGCCCCACATCTCGATTTTGAGATGCGGGAAGGCAAGATCCTCAACTCGCCTCATTCAACCCAGCGCAAATTATGGGCGGGAGCCCACGCGTCCGATTTCGCTTGGCCCCTCGCGTACCAGCCGGTATCATCGCTCTATGTCGCCGCTCACGCCGCCACCGCGCCTCAAGCCCATGTGGCGAGTCGTCGTCGAGGTCGCCTTTATCGTCTTCCTGTTTTACGCGAACCTGCTCATGGGCGAGTTCACGCGCGTCAACGGCCAGGGCAAGACTCTCGCCTTCGCGCTCCACGACATCGTCACGCCGGCAAACTTCCTCATCGCGCTCATCGGCGCCCTCATCGGCTACACGATCTTTGAGTTCCTGAGGCGCAAGCTGTAGGGAGTGGGAGTCGGGGGTGTGGGAAGAGTGTGAGTGTGAGTGGACGGTGTGCACGAATCACTGACTACTCACACTCGCACTCACACTGATCACTGATCCCTGTCTTTCAATCCGCGTACGTCGGTTCATCCACCTTCGCCGGCTCGATGAGCTGCTCCGGGTAGTACGAGTTGCGCACGTACTGCTTCACCATGCGATTGGTGTTGAAGTACGAGCCGTTGATCGCCAGCGTCGTCTTCATCAGCAGCGCCCACTTTTCCTGTGCGTCGCGGTAGAGCGGAACCACCGCCGTCTCCAGCTTGTTGTAGAGCGAGTTTGCCTCTTCCCGATCGTTGGCGCCGTCCTCAATCGCCCATCCGGTGAAGCCTTCGATGCANNGCAGCCCTCGATCCACCAGCCATCCAGAATCGACAGGCTCGGCACACCGTTCATGGCCGCCTTCATGCCGCTGGTTCCCGAGGCCTCGTAGGGGCGCCGCGGCGTATTCACCCACACATCCACGCCGGCCGTCAGCCGCGCGCCCAGATCCCACGCGTAGTTTTCCAGATAGATAATGCGCAACGTGTCGTTCGAGAGCCTGGCCGCCTCCTCCACCACCTCCTGGATCAGCGCCTTGCCCGGATTGTCCTGCGGATGCGCCTTGCCGGCGAAGAGAATCTGCAATCCCCCCGCCTGGGCCGCAATCTCCTTCAGCCGCTCGGGATCGCTGAACAGCAAAGTGGCCCGCTTGTAGGTGGCCGCGCGCCGCGCAAAGCCCAGAGTCAGCACCTTGGGATCGAGCACCAGCCCTGTCCGCGATCCCACTTCGGCCAGCAGTTCTTCCTTGCCGCTGGCATGCGCCTTGAGCATCGCCGCTTCGGGCACGTCGATGGCGTTGCGCAGATACAGGTTGTCGCGCCGCCACCCCGGAACGTGCTCGTCCAGCGTGCGCGCCACAGCCTCGGCGATCCACGTGGGCGCGTGCACGCCATTGGTGATCGAGTTGATCTTGAACTCCGGAAACATGGCCCGCGATACCTTGCCATGCTGCATGGCCACGCCGTTCGCGTAGCGCGAAAAGCGCAGCGCCAGCAGCGTCATGTTCAGCAGCCCGTCGCGGAAGCAGCCCAGCTTTTCCAGCTGCGCCGTCCTGTCGCTGCCGAGAATGCGAATCGATTGCTCGGTGGAAAACCGGTCGTGCCCCGCCGACACCGGCGTGTGCGTCGTGAACACGCATTTGCGCCGCACCTGCGCGATGTCCGCGTCGGTGGCGCCGTACTGCGGCCCACCGCCCAGTTGGCTTTCCAGCAGCGCCAGCGTCAGCAGCGCCGCATGACCTTCGTTCATGTGGTACACGTTGACGCGCAGGCCCAGCGCATGGGCCATGCGCACGCCGCCCATCCCCAGCACAACCTCCTGCTGCAAGCGGTAGTTCGTGTCGCCGCCATAGAGATGGTCCGTCAATCCCCGGTCCCACCCCGAATTTCCATCGAGATCGGTGTCCAGCAGGTAGATCGGCACCACGTGCCCGGAATGCCCCTGCAGGTCGTAGCGCCACGCCCGCACCACCACCACACGGCCCTCGATCTGCACCGTCACCCGCGCCGCTTCTTCCGTGCAAAAGTCCGAAGGATTCCACGCCTGCACGGTCTCGCTTTGCACGCCCTGCGCGTTCAGTTGCTGCTCGAAATATCCCTTGCGGTGCAGCAACGTAAACGCCGCCAGCGGCACCCGCAGGTCGGCCGCCGAACGCAGCGTATCCCCCGCCAGAACGCCCAGGCCGCCCGAGTAGGTCGGCATCGATGGATGAATCGCGACTTCCATCGAGAAATAGGCCACATGGCCCGAGTCGGGAAGGGCTCCGAAGGTAAAGGGTGCCGAGGTGGCTGTTTCCATATAGTTTTCTCTTCCGTGCGCATAGGCCCGCCAAATATTCGCCCACCGGGCTTCAGTACACGGTCCCCGATTCGTTCATCGGGACTATTACCTCCCAAGTTTAACAAGGAAACACCTCCCAGCAAGACTCTCCGCCGCGCGGGGCATGGTCATTTCGTGGGAGAGACAGACAGCGGGGCTAGCGGAGTTCGCGGAGCTAAACCATTTCCAACCCAGTCAGTCAGGCCCATCTCATCCGTCCGGATTGGAGATTAGAAAGAAACAAGAATCTGCATCGAACAATGTCCGAGACGATTCCGGACCCGGCTTCATCGACTGCGGCTCCGCGCAGCAGACGCCGCGATCACAGAATCGGGACACCCCACCGGGGCGCCTTCCGGGCCGCAATTCGTAGCTCTTGCGCCTGCGTTGGAATCCGCCAACTCGCTGACTTGCTAACTCGCCAACTTGCGGGGTCCTGACTCCGCCAACTCCGCTAACCCTGCTAGCTCCGCTACCTTATTCCAGACGATGCGCCCCTCCCGAGGCATGGCAGACGTGAATCTGCGGGACGATTCCGGTCTGCTCCGCGTAGCGCGCGCCCAGCGCTTCCGCGAAGGCCGCGGCCTCGGTCTGCTCAACGAGATTGATGGTGCAGCCGCCAAAGCCGCCGCCCGTCAGCCGCGCCCCGATCAGCCCCGGCAAATCTGCGGCGAGCGCCACCATCGCGTCCGCTTCCACGCAGCTGCCCTCGAAATCCTGGCTATAGCTGCGGTGCGCCTCGGTCATCAGCCGTCCCAGCTCCTTCATGTCGCCTTTCAGCAACGCCTCGCATGCCGCCACCGTGCGCAGGTTCTCGCCGATCACGTGTTTGGCGCGCAGGTAGCTCTTGGGCTCCATCTCATGGCCCCACTTTTTGAGATCCTCGAGCGTGCCATCGCGCAGAAACTTCACACCCGGCCGGTGGCTGGCGATCACCGCGCAGGCCGCCTCCGACTCGCGGCGCCGCGTGGGATAATCCCCGCCCGCCACCGAATGCTTCACCATGGTGTTGGCAATCACCAGCGCCACGTGATCGGGAATCGGCGCCAGCTTGAAACTCAAATCGCGGCAATCGAGCAGCAGCGCATGATCCTTTTTCGCGTTGAGGCTGATGAACTGGTCCATGATGCCGCAGTTGGCGCCCACAAACTCGTTCTCCGCCCGCTGGCACAACCGCGCAAGTTTCGGACCCGGATAACTCGCGCCCACCAGCGACAGAACCGCCAGCGCCGTCGCCACCTCCAGAGCCGCCGAGCTCGAGAGGCCCGACGCGAGCGGCACATCGCTCCAAATGCTCAAACTAAACCCGGGAATCCTGTGGCCCTCGCCGGCCAAAATCGCCGTCACACCCATCGGGTAGTCGGTCCAGTGCTGGCTCCGCGACACCGCGACGCCGTCAAAGACCTTCTCCTCGCCCTGGTTCTCGGAGTAGATCGCGATCTTGCCGTCCGTGCGCGGCGAAATCCCCGCCAATGTGGCAAGGTTGATCGCCGCCGGCATCACAAAGCCCTCGGCGTAATCGGTGTGTTCGCCGATCAGGTTCACGCGTCCCGGACCCACAAAAATCGCGGGCTCCGCATTGAACCGCTCCTTGTGCATGGAACGAAATACCTTCGCATCGTGCATGACTCTCTACCTCAGCGTGAATTAAAATCCCAAAACCCAACTCACCCCATCAAAACGCTGCGCCAACTCGCCAACTTGCGATCGTGCGCTCTGTAGCATTTTCGGAAATGACGTAGCGCACGCGAACTCGCGAGAATGATAACGTTTTCTTTTCGACTCGCATTCCCAATGCGCCGCAAGTTTCTTACACGTTCAATACTTCCTCGCACGCCGCGCTCAGCCGTTCCCAGATTTCGCCCATCCAGGCCTCGTGCTCCGGCTTCATCAGCACGCTCCGCAGGCAGGTCAAGATTTCGCCTTCATTCTGCGCACCGCCGCGCGCGCCAAACCACGATCCCGGCAATTGTACTAGCGCGAGGTGCAATCCCCGCCGCGCGCACGCGTCGAAGACCTTCTGCGCTAGCTCTGAACTCCTCCGAAGGTCCGCTGCATGTAATGCTGCCCAGACCACAATGTCCAGCTCCGGCGGGTGCCCTACGTTTCTACTTTTGGTTTCCGCGGGATGAGGGTGCCCCGGGTCCCTCGCATTTGGGGACCCGGGAACGCACGAACCCAATCCAACAAACCTGTCATCCTCGCGGAGCCGCCGGTCCAGCTCCAGCGCCGCACGCCGCCCGCGCCTCAGCCCTTCGGCAAATGCTCCATCCCTGGTAAGCGGCAGCAAGCGTTGCGTCGCCCACAGCGCCACCGCCGCCGCGCCCGCGCGCGAGCACTCCAGGCTGATCTCACCGAGATGCAATTCCTTCGACGTAAAATAGGTGTACGGCGAATCGTGCTTATAGAACTGTCCCACCGCCGGGTCGCGGAACAGCACGCATCCGCACCCATACGGCTGCAGCCCGTGCTTGTGCGGATCGATCACGATCGAGTCGGCTTGTTCCATCGCCGCGTAGGCCCGCCGTGCAGGTTCGTCCAGGACATCGGCAATCAGCTTGAAGTACCCGCCGTAGGCCGCATCTACGTGCACGCGCGCGCCGTTTCGCCGTGCGAGCGTCAGAATCTCATCGAGCGGATCGACGGCGCCCAGCGCCGTCGTGCCCAGCGTCGCCACCACCGTGCCTACATCGCCCTTGCCGAGCTCATCTTCGAGTGCGTCCAGCCGCATCCGCCCGCGCCCATCCGCCGCCACCGGCGTGTACTCGAGCTTTAACACCGCCGAAATCCTCTGATGGGTGTAATGGGCCTGTTCGGAGCCGACGATCCTCTTCCTGCCCGTGGTCCCTGGTCCCTCGGCGACTTGCCCCGCCATCCACAGCGCTTCCAGATTCGCAAACGTCCCGCTCGACGTCAGGTGGCCCAGATACTCTTTCCACCCGAAGATTCCCGCAATCTCCCGCACGGCTTCGATTTCCATGGCCGAGCTGGCCCGGCCGCCGTCGAGCGCATGGTTGTTGGGATTGATCTTCATGGCCAGGGCGTAAGCAGCCCGCGCCACCGGATGCGGCGGTTTCAGCATCTGCCCGGCATACAAAGGATGGAAGTACGGGTAGTTGTCGCCCAGCCGGTGTGCCGTCTCCGCGAGCACCTGCGCCATCGCCTCCGCGCCCGCACCCGGCTCGGCCGCAAACGCCGGGGTCCCCAGCGACTGGTCTTCGTCGTTGGGGTGGAGCGCCGGTAGAGACCTGAACTCCGCCTCCAGAACCTCTGTGGCGTCGGCCAGCAACTCGATGAAAGGATCGTGCGGCATCGCGACCCCTCACCTTATCACAGGTCGCTGTGCCCTGCTAAACCACGATGGCTCTATTGTTTCAGAGCGGGGGAAAAGGGCACTGCCGCGAAATCACACATTTCCTGCAGGTTTTTTTTGACGAAGATGATACACTGGGTGCAGCGTTAGAAGACCGGGCGTGAGCAGTACTCGCCCACCAAGCAAGATTCTGCCAGTGTTCGCTCCGATTCCTCCAGCGCAATTCAATCCCAGGAAATACGCACAAGTATGGAACAAGGTACCGTGAAATGGTTCAATGACGCGAAGGGCTTTGGCTTCATTTCGCGCCAGAACGGCGAAGATGTCTTCGTGCACTACTCTGCAATCAACTCAAGTGGTTTCAAGAGCTTGCAGGAAGGTCAAGCCGTGCAGTTCAACGTCGTGAAGGGTCCCAAGGGCTGGCAGGCTGCCGACGTTCAGCCTCTCTAAACCCGATCGGCCGGATTCCGGCAGAATCTAGCATTGCCAAAAGGGCTTGCGAGCGCTTCTGAGACCACTCAGAGGCGCTGCGGGCCTTTTTGTGCGCTTTTTCGCCCCTTTTGTCGCGGGTCTGCCCTTGGCTACGGCGGTTCTCCAATTCATGTGAAGTCTTGAGGGCGGTGCAATGTGGCGTTTTCTTGAGGAAAACGCCACTTGAGGGCTGCGGCTCCGCTTTACACCAATTGGAGAACCGCTATAGAAAGAAGTTACCGGCGAACCAGCCAGCTTGTCCGCCGCGGCGGATCGCGAAGCGACGCCAACCCACAAAGAGCCGCAAGAAACATTCCATCTCCGCGCGTCCGCAACGCCGACGGGTGACCGGCTTGCCGGCTCGCTGCCTCTCTTCCTCTCGACTTCGCACCCGCAACCTTCTATTCTCAAAAGTTGGCCGCCTTTTCCATCCCGCGGCCTCCACGGAACCCAACCCATGAGCACGAACACGATCGCCATTCATCTGCCCGACGGGTCCATTCGCGAAGTGCCTTCCGGCACCACGCCTCTCGACATCGCCAACTCCATCTCGCCGCGCCTCGCTGCGGCCAGCATCGCCGCGCGCCTCACGCCGTTGGCCGCAACCGCCTCGGACTCCGCCGGCGGCGACAAGCCATCCGCCAACGAAGATTCCGGCGAAGCCGCCATGTACGCCGCTGAAGACGCCGCCGCGCCGCGCCTCGTCGATCTCTCCGCGCCGCTCACCGCCAATGTGAAGCTCGAACTCGTGAAAGAGAACGACCCCGACGCAGTCAAAATTCTGCGCCACTCGGCCGCGCACGTGCTCGCCACGGCTGTCCTCGAGCTCTTCCCTGAAACCAAGCTGGGCCACGGTCCCGCCACCGACTCCGGCTTCTTCTACGACTTTTACCGCGAAAAGCCCTTCACGCCCGAAGACCTCGCCGCCATCGAAACCAAAATGGCCGAAGTGGTCGCGCGCAATGAGCCCTTCGTCCGTGAGTACGAGCCTCGCGAGCAGGCCCTCGAAGAATTCGCTAGAGACGGCGACTTCATGAAGACGCACTTCGTCACCAAGTTCACCGCGCCCGGCGCCGAGGTCAGCTTCTACCGCAACGGCAAATTCATCGACTTCTGCCGCGGCCCGCACCTGCCCTCGACCGGCCGCGTCAAGGCCTTCAAGGTGACCAACCTGGCCGGCGCCTATTGGCTCGGCGAAGAGAAAAATCCCCAGCTGCAACGCGTCTACGGCACCGCGTTCTTCTCCAAAAAAGATCTCGACGAGCACTTCGCGCGCCTTGAAGAGGCCGCGCGCCGCGATCACCGCGTCCTCGGCAAGCAACTCGACCTCTTCAGCATTCAGGAGCTCGCCGGCGCCGGCCTCATCTTCTGGCATCCGCGCGGCGCCATCATCCGCAAGATCATGGAAGACTGGATGCGCGACGAGTGCCTGCGCCGCGGCTACCAACTCGTCTACACGCCGCATGTGGCCAAGGTGAATTTGTGGCAGACCTCCGGCCACGAAGGCTTCTACGCCAGCAACATGTACACGCCCATGGAACTGGACGATGCCATGTATCGCATCAAGCCCATGAACTGTCCGTTCCACATCCTCATTTACAAGAACACGCCCAAGAGCTATCGCGATCTGCCCGTGCGCTACGCCGAACTCGGCAATGTTTATCGCTATGAGCGCTCCGGAACCATGCACGGCCTCCTCCGCGTGCGCGGCTTTACCCAGGACGACGCGCACATCTTCTGCATGCCCTCGCAGATCGAAAGCGAAGTGGCCGCCTGCATCGACTTCGCCGAAGCGGTGCTCCGCACCTTTGGCTTTTCGGAGTACAGAGTCGAATTGTCCACCTGGGACCCGAACGACCGCGCCCACTACGCGGGCTCCAACGAGAATTGGGACCTCGCCATCAAGTCCCTCGACAACGTGCTCAAGGCAAAAGGCATTCCGTATAAGACCATCCCCGGCGAAGCCGC
>PLSB01000300.1 GCA_003165005.1 Acidobacteriaceae bacterium | reverse complement strand
GCGTCGGGCAGCCAGACGTGCAACGGGAGTTGGCCGCTCTTGCCCACGGCTCCGGCAAAGATGAGCAGGGCGATGGCGCCGGCGGCGCTGAGGCCCAGGCCTGCGTGCTGCGAGAGCAGATTGACGAGGGCAAGTCCTTCGAGCGAGCCGACGCCGTGGTTATAGAAGAGCAACGTGCCTGTCTGCGAGAACAACCAAACGATTCCAAGAAGAAAGAAAACATCGCCGACGCGCGTGGTGACAAAGGCTTTTTTCGCGGCGGCCACGGCGGAGGGTTTTTGATACCAGAAGCCGATGAGGAGATAAGAGGTGAGGCCAACGATCTCCCAGCACATGAAGAGCAGCAGAAGGCTGTTCGAGATGACGACGCCCAACATGGCTCCGGCAAAGAGCGACATGAAGCAGAAGAAGCGCGTGAAGTTTTCGTCGTGGGCCATGTAGCCCACGGAGTAGATGAAGATGAGCAGGCCGACGAAGGAGACCATCACCAACATGACGGCGGCGAGGGGATCGAGAACCCAACCGAGATCGACGGTGGAGGAGCCGAAGCGGAACCAGGTGAAGTTGACGAACTCGCGGACCACGGCGCCGCGCGCCCATCCGGTGACCACGTGAACGAAAGCGATAAGCGAGAGCAGGAGCGAGATGGAGAGCGCGCCGATGGCGAGCGCGGCGGCGGGCTTGCGGCGCGGCTGCTTGAGGAGCGCGATCACGCCCGAAGCGACGATGGGAAGAGCTGGGATGAGCCACAGGATTCCCGTGATCGAGGCGGCGGCGAATTGTGGAGTGAATGCTGCGGATTCCTGCATCAGGCTTTCACCCCTTCATCCTGTTCATCTTGTCGAGATCGGTCGAGTTGGTGTGGCGATGGATGGCGATGACGAGACCCAGGCCGACGGCGGCTTCGGCTGCGGCGACGGCGATGGAGAAAATAGCGAACATCATGCCGGTAAGCAATTCGGGATGCGGGCCGAAGCGCCAGAAGGCGATCAGGTTGAGGTTGGCGGCGTTCAGCATGAGCTCAATGCCGATGAGCACGAGAATGGCGTTGCGGCGCACGAGCGCGCCGGCGAGGCCGATGGCGAAGAGCAGAGCCGCAACGAGGAGATAACCGGCGAGAGGCGTGGTCGCGCCCATTATTTGGCCCTCTCTTTCTCGTGCATGGCGACGATGACTGCGCCGATGGTGGCCGCGGTGAGCAGCAGGCCCACGATCTCAAGCGGCAGCACGTAGCGGCCCACGAGAGCATTGCCGATGTCGTGTACTGTGACGGCGGGAACGGCGGCCTGTTGCGGCACGGCGCGGACGCTTTGGAGGACTGCCCATGCGAGCACGGCAAAGACGGCGGCGGCGATGACGAGGCCGACGGCCCAGGTGCGGCTGAAGACGCCGTCTTTGGGCAGATCGGAGCCGCGCGTGAGCAGGATGGCGAAGACGATGAGGATGGCGACGGCGCCGATGTAGACGAGAATCTGCGCGAAGCCGGCGAACTGCGCGTCGAGCTGCAAATACAAGAGCGCCAGCCCGGCGAAGGCCACAGTGGTGGCGAGAGCAGCGTGGACGAGGTTCTTAAGCAGCACGGCAGCCAGGCCGCCGCCGATGGTGAGGACCGCAAGGATGTAGAAGATGGGGCTCATTCGATCGTCGCCTTTCGCTCGGCTGCCGCGGCAAGGATGCCTTCCGCCGAAAAACAACCGCAGATCCTTCGACTCCCTCCGTCCTGCGGACTCCGGTCGCTCAGGATGACAGCGTGTTGTTGAACGGACCCGTGCGCAGGGGCTAAAGCCCACGTCCATTTTGTGTCCAGTGCGGCACGACTGAAGTCGTGCCCTGGCACTTCGCGCTCCTGAAACGCAACATTTCCTTGCAGCACTTCGTGCCGTTGCATAAGTTCTCCGCTGAAGCTGCTTCTATTCAGCATAGCGGTATCTCCTGGGGCCGAAGTGCTCCTCGCGCATGCCCACGCGCGTCATGAGCACCCAGGCCACGGCAAGAATCGCCGAGCAGACTACCCAACGCAACCAGCCTTCGCCCATAAAGCGCCAGAGCGCGGTGACAAAGAGATTGAGCAGCGTGAAGGGCAGCACGAACTTCCAGGCGAAGTTCATCAACTGATCCTGGCGCAGGCGAGGCAAGGTGCCGCGCATCCAGATGAAGACGAAGATCGAGAGCATGACCTTCGAGAAAAACCATATCCACGAAGGAATGAACGCGAGAAATGAAAACGGCGCGGACCATCCGCCGAGGAAGAGGGTGGTGCCAAGACCGGAGATGGAGAACATGGCGAGATATTCGCCGAGGAAGAAGAGCGCGAACTTGAAGCCGGAATATTCGGTGTGATAGCCGGCGACCAGCTCCGATTCGCCTTCGGGCAGATCGAAGGGCGAGCGGTTGGTCTCGGCCGTGGCGGCGATGGCGTACATCACAAATCCGGCCAGGCCCCAGGGCGTGAAGATGTACCAGTGGGGAAAGATGCCGGTGTACTGGTTCTGCGCGTCGACGATCTTCGGCAGCGAAAGCGAACCGGCGATCATGACCACGGCCACGGCGGATAGCAGCAGCACGACTTCGTAGCTGATCATCTGCGCCACGGCGCGCATGGCGCCGAGCAGCGAGTATTTGTTGCGGCTGGACCAGCCGGCCATGAAGACCGAAAGCTCCGTGGCCGCGCCCATGGCGAAGAAGAAGAGCAGGCCCGCGTCCATATCGACCAGCACCATGTTGCGGCCCATGGGCAAGACGGCAAAGCCCATGAAGACCGCGACCACGAGCACGAGTGGCGCAAGAAAATGCACGCCCGCGTTGGCGCTCAAGGGGACGACGTCTTCCTTGGTGAGCGACTTGATGCCGTCGGCAATGGGCTGGAAGAGACCGAAGGGGCCGACACGGTTGGGGCCGAGACGATTCTGGATGCGGCCCAGGCCCTTGCGCTCGAAGACCGTGGTGAGCGCAAAGAGGCCGGGAAAGAGGCAGACGATGGCGATGACGCCAAGCACGACGCCGGCCGCGGGACGCGCTGCCCCGGGCAAAAAGCCGACGAGCCAGTCGCGGAGAAGGATGAATATCTGGTCGAGATGGGTGAAGACGTGCGTATTCGCCATTGGCTAACGTCCTCCTCCGGCGGGCGGCGCGGGTGCGGCTGCTTTGGCAGCAGCGGCTTGGGCCGCGGTTTTGGATTTGGCTTCCACCTTGGCCTTCTCCGCGGCCAGGCGCGCGTCTACCTCGGATGCTTCCGTGGGATGGACCGAATGATAATACTCGTTCGATCTGGCGAGTTGATGGCGGTCGTAGAGCAGGCCGCCGAAACGATCGCCGGTGGCAAGTTCGAACTCGTTGTCCATCTTGATGGCTTCGAATGGGCAAACTTCCACGCAGATCTGGCAGCTCATGCAAACCGAAACATCGATATCGAAGCGGGTGGGATAAAACTGCGGCTTGCCGGCGAAGTCCGGCTTTTTATCTTTGCTCTTTTCAATGTAAATGCACTTGGGCGGGCACTCCTTCTCGCAGATCTGGCAAGCCACGCAACGCATGCCGGCCTGCCAGTCCGCTCCGTCGTAAACGAGAAAGGGAAATACGCGCGCGGCCTCGACGGCGGGAATCCGCTCCTCCGGATACTCGACCGTGGTCAGCCGTTCTTTGGAGACGTAGCTCAGGAAGAAGTTCTTCGCTGTCTCAGCCATCCCTTTCAGGATTCCCTCGCCTAACAAATGCATCCTCCGCAATGCCGCTGAAAGTTCAAAATTCGCAGTCCATTTATCTGCCGGTCAGTCCGCAAAGGAGAACGTTTGCGCCTCAATTGTCGCCTGCATCGAAGTCGTGGGCGCTCCCGTGCTGCTTTCGCTCCCCGTCGCCGTTACGCTCGTTATGCTTGCGTTGGTCAGGATCCATTCAAGAGCGCCGCCAGTGGTCGATGCGGGCGCGTTGTTCTTTCCCTTGCCCTTTCCTTTTGTCGCCGACATCTGCGTCCAGTTATCCGTGGCGGCCGTTCCTCCGCCTTCACCATCGACCAGCTTGCAGCTTCGCAGATTTTCCTTGTCCTGAAGCATCGACAGCAGCGCGCCGTAATCCTTGCCGGAATCGAAGTTAATGGTCAGCTCGAATTTGGTTTCTGGCCTGCCCTGAGCCGCGCCCACTCCTGAAACCTCGGACCCAGTCACAGCCATGTTGAAGCCGGTCAGCGCAATGGTGAACGACCCGCTGCGCGAGGCATCGCACGTAAGGGTGTACGTGCCCGCCGCGCGCGCTCCCATTGCGGTACTCAGGATGAAGCAAATTGCCAGCAGAGCCCTGTTCGTCTTCACGATGTTCATCTCGACCTCCTTGCCGTTGCTAATGCGTTTCGACCTGAACCGGCATCGACGCGAACAGCTTTACCGGTCCACTTCTCCCAGGACAATGTCCACACTGCCGAAGATCAGCACCACGTCGGCGACGTTTTGTCCCAGGCACATATCTTCAAGAACCGTCAGGTTGATGAGGCTGGGCGGGCGCACGCGATAACGATAGGGATTGGGCCCGCCATCGCTGACGAGATAAAAACCCAGCTCGCCCTTGGGCGCTTCGATGCGGCCGTAAGCCTCGCCGGGCTTGGGCCGGAAACCGCGAATCTTCGCCTTGGGATCCATGATGGGCCCCAAGGGAATCTCCTTGAGCGCCTGATTGAGAATGACGATCGACTCGCGCATCTCGAGTACACGCATCATGTAGCGGTCGTAGACGTCGCCATGATCGCCGAGGGGCACGCGAAATTTGAAGCGATCGTAGATGCCGTAGCGATCGACCTTGCGTATGTCGTAGTTCACACCGGATGCGCGCAACATGGGGCCAGAGACGCCGGCGTTCACGGCCAGATCGGGCTTCAAAATGCCCACGCCCTGGGTACGCGCCATGAGAATCTCGTTCGACGAGAGCAGCGCCTCGAACTCATCGATAAATGCGGGCAGGCCGGCGACGACCTTGCGCGTCGCATCGAGCCAGGCCGCGGAAACATCCACGCGGCAGCCGCCGAAGCGCATGTAGTTGCACATCATGCGCGAGCCGGTGAGCGACTCGAAGAGATCGAGGATTTTTTCGCGCTCCTTGAAGGCGTACATCAGCGGCGTGCCGCTGGCGCCCATCACCTGAATCAAAAAACCAATCGAGGAGGCGTGGTTCTGATAGCGCGTCAGCACGCCCAGAATTACGC
>PLSB01000310.1 GCA_003165005.1 Acidobacteriaceae bacterium | reverse complement strand
CCGGCATCCTGCTCTTGCGCAACTAAGCGGGGCCGACCCAACAAAGGCCGTGTTCGCGCCAGGCGAACACGGCCTTTTTATCTTGTTGCATGAGCGTAACCGCGGCTGGCCACTGTCGCTCGCCGGCTCTCTCGAAAATCACGCGCAAAGAATCGAGCGGCCCTGCGGGGCGCGGCCGATTGCTTACTGCATTCCCGGGACAGCGCCCGCTGATGCGGGCTTGTCCTGGGCTATTCTCGACCGCTCCTCCGGAGCGGAAGCGGCGTTGCGCCGATTCTCATCACCTTCCGTGCGCCAAGGGTTCATGCAAACTCAGGGGTGACTTTCAGCCGATTCCGCCGATGCGGCGCTCTCCAGAGGCAGAACCGGCGCCGCCACGGGCGTAAAGGGCTGCAGCAACTGCCCTATCAGTCCGGGCTCGACATGGCTGTCGATTCCGTACTCCTGCGGACACTGTTTCTTCGGCAGGTACCAGCTTCCGAAGAGCAGGTCCACGAAGGGCAGCATGGTGGCATAGTTCCTGTTGACATGATCGCGGCGGGTGTGGTGCCAGTGGTGAAAGGCCGGCGTGGTGATGAGGAAACTGAGCCAGCCGAAGCGCCAGTTGACGTTGGCGTGGATGAAAAAGCCCCACATAATTCCCACCAACATCACGATCAGCGGAATCGGGTCCACCTCATGTCCGGCCATGGGACTGGCCAGGCCGAGCGCGTAGATGGGCACGAAGCTGCAGAAACGCGAGAAGACGATATCCAGCGGATGGGCGTGCGAGCTGACCAGCCAATCCATCTCTTCGGCGTTGTGGTGGATGGAGTGGAAGCGCCACAGGAAGGGAATCTCGTGCTCCCAGCGATGTCCCCAGTAGTAGCCCACTTCGCCTACGGCGAGCGCCGCGATGGCGCGCGCCCAGAGCGGCAGATGCGCGGCGGTATCGAGCACCACATGCGGAACAAACGCATGCATCGTCCAGGCCAGCGTGGCCATGGGAATGACCAGAAGCGCCTTGGGCAGCAGGCTGTTGACGATGTAGTAGCCCACGTCCATGGCCGTTCCTTTGCGGAAGATCTTTTGCTTTTTTTCGGCAAAGATCCGCTCCAGGGGGACAAAGACGACGGCAAAAATGAAAAACCAGATGCTCAGCCGCAGCACATCCAGCAGGAACTGGCGCACCGGTTGCGGAAGGCTTGCGAGGATCTCCATGATGTACAGTTTCCCGTCAGGCGTCGGAAAAAGCAAACGGGAAGCGCCAATCGATCGACGCTCCCCGCTCGGAATCGTACCGTTCTATTACAGCGACCGCTGCGGACGCCGCAGCCACTTCCGCGACTTGAGCAGGCCCGCGCCGGCCACCAGGCCGGTGAGCAGCAGAGGCAGGGTCTCCGGTTCAGGAGTCGCCGTCAACGAGACGCCGTCCAGGAGCGCGAAGGGAGGAACCTGCGGGCTGCCGTAGGCGAGGAAGGAGAGCAACTCACTGGAGCTGGTTGGTGTGTAGGTGAAGGTCTGGTACTGCCAGCCGGAGAAGCCCTGGGAGGAAATGCTATCTAAACCTGTCGAGAAGGTCTGGCTCCCCAGGCTCACCTGAAACCCGGAGGTGTTTGGGCCGAAAAAGTTCCATTGTTGGGCAGCGGCCCAATAGAAGCCCAGCGTGTAGGAGTCGCCGACGGTCAGGCCGTTGATCGTCTGCTGGATCGGTCCGACCTGGAAATCGCTGTCCTCGGCCATATAGTAGCCTCCGGCGGGGCTGGAGGCCGGCAGGCCGTTGGCGGAGCCGTTGTTCGGGCCCCAGAGGGGGACGTTGCCGTATTGGCCGTTGGCGCCGGTCGTGTCTCCGGTTCCGGATGCGTAGAGGAAGGTGTAGGTGCCGTTCCCAATGTCCGCCACAGTCCAATCCGTGACACTGGTGGTGACACCCACCTGTCCGTTTCCGGTGTTCGACTCAAAGCCGCCGTTGGTGACCAGGTCAGTGGCGTGTGCGCTTGCTCCCGCCAGCAGGAGCGTTGTGATTGCTGCGCCGGCCAGTCCCGCCTTGAAACGGGCCACGGATTGACCTGCGGACCTCGGGGAAATCGTGTGCATAGTGTTCTCCATCTTGCGGTGGTTGATAGAAGCCGTTTCAGTTTTGGGGGTAGCCGAGCAACGGGAGCTGAATTTGGACTAATCTTGTCCAATTTAGCATGGGCAGCGGAACCATGCAAGAAAATTCTTTTCAGGCCCTTCAACACCATTGGGGTAGAAGCCGGAGGGCCGGGGCCGGCAGCGGCCGCGGCGCAGGTGCGGATAGGCCCGGCGCCACGAACGGGAAAATCGGTTACGATGGCAAGGAAGCCCAAACGACCGTCAGGCAGGCTGCCATTGCGACGCGCTTGCATTTCGAAATGGGGCGCAGCGCTCGCGTCCGTTTCGCGGCCAAGGAGAACGCGATGACCCAATCCAGGCTCTGGCTTCTGCTGGCGGCTGTGCTGGGCGTTTCTCTGGCAGCCTGCGCGCAATCGGCAGACCCCTCAAGCCAATTTCGCCGCCCTTAAGATCGACGGCGCCGAAATCACGAGCACGATCAGGTGAAAACGAAAGGATTGCACTCATGATCTGCCGGTTTATCCGTGTTGCCGCAGCAGTCGCCGCTCTTCTGCTTATCGCGCAACCCGGCGCATTCGCGCAGCCCACTCCCGGCCAGGCGACGCCGGCGGCCTCTGCCGCGCAGACTCTGCCCTTCGTCAGTCCCATCTTCGGCGACAACATGGTTCTCCAGCGCGGCAAGCCCGACACCATCTGGGGCTGGTCCGATCCCGGTGACCAGGTCCGCGTTCAGATCGCAGAAAACACCGCAACCGGCACGGCCGGCCCCGACCGCCGCTGGCAGGTCAGCATCCAGCCGCCCGCGCCCGGCGGACCCTACATCGTCAAGATCACCGGCCATCAGACCGTAGAACTGCACAACGTTCTCGTTGGCGACGTCTGGCTCTGCGGCGGGCAGTCCAACATGGGCCTGCCGCTCCAGTTCACCAAAAATGCCGACGACGAAATCAAGGCCGCCAACGATCCCGAGATTCGCTTCTTCACCGTCCAGGGCAAGCCCGCCTACCACCCCGTCAACGTCATCGCGGGCGAATGGCGCGTGGTGTCGCCCGAGACCGCGGGCTCCATCTCCGCCGTTGGCTACTACTTCGCGCGCAAGGTCCAGCAGGAGATTCACGTCCCCATCGGTCTGGTCGTCGACGCCGCCGGCGGCACTCCCGCCGAAGCCTGGGCCAGCGAGGCCTCCCTGCGCACACTCCACGACTTCGATGTTCCGCTCGACCTGCTTGACCAGTACAGGTCCGAAGGCGCGCCCGAATACGGTGCCTACGTGATGCATTGGTACGACGAATATGACATCGGCCAGAAAGCCAACTGGGCCGCTCCCGGCTTCGACGACTCCGCCTGGAAGCAGGTCACGGTCCCCGGCGGATTCGCCGAACTTGGCGTGCCCGATACGCCGGCCGTGGTCTGGTTCCGCAAGGAGATCGTTCTGCCCGACCCGCTGCCTGCGGGGAACGCCAAGCTCTTCCTCGGCGAAATCGAGCGCATGGACACGGTCTACATCAACGGCCAATTCGCCGGCGCCAGCGCATGGGTCGAAAACCCGCGCGCCTATCCGGCTGCCGGCCTCAAGCCCGGCCGCAACGTGATCGCCATCCGCGTTCTCAAAATCAACCCCGTGGGCGGCTTTTTGTCCAAGCCCGAAGACCTGCGCCTCGTGCTGGGCGACAAGACCAGCATTCCGCTGGCCGGCCCGTGGAAGGCCATGCTCAGCGTCGACGCGCGGCAGCCGCATCCGCTGCCCATCTCCTACGAGAACTGGCCCATCATCCCCTCCGTGCTCTACGAAGGCATGCTCAAGCCCATCGCGCCGCTCTCCATCACCGGCGCCCTCTGGTACCAGGGCGAGCAGAACTCGCCGCGCGGCTATCAGTACCGCAGGATTCTCCCCGTCATGATCGCCGATTGGCGCTCGCTCTTCGGCCAGGGCGACTTCCCGTTTTACATCGTCAGCCTGCCAGCCTTCACCCAGCGCAGTCCCGTACCCGTCGACGGCGACCCATGGGCTGAAACCCGCGAGTCACAAGCGGTCGCCGCCGCCACCGATCCCAACTCCTGCCTCGCCGTTACCATCGACACCGGCGACCCGGACAGCATTCATGCCAAAGACAAGCAGCCGGTGGGTGATCGCCTCGCCCTCTGCGCGCTGGCAAAGTATTACGGCAAGAACGTCGTCTACTCCGGCCCGACCCTCGCATCCGTCGAACGGCTGCCCGGCTCCATCCGCCTGCACTTTACGCATACCGACGGAGGCCTGGCCGTCAAGGGCGACAAGCTGGGAGAATTCTCCATCGCCGGAGACGACCGCAAATGGTTTTGGGCCGACGCGCGCATCGAAGGCGACACGGTCGTCGTTTCCTCGCCTTCGGTCCCCAACCCGAAAGAAGTCCGTTATGCCTGGCAGTCCAATCCCGCCGCCACGCTCTCGAACGGCGCCGGTTTGCCCGCGGCGCCTTTCCGCACCGACACCTGGCCGCTCAAGACGGAATCGGCCAGACCGTACTGAGCGCCAGGTAGAAACAGCGGAGTTAGCGGAGTTGGCGGGGTTAGCGGAGTTAGCCCGCATTTCTCACAGATGTTTCGACGGCGGGGGAAGTGGGCCATTTTCAACCGTCGGCTGCCCTGCGGGGGTCTGGAGACCCCCGCTACAGCGGAGTTAGCGGAGTTAGCGGAGTTGGCGGGGTTAGCGGAGTTAGCCCGCATTTCTCACAGATGTCTCGACGGCAGGGGAATTGGGCCATT
>PLSB01000287.1 GCA_003165005.1 Acidobacteriaceae bacterium | reverse complement strand
CAGCCCGGCTGCTCCGCGATGAGCTTCAGCAGGTCGTCGTGGGCGCGGCTGTTCATGCGGTCGATCTCGTCGTCCATCTCGCGGACGGTGTCGGCCAGGCGCGCGTCGCCGTCGAGCAGCGCCTGAAGCGCGGTGCGGATCATATGACCGGCAAACTCGCCCATGCCGGCAAAATCCGCCGGCAAATCCACATCGTCGAGCGGCAGGATCTCTTTGGTGCGCCGCGTGATGCTCATCGACTGGTCGCCGATCCGCTCCAGGTCGCCGTTGATCTTGATCACGGCCAGAATAAATCTCAAATCGATAGCCATGGGCTGTTCCTTGGCGAGCAACTCGTAGGCCATCTCGTCCAGCTCGCGCTGCGCGCCGTCGATGGCCCGCTCGTTCTGCTTGACGAACTTGCACAGGCCCTTGTCGCGCCGCAGATAGGCCTCCACCGCGGACTCGACCGCCTGCTGCGCCAGCGCAGCCATGGCCAGAAGCTTGTCTTTGAGCTCGGCCAACTGCTGGTGAAAGTGAATACGCGGCACTACGGTGTTTCCTCCATCTCCCCATTGTGCATCAACCAAGGTTACAGGAGAACAAATTTCCGCGTATGCACCAGAAGTGGCATTACTTTGGAGGTGCGTCCGGGGCTGATTCCAATCTGGTCTTTGCGAATGACGCAAGTCAAAGACAAGCGGAGCTGGGTCTCTGACAGCATGAATCTGTCCCTTGGCATTCGTGGTATCCCACCCTTTCGCCAGAAAAAAGGCGAAAGGATGGGGCACGGGAAGGTTCTTCTTGATACGGCCAGAGGCCTGGCGGAGCCAGCGGAGTTAGCGGAGCGACGATGTGTTCGGCAGGGCTTACGCCGCACCTCTAGTCGATGTGCTGGCGCGCCTTTGCGGCACTTCAATCTTCCCCAGCAGGAAGACGTAGGCGGCGATGCCCAGGGCCAGGTAAGCGCCTGCAGCGGCAAAGGCCCATGCGTAGGAATGAAACGCCGACACCAGGTAACCGGTGAGAATCGACGCGGCGATCCCGGAAACCTGCCCGCAGAAGTTGATGACGCCGCCGACTTTGCCTACGTCGCCCCGCACGGCGATGAGCGAAGGCAGCGACCACGCCACCGGCGCAGCCGCCGCCAGTCCGCCGAGCGAAACGCTGATCCAGACCAGGGCCTGTGTGGCATTTTCGGCACGAGCCGCGCCCAGGATGCCGAGCCCGAAGGCCGTTCCGCCGATCAGCACCGCGCGGCGCACCGCGCTCGCATTCCATCCGCGCTTCACCAGGAAGTCCACCAGCCAACCGCCGATGGCGAGATCGGTCACGGTAGCGAAGAGCCAGGGCACGCTCGTGTAAACGAACGAATGCAAGAGATCGATGTGCAGAGTCGAAGACAAATACGCCGGCAGCCAGTAGAGCAGCAGAAAGAACACGTAGTTATACGCGCCAAACCCGAGCGCGAGGCCCAGCACCTTGCGCTGGGCGAGAAGAGACGCGAGCGAAGACGGTTCCTCTTCATCGCGTTCCGCCGCGACCTGCGGAGTTTTGCGATCTGCAATGTAATGGCGCTCGATTTCGGTTAATTCCGGATCGTCGCCGGGATCGCGATAGACGCGCCAGAAGCCGAGGAAGTAAGCAAAACTGATGACGCCGGTAAAGGCAAAGCTCCAGCGCCATCCGGCGTGGATGAGCACGATTCCGATCAGAGGCACCCCGATGGCCGAGGCAAACTTTGCCGCGGAATCGTTGAGCGATGTGGCGAAACTGCGCTCGCGCGCCGGAAACCAGAGGCCGATGGCCTTGGCGTTGGCCGGAAAGGACGGCGCCTCGCCCACGCCGAGCAGGAAGCGCGCGCCGAAGAGGCCGCCCAGGTTGGGCGCAGCCGCGGCGGCAAACGATGCTGCGCTCCAAAGAAAGGTGCCCGCGCGTCCCACGCGCTTGACGCCAAACGTGTCGAGAATGACGCCGATGGGAAGCTGGCACGCGGCGTAGGTCCAGTTGTAGGAGCTGGCAAGATAACCAAAGACGACATCGGAGATGCCAAAGGCGCCGATCAGCGCATCGTGCGAGACGGAGAGATTGACGCGGTCAAAGAAGTTGACCAGAACGCCCAAGCCGAGCAGCCACGCGATGCGCCAGCGGCGCCGGGGCAGGCGCGGATTCTCCTCCATCCCATGGTCTTCCGCCAAGAATCCTCCGTGTGCGCTCGACACGATTGCATGAGAAACGGCTTGACCCATTCAGATGCGAACGAGTCCGGGCCTAAAGGCCCCCCTGTCTTGCGGCCTTTTCAGGGGCCTGAAGACCCCTGCTCCCTCCGCAAAAAAATCTGCGACTGTTGCACTCGAAGCCTGAGGCTGTTCCCTATTCCCTAATCCCTAGTCCCTGCTCTTCTCACTCTTCACCAATATCCTCGTTCCACACCTCAGGGTTCGCGGTGATGTAACCGGCGAGCAGCTCCCGGCACTCGCGGTTGTCGAGATCGACCACCTCTACGCCGTTTTCGCGCAACCAGTCGAGGCCACCCAAAAAGGTATGGCTATCGCCCACCACGATCGTGCCGATGCGGAACTGCCGCACCAGGCCGCTGCAGTACCAGCAGGGAGCCAGCGTGGTTACCATCACCAGGTTGCGATAGCTGCGCTGGCGGCCGGCGCGGCGAAAGGCGTCGGTTTCGGCATGAACGCTCGGGTCGCCCTGCTGCACGCGGCAATTGTGGCCGCGGCTCACCAACTCGCCCGCGCGCGTAAAGATTGCCGCGCCAATGGGAATGCCGCCTTCGGCAAGGCCCAGACGAGCCTCGTCAAGAGCCACGGCAAGCATCTTCTCGTAGAGTTCGTTCACAGAACCACTGTAAATCAGCGGGGCTAGCGGTGTTAGCGGAGTTAGCGGGGCTAGCGGAGTTAGGCTTTTCGGCGCCCACGCTTGGATTCCGAAGCGACAAGCTCTTTTGTCCGGACGACAAGCGCGGCGGCGTTCACTCCTTCACTCTTTCGCCCGCACGCCCGCGGGCCGCCGCTCTAGCTCCACAAACTCCGCCAGCTCCGCTGCTCTCTTTAATTCACCGTCAGCACCATCTTGCCAAAGTGGCTGCCCTCTTCCATGCGCTCCAGGACTTCGCGCGTCTGGCTCCAGTCGAACTCCTCGCCAACCGGCCGCAGCTCGGCCAGACTGATGGCGCGATTCATCTCCACAAAATCCTTGCGCGAGCCCACATAGATGCCGTGGATGCGCGCCCACTTGTGAAGAATAAGGCCAAGAGGGATGGCGTCCGTTCCTGAAGCAAGCACGCCGATCTGCGCAATGGTTCCGCCCACGCGAATGGCCTTAAGCGACCGCGTCAGCGTGCCCAGGCCGCCGACTTCCACCACCAGGTCCACGCCTTCGCCGCCGGTCTGGTCCTGTGCCCAGCGATCCCAGTCGGGGTTCTGGCGGTAGTTCAGTCCCGCGTCGAGGCCCATGGCGCCGGCCCGTTCGAGCTTCTCGTCGCTGGAGCTGATGCCGAGCACCCGCGCCCCCTTGAGCCGCGCAAACTGGAGGGCAAAGATCGCGACGCCGCCCGTTCCCTGAATCAGCACCGTCGATCCCGGCTTGATTTCGCCGGTGGTGAGGGCGTTCCAAGCCGTCACCGCGGCGCAGGGCAGGGTTGCGGCTTCCTGAAAGCTCAAGTGGCCGGGCATCGCGACCAGTCCCTCCTGGCGGAGGAGAACGCAATTGGCGAGCACGCCATCGATGTCGCCGCCCAGAGCGCCGCGGGCCTTGGATCGGGTCAACGGCCCGTCCAGCCAGCTCTGCATGAAGATGCCCAGGACGCGGTCGCCCGGCTTCCACGCCGTAGCGCCGGCCCCCACCGCCACCACTTCGCCGGCCGCGTCGGAACAGGGAATGCGCGGCAGCTTCATTTTGGAGTTGTAGAGCCCCTTGACCACCATCAGGTCGCGACGATTCAGCGCCACCGCGCGCACGGCCAGCAACACCTCACCGGGGCCCGGCACGGGCGTGGACCGCTCCACAAACTCCAGAGAATCAATGCCAAAGGCTGAAACCTGCCAGGCGCGCATGGCAAATCCTATCCTTTCTTGGTTCCTCGCTCGTCACTCTGCGGGACGCAACCGGCAAACTTCCCCGTAAAATGAAGATATGGCCCGTGGATGGGAAAGTAAGTCTGTGGAAGAGCAGATAGCAAATTCCCCGGAAAACCCCGCGGCCCAATCGAGCAACCAAATGACAAATAATGCGGAAGAAAGACGCGCAGCCGACCAACGGCGCGCGGCACGGGAACGCAAACGGCAGTCACTCAATCTGCAACGCGAGAGTGTCCTCTCGCAAAAAACCTCGAATCCAGGCCGCCGCGCCGCCCTGGAAGCCGCGCTGGCGGAGATCGATGCGCAGATTCAGTCGCTGGGCTAAGGCCGCGCAGTAAAGCCGGCGTCCATCGGGCAGCTTCCGCGCGAGCGCGAATCGGCGCTGGCATTGCGGCGAATGCCCCGCTCACTGCTCGCGATGAATGAGCAGCGAATTGGCCTGATGGATCGATGTCAGTGACAGGCGCGCAACGTTCACGTGCTCGGGCCGCGTCACGGCCCACAGAATTGCATCGGCAACATCTTCAGCCGTCAGCGGCGTAAGTCCCTTGTAGACTTTGGCGGCCTTTTTCGTGTCGCCGTGGAAGCGAACCAGGCTGAAGTCGGTTTCCACCATTCCAGGTTCGATGCTCGTTACCCGCACCGGCGTGCCCAGCAGGTCCTCGCGCAGCCCATCGTTGATGGTCCGGGCCGCGGCCTTGGTGGCGCAATAGACCGCGCCGTTGGGATAAACCATCTCGCCGGCCGTCGACCCAAGGTTCACCACGTGGCCGCGCCGCCGCACCACCATGCCGGGAACCACGGCCCGCGTCACGTAGAGCAAGCCCTTGATGTTGGTATCGATCATCTCCTCCCAGTCTTCAGCGCGGCCAGTGTAGAGCTTCTCCAGGCCGCGGCTGAGGCCGGCGTTGTTCACCAGGATGTCGATCTCCGCCCACTCCTCGGGCAGCTCGTCGATGGCGCGCTGCACGGCATGGCGGTTGCGCACGTCCAGGTCGATGGAGTGCACGGCAGCCGCGCCGTGCTCCAGGGCGCGCGAAGCAACCTGGGCCAGTTTTCCGGCGCGGCGGGCAGCCAGCAGCAGGCGCGCTCCTTCGGCGGCAAAGGCCAGGGCAGTGGCCGCGCCAATCCCGGCGCTGGCCCCTGTGATCAAGACAATCTTGCCTTTCAGTCGCATCTCAGCTTTTATCTTACAGGCAGGCTTCTTTTCTGGGCCATTTTGTACTGTCCTACCGCCCAGTCTTCCTGGGCCAGTCCGGCGGCGCGGGCCTCGGCAAAGACTTCGGCCAGCAGATCGGCCAGACTCAGGCGCGTGCCGCGGCCGGCGGCGGCTTCGCGCAGCAGCCGCAAGTCCTTCTCGCCCAGTTCGATGGTTGCGTTGGGGCTCTCCGGCGGGTGCAACATCACTTTGCTATAGGCCGCGTAGAACGGCGACTGGAACAGGGCGCTGTTCACGGCCTCGAAAAATGTCGCGGGATCGATGCCTTGCTTCTCCGCGTAGACAAACGATTCGCTCAGCGCCTGAATCATGGCGCTGATAAGAAAGTTGCCGCCGAGCTTGACGGCGTGCGCCTGGCGCGGCTCCGTGCCCACCACGGTGATGCCGCGCGAAAGCGGTTCGAGCAGCGGCCGGGCCCGAGCAACTGCTTTTTCCGCGCCGGCCGCCACGATCCATAAGCGTCCCTCTTCAGCCACGTTGGGGCGGCCAAACACCGGCGCGGCCACAAATTCGTGCCCTCGCCGTGCGTGCTCCTGCGTCAGCCGCTCGCTCAGCGCCACGCTGATGGTGCTCGATGAGATGTGCAGCACTCCGGGGCTCATTGCATCCATCAGCCCGTTGGGGCCGAAGAGCACTTCTTCGTTCGCCGCATCGTCGAAGAGCATGGTCATCACGGCGTCGGCGCCCAATTCCGCCTCGGCCGGAGTGGCCGCGGCGATCGCCCCCTCGCGCAGCAGTGGTTCCGTCTTGCCTTCAGTGCGGTTCCACACCCGCAACTCGTGGCCGGCAGCGAGCAAGTGCATCGCCATCGGCGCTCCCATCTTGCCCAGGCCCAGAAAGCCAATCTTCATGAGGAGATTGTAAAAGACAGGGAGCAGGTAGAAGGGAATAGGGAGTAGCAGTCGACTGCTATCCGCTACAATATTCGCTACGCGCATCATAGCGGTCGGCGTAGGTCATGAACGGGCCTGTAGCTCAACGGTTAGAGCAGGGGACTCATAATCCCTTGGTTCTGGGTTCGAATCCCTGCAGGCCCACCAAAACAATATGAATATAAAACAATTATAATCAATAGACTACAGAATAATCGGCGACAATCAAAGCAGCCATGTTCTCGGTACACTTGCGCTTATTATTCGCTTTCGGTACAATTTCGGTACAGTGCCGGAACATCAGCACTGTACCGGAGCGAATATGGCAACTCTCGTAAAGACCCCTTCCGGAACTTGGAAAGCGGTTGTTCGCAAGAATGGCTGGCCCACCAATATCAAGACATTCCGCACCAAGCGAGACGCGGAAGACTGGGCGCGCCGCACCGAGGATGAGATGGTGCGGGGTGTTCACATCGTCCGTGTCACAGCCGAGCGCATGACGTTGGCGGCGGCCTTGAAGCGCTACACCGCCGAGGTCACGCCCTCCAAGCGGCCATCGTCACAGGAGGGTGAACTTCGCCGCGCAGCGATTCTGGAGCGGCATCTCGGCAAGTACTCCCTCGCCGCTCTGAATCCTGAGATCATCGCCCGCTTCCGTGATATGCGCCTTGCCGGTGAAGACCGCAAGGATGAGAGCGGGAAGCCCGTTCCCCGCGCCAACAATACGGTCCGCCTGGAATTGGCCCTGCTTGGCCACCTGTTCACTATCGCCATCAAGGAATGGGGAATTGGCCTAGTCATGAATCCGGTGATGAGCATTCGCCGTCCAGCGCCAGGTCCAGGGCGCAATCGTCGGTTGACTGAGGAAGAAGAGAAACGTCTCTTAGAGGCTGTGGACCAGCACTCGAATCCAATGTTGCGATGGATCGTGCGCGTTGCGCTCACAACCGGAATGCGCGCCTCTGAGATTCTGACGCTGCGCAGGCCGCAAGTAGACCTCCAGCGCCGCGTCGTTCGCCTTCTTGAAACCAAGAACACGTCGCCGCGCACCGTGCCGCTGAGTGCGGCGGCAACCGCAGTTTTTCGTGAGGCGCTGAATCATCCCGTGCGTCCAATAGACACAGACCTGATCTTCTTCGGGGAGCCAGGGCGGGACGGCAAGCGCCGCCCCTACCAGTTCAATCCGGTTTGGCTGAATATCAAGCGTGAATTGAAGCTGGTCAACGTACACTTCCACGATCTCCGCCATGAGGCCGTGAGCCGTTTCGTCGAAGCTGGATTCTCTGACCAGGAAGTCTCCGCCATCAGCGGCCACAAGTCGATGCAGATGCTCAAACGCTACACGCATCTGCGGGCAGAGGATTTGGTTGAAAAGCTCGATCTTATTCCGAGCAGGAAAGGCCGTTGAAGTAGCTGATAACACGAAAGGAAGAGAGATGGCGAATCGAAAGCGTTGCGAGAAACTTGCTATTCCAGCGTGGTTTAGATTGGAAGCCTATGACGGCCTCTCGAACTTAACCTCGCCTCTTGATTGGCTGAAGCAGCTTGCGTTCCGTATAGACCTGAAACTCTTCTGGCAAGAAACTGCGGATGGACACGTAGCGCGCTCTTCAGATACACGCTTTCCATTCGAACGTGATCTTGGCTTTGATCAGATTCTTATGCAAATCCAGCAAGACCCAATCCTCGCAGTTGACGAACTGGTAAAGAAGTATAGCCATATCATTGACTTTGGGACGGTAAATCTTGTCAAAAGAGGACGTGATCCAGTTCGACCAATGACAGTTACAGATTTTCTCTCAATATATGCCTTTTGGATTCCGAGAAAAGAGATTTCATGGACCATGTTCTTGGCCGCATCAAACACGATGCTCCATATCCGGACAACGGGATATGGTATGCCAGACGTGACGATGCAGAAGGATACAAATCCAATTCGAAGCCTCCTCGCATCTCTCACGAGCACGGAGCGATAGCGAGATACCTGGAAAAGTTCAAGAGCCTCTTATCGCTATGGAGGGCAAAGGATTCCAAGGTTTATTTCCACAATTCTATTCTTGGCAATGATGCGGTAGAGGCCGACCGAGATTTCATGAGTGATTCAATTGGAAGCCACATTCCAGAGGGATTTACTTCATTCTTCGCAATGGATGCCAACGTTCCTTATGCGGAAGCAGAAATCCATTTCAAAAAACACTACAAGGCGTGCCAGGAAAAGACGAACGCCAAGAGGATAGAGCCGGAACTCTTTGCTTTGTGGAGGACAAACGGTGTTCTTCCATACATCGACCTGCAACTTTATGTGGACATCGAAGCAGCCCTACACCAAAATCCAAGAATGAAAATCAATGATGACGAAATCGCAGGGGCTATATACCCAGAGGGGAGAATGAGAGATGATCCAGATCGAGTTTCGTGCACCACAAAGCCCGAAGCGGATAAGCTGATGGACCCGACGAGCGCCCTCTTCCGGCAATTGCTCTCAGCGGCACACCACAGCCAAATGAGCGTCAGACCAGTCTTACCATAGTGACATTTATTATATCAGATGCCGCGACAAGAACGGAAGGGTAGTTTGCCGGGATTTTTAGGCCACAAATTCTCCCTGTAATCAATTTCAAATGATCTCTACCCTATCTCCTAGATCCCGAAACCGAGGGGGAAGATTACGGTGCCTAGCGCAAAAGAGGAGTTTTTCAAATCGTCGGGGCCACTGCTGACAACTGGGCAGCTTGCCAAGATTCTGAGCCGTTCCGAAGAAGGACTGCGCATCAGCCTTCGATCCGATACGGTGTTCTCACGCCAAGTCAATGCAGCGCGCAAGCGATTCGGGCGCCGAGTATACTTTTCGACTGAAAAAATCGCTGAAATCATCGGACTCTCCTAGGTGCCGAGCGATTTCCTGTCTAATCGGCGTTTCAGGGGATGTATTCATTCGCATTGGCGCGTTCTGTCGAGTATTTCCGAATTCCACGGGATGTACTGACAATCTGCGTCGGCAAATCAACCTATGCGCTGTGCATATCGGCCGTCTGCGGAGCACCCTGGAGTAACGGACAGCCCCCGCCCGCGCAAGCAAGCTGGAGGACGCGGGCCTCCAGTTGGGGCTGTTGTGGTGCGGCTGCCGGCGCGGCCAACAGTAGTGCAGCCGCACCGCTAAGAGAGTATAAGCGTAAGATTTTCCGCACAATTCCTCCTTCCATTCAGCATACGCATACTATTTATGTATGCGCATACTATTTACATATTCGTGCTATCTGTGCGACAATCATCCCTGGACGAATCCATGCCTCCCGCAGGTACTTCCGGTCGGGGTGCCAGCGCCCTGGCCGGAAACCAGACCATTTGCAAGCGCAATAGATTGTCCAAACCCTTCAGGAGCCAGTGCAGATGCTTTTCCGCAGATTTGTTCCCTTTGCTCTGTTCACAGGGGCCTCGCTGCTTTCCGCGCAGCAAGCAACGATCGGCGGGCATGTGCTCGATCCGCAGGGTCAGCCGGTCGCCACAAGTGATAAGGCCTATTCGCCTCAGCTATCAGGAACTGTCGTTGACACGTCTGGCGCGGTGATTGCCAGGGCTACCGTGCAGGTTCGAAGCGCGGACGGTACTGTACAAAGAACGACACAGTCGAACACGAAAGGCTTCTTC
>PLSB01000317.1 GCA_003165005.1 Acidobacteriaceae bacterium | reverse complement strand
TGGCCGGAGTCGGAGCGGACATAATAGCTGTGCAGATCGCGGGCGGTCATGCGGAAGGGCTGGTCGGCCTGCACAAAGACGCGATAAGCGCGGTTGTTGTAGTCGAAGTCGTTGATGTACTCCGAACCCATGAAGACGTTGAGCGTGGTCGAAATCTGCGAAAGCGAAACCCCCATCGCCTTCGCCTTCTCGCGGTCGATCGTCACCAGTTCCTGCGGATCGTTGGCGGAGAATGTCGTGAACAGGCCGGTCAGCTCCTTGTGCGTAGCGCCTGAGTTCGCAATCTGGTGAGCCACGCGGTCCAGATCGCTCAGGGTGTTGCCGCCCTGGTCCTGCAACATGAATTGAAATCCGCCAAAGCTGCCCACGCCCTCGACGGCCGGCGGCTCAAAAGCCTCCACCAGACCGCCGTTGGGAGCGAGCATCAGCATTTGCAGCTTCGGCGCGACGCTCTTCAGGATCTGGGCCGTCGATTGTCTCTTGCGGTGATCCCCTGGCATCGCGCTCGTATTCACGAACATCATGCCCGCATTTGCCGAGCTGCCGGCCAGGCTGAAACCGACCACGGAGAACAAGCCGCCCACATCGGGATTTTGCGCGATGATGCCCTCCGCCTGTTCAGCCAGTGCGGTGGTGTAAGTCAGCGAGGAGCCCGGCGGCGCCTGCACAATCACCATGAAATAGCCCTGGTCTTCCTGCGGAATGAAACCGGTCGGCACCGCGCGATAGACCCACGCCGTCGCGCCCAGGCCGGCCAGGAACACCACCAGCAGCGCGTAGCGCAGTTGCAGCGCCACATGAATGATGCGCGCGTAGGTGTTTCCCAGCCAGTCGATGAAGCGGTCTGCGCCGTGAATAAAGCCGGCAAAAGCGCGCGAGACGAAATCGATGTGGAGAAAATCCAACTGCCGCGGCCGCGCCTCTTCGCCGCGCAGAAAGAGCGCGGAAAGCGCCGGCGAAAGCGTGAGCGCATTGAACGCCGAAATGGCGATGGAAAATGCGATGGTCAGCGAGAACTGCCGGTAGAGAATCCCTGTGGTGCCGGGAAAAAACGAAACCGGAACAAACACGGCAATCAACACAAGCGAGGTGGCAATCACCGCGCTCGTCACCTCGCCCATGGCGCGCGAAGTGGCCTCGTGGGGATCGGAGTGCTCCATGTGAAGGTGGCGCTGCACGTTTTCAATCACCACAATCGCATCGTCCACTACCAGTCCCGTGGCCAGAGTGATGCCAAAAAGCGTGAGAGAGTTGATGGAAAAACCGAAGATCCTGATAAACGCGAAGGTGCCGATGAGCGAAACAGGAATGGTAACCGCGGGAATGATCGTGGCGCGCCAGTCGAGCAGAAAGAAGAAGATCACCGTGATGACGATGAAGATGGCTTCGATCAGCGTGATCAGCACCTCGCGAATCGATTCGCCGACCGCGGTGGTGGAGTCGAAGGCAATAGCGTACTCCAGGCCCGGCGGAAAGTTTTTCGCGAGTTGTGCGAGCACAGCCTTCGCATTACGGTCCACCTCGAGAGCGTTGGCGTTGGAGAGCTGCTCCACGCCAATGCCCATCGCCTGATGGCCCCCATACTCGAGCAGCGTACTGTAATCCTCCGCGCCCACTTCCGCGTGGCCCACGTCCTTGAGCTGAACCAGCCCGTTCGCAGAGTTCTTGACGATGATGTTGTTAAACTCTTCGGGGCTGGAGAGACGTCCCACCACGCGCACCGGAATCTGAAACGCCTGCTTCGCGTCGGAAGGCGGCTGCCCAAGCTGTCCGGCCGGAACTTCGACGTTCTGCTCCACGAGCGCGTTCACCACGTCGGTCGCGGTCAAACTGCGGGCGGCCAGGCGCACCGGATCGAGCCATACGCGCATCGCGTACTTGCGCTCGCCGAAGATCAGCACATCGCCCACGCCCGGCACGCGCTTCAGTGCGTCCTTCACATAAACGTCCAGGTAGTTGGAGATGTACTCGGGCGAATAACGGCCGTCGCGCGTAAAGAATCCCGCGCCGAAGACAAAATTGAAGTTCGACTTCGTGATGTCGATGCCGGTGGAAACAACCTCGCCTGGCAGACGGCCTTCCACGCTGGCCACGCGATTCTGCACGTCCACGGCCGCGATGTCCAGGTTGTAACCGGTCTGGAAGGTGATGTCGATCTCACTGGTGCCGCTGTTGGTGCTGGAAGAGCTGATATAGCGCATGCCCTCCACGCCGTTGATAGCTTCTTCCAGCGGAATGGTGACGGCCTTTTCGACGGTCTCCGCGTCGGCGCCCACATAAGTGGCCGTCACGGAGACCACCGGCGGCGCCAGCGTGGGATACATGGACACGGGAAGATTGGGAATGCAGATGGCGCCCGCAAGAATGATCATCAGGGCGCAGACCGTGGCAAATACCGGGCGATGAATGAAGAAATCGACAAACATGATTAGCAGCCTGCGATGAATGTGGTCTTGTAACAGGGCACGACTTCAGTCGTGCCGTAATTACCGCAAAATGACTGGGGCTTTAGCCCCTGAGGGATGTATTGCAGGGCGTTTCCGACTTTCGCCATAGACTGCGAACCCTTTCTCCTTGGCTATCCTCTTTCAGCTTTTTGCTGAATCGCGGCCCTTCATTCCGGCACGCCCGAGCTGAAAACTGATAGCTGTTCTTTTCATCCGCCGATCGGAATCACCGGCATGCCATCCACCAGAAACTGCGTGCCCGTGACGATCACGCGATCGCCGGCGCTCAACCCCGAAACGATGGAATAGTTATTTTCCACGGTATCGCCCAGCACCACCGGCGTCCGGTGCGCCACGGCCATGCCGTTCTGCTTCTCGATCACGAAAACAAAGCTCTGCTCGCCCTGCCGGATCACCGCCAGCACCGGAACCACTGCCATCGGCTTCGTGCTCCAGATGACTCTGGCCTTCACGATCTGGGCATTGCGTAGAATCTCGGGCCCCGACTTCACGGGGGCCTTCACCAGAATCCCCTGCAGCGTGCTGTCCACTTCCGGCGAGATGAAATCGACCGCGGTATCTTCCAGCACCTTGCCGCTCGAGTCCGTCAGGTCGATGCCCAGTCCCATGCGCACCTCGGCGGCGCGCTCGGTGGGAATGTACACGTACGCTTCGAGTTCCTTGTTCTCGTCCACCGTGGTCAGCACCGTCGATGTCGAAACGTAGTCGCCCACATGCACCGGGATGTCGCCCACCACGCCGTCGAAGGGCGCGCGAACCGTATAGTAACCGAGCAGTTGCTCCTGTGTCTTGCGCGACTCCACCGCCGCTTCGTAATCCGCCTTCGCATTCTCGAAAGCCTGCTGCGCCTGTTCGAATGTGTCGCGGCTCGACACCCCGGCATCGAACAGCTTGTGCTGGCGATCCAACTCGATGGTGTCGTAATCGAAGAGCGCCTTTTTCTGCCGCTCGGTGGCGCGCAACGACGCAACCTCGGCCTGTTGCTGCCGCGGATCGATCTCGACGAGCGGCTTGCCGGCCTGCACATGGTCGCCCGACCGCACGTAAATCTCCGTCAGCGATCCGCTCACCTGGGGTTGCAGCGTGGCCGAGCGCCGCGATTTGATCGTGGCCACATACTCGCTCGACTGCGCCACCGGCTCCATGGCCACCGTCACCGTCTGCACGGGAAGGCCCTGCATCGCCGGTCCGGCCGCTGCCGCCGGTTTTTTCTGGCAACCCGTTGCCAGGAGCGCCATCGCCATCGAGCTCATTGAAAAAACGCGTAACCAATTGCTTTGCGTCACTGGATTCTTCCCCTGGCCACTCTCTACTCCGTCCATGGGCCTCGCATGTGCGGGTTCCGACTCTGTCTGCGACCGCGCACCGCCGCGCATTTACGCAGCGTTGACGCAGGAATCTCATCCAGGACCAGGACGGCCCGAAGGGCTGAGGTGGGCTTCGCCATGGCCCTGAACGATAATTCTCACCCGAAGAAATCGCATACTGCCGGGCCGAATACTACCGGGTCGAATACTACCGGAAATCGCCCCGCCTTCTTCGCACCGGCCGCCTTGCGCGCAATCCCCCGCTCCGGCGAACAGGCCCGGCGTCCTTCCGCTCAAGTGGCAACGGTCCTCGCCTTGTTCATCTTGTTCATCCGATACGCGAAACCGGGTCATTGATGCAAAAAAAGCGAATGCGGCGCACCCTGCCGTAATGCTCTGCGCAGAGTCCGCAGCCTTTATCGAGGATAGCGCACATCCTGGGTACGCCGTCTTGCCGTTTCAGGTTCCAGAAAGGCCGCTCTGCGGCCGCGCGGCTGCGCTCGCGGTTCTTTGACACCCATTCCGCGAGTTGATAGCCTCATAACGGGCGCATCTAGCCGCTCTCTGCTCTCCCAACCGTCCCCGTCGTCTAGCCCGGCCTAGGACACCGCCCTTTCACGGCGATAACACGGGTTCAAATCCCGTCGGGGACGCCATAAAGAATCATGCAGTTAGGGCCAAATGCATCTCTTCCGAATTCTCCTTTGGTAACGCTGCGGTAACGATAGAACCCGAACTCGGCTCATTTTGGCCCGTTCAATTTCTTCCGGCGATTGTCGCGAGGTCAACATGCGGAGCAGCCGACCGCATCGACCTGAGCCGGCAGCGGCGCACCATCGAGCGCGGAGATTCTCTGCGGGGCACAGCAGGCCCTTGCGAGACGCGCCAGGTCCGTCTGCATCGCTTTCTCTTCCCTGATCACCGCAAGTGTTTCGCGAAGGATTCTGGCGGCGCCAGCGTGTGAAGGCACGACGATCCTGTAATGCATCCATTTGCCCTCGCGGCGCGCGGCCACCACGCCGGCCCGTCTCAGATACGCAAGGTGCCGCGAAATCTTGGGCTGGCCTTGCCCCAGGATTTCGACGAAATAACAAACGCAAACCTCCCGCCCATCCATCAGGTTCAGCAGCCGCAAGCGTGTCCGATCCGAAAGGGCCGCAAACAGGATGGCGACAGCGTAAGCTTTTTGGGAATGATCCACGCTCTAATAATATACGCGTTGACAGATATGTCCAGAAAGGAATACATTTGCTTTGACGTATACAAGGAGACGCGAGAATGGATTCCAAGACTAGCGTTCAGGAGCAAGTAAAGGAAAAGTACGGCAGCGCGGCCCGCGCTGTGGCGGAGTCGGGCAGTTTGCAGGCGTGTTGCGATCCCGGCCTTCGTTGCTGCGATCCGATCACAACGAATCTCTACAGCGCGGATGAGAAGGGGCTCATTCCGGAGAAGGCGGTGCTGGCATCGCTGGGATGCGGAAACCCCACGGCGTTGATTGAACTCCGCGCTGGAGAGACCGTCCTTGATCTCGGTTCCGGCGGGGGAATCGACGTGCTGCTCTCGGCACGGCGAGTGGGTCCGACGGGCAAAGCGTACGGTCTGGACATGACGGACGAGATGCTGGCGCTGGCCCGCGAGAATCAGGGGCAGGCAGGCGTGACGAACGTCGAGTTCCTGAAGGGTGAGATTGAGAACATTCCCCTGCCCGACAACTCAGTGGATGTCATCATCTCAAATTGCGTGATCAATCTCTCTGCCGACAAGGACCGTGTGCTGAGGGAGGCGTATCGCGTCCTCAAGCCTGGCGGGCGGTTTGCGGTTTCCGACGTTGTCGTCCGCGGCACAGTGCCGGACGAAGTGCGCAGCAGCATGCTCCTCTGGGTGGGCTGCATTGCCGGCGCGCTGGAAGAAAACGACTATGTTGCCAAGCTGACGAGAGCGGGCTTTAGCGATGCTTCCATCGAGCCCACCCGTGTGTACAACGTCGAGGATGCTCGCCAATTCCTCACCGAGGCGGGAGTGGATGCTGGCGCCATTGCTCCGCAGGTGAACGGGAAGTTCATGAGTGCCTTCATCCGGGCTGCCAAGCCCAAGGCGGCCTGCTGTGAGCCGGCTTGCTGGGCGCCCGTAACCATCGGTGCGAAGGAGTAAGCCGATGCCAGACCATTACAACGTCCTGTTTCTCTGCACCGGCAACTCAGCGCGGTCGATCATGGCCGAGGCAATCCTCAACCAAAAGGGGAAGGGAAAATTTAGAGCCTACAGCGCAGGCAGCCGCCCTGCTGCGCAACCCCGGCCCGAAGCGTTGAGTCAGATTGAATCCGCGGGCATGTCCACCGCAGGCCTGCGCAGCAAATCATGGGATGAGTTCGCCGCACCCGGCGCGCCCAAGCTCGATTTCGTCTTTACAGTCTGCGACAACGCCGCCAAGGAGGAGTGTCCCTATTGGCCGGGGCAGCCTATGACGGCGCATTGGGGCATTCCCGATCCGGCAGCGGTGAAGGGCACGCCGGATGAAATCGCGCGAGCTTTCCGCGATGCCTTCGTGGTGCTCGACCGCAGGATAGGACTGTTTCTGTCGTTGCCGCTCAGCACCCTTGACCAACTCGCCATCAAACGCGAAGTTGAAAACATTGGCCGCTCATAGAGAATCTGGAGGCACGCGATTGAAGAAGAGCCGTCTATCGTTTCTGGACCGCTACCTGACCGCGTGGATCTTCGGGGCCATGGCGGCTGGCGTCGCGTTAGGTTGGCTGGCCCCCGGAGTCGTCCCGTTTCTCAATCGCTTCAGCGTGGGCGCCACTTCGATTCCCATTGCTGCGGGCCTCATTCTCATGATGTATCCGCCGTTCACGCGGGTACGGTTTGAGGAGCTTCACGAGGTCTTTCGCAACCAGCGTGTGCTGGGGCTTTCGCTCGTCCAGAATTGGCTGATCGGGCCGGTGCTGATGTTCGTACTCGCCATCGTGTTCCTGCGCGGATATCCCGAGTACATGGCCGGCCTCATCCTGATCGGACTGGCGCGATGCATCGCCATGGTGATCGTGTGGAATGAGCTGGCCAAGGGTGACACGCAGTACGCCGCCGGACTGGTGGCGTTCAACTCGCTGTTTCAAGTGTTCTTCTATTCCGTCTATTCCTGGGTGTTTATTACAGTCCTTCCGGGATGGTTTGGACTGCATGGCGCGGTGGTAAACATCTCCATTGGCGAAATCGCCCGAAGCGTCTTCATCTATCTTGGCGTCCCCTTCCTTGCCGGGCTTCTAACGCGCACCGTACTGGTTCGCGCCAAAGGACGCGAATGGTACGACCGGAGCTTTGTTCCGCGCATCAGCCCGCTCACCCTGTTTGCCCTGCTGTTCACCATCGTGGTGATGTTCTCGCTGAAGGGCAGCTACATTGTCCGCCTGCCGCTGGACGTGCTGAGGATCGCGATTCCGCTGCTGATTTACTTCGTCGTCATGTTCCTTGTGTCCTTCTACATGGGGCGAAGGCTGGGCGCCGATTATTCGAAGACCACGACACTGGCGTTCACCGCCGCTTCGAATAACTTCGAACTGGCCATTGCGGTTGCAGTATCTGTGTTCGGCATCAACTCGGGCGCCGCGTTTGCAGCGGTGATTGGACCTCTGGTCGAGGTTCCTGTGATGATCGCCCTGGTGAATGTGGCGTTGTATTTTCAGCGCCGGTACTTCGTCAACCCGGAATCGAGCGACGTCGAAGCTGTCTGCATCTCCAGCACCCGCTGACGGGATCGGACGGTTTTCCGGGCGTGCCTGTCAATCGAACCCGTGGATTGGTTCAGCGGTAGACTTCGATTGACGCCAAATCCGCCAATGCGCTCGCCGGCGAAAAAGGCAAGACCAACGCCGTCGCCGTTCCATTTGCTGGGCAGTGTCTCCAGCGCCGTCATCATGGGAACATTTGCCATCTCAGTTCCTGGCGATCGCGATTGTAGATTCTCGCCCGGCGTTGCCTTTCTGCCATGCTGAGGCCCGAGCTTCCAAACCCGCGCAAGATATGCGATGCGCTCGCATATTCTGCATGATCCTGGAAATTGGGCCAATCCGGAGAGTGTCCCGCCTCTCCAGTCAGTATGTGGGGTCACTTGTAATGCCTCATTCGGTGAGCGGGAACAAGGAAGGCCGAACCGGGAATCGGCAGACCAACCCGTTGATGCAGTCAATCTGGTGCATACGCGGATTCGCAAGGGACGTGACCAGAAAGCAGGGCATATGCCCATCAGAAAAAGAGGCGGAAGCTGGCAGGTAGACGTCCGCACAGTCGAGGGCAAACGCATCTTAATTCGCAGCTGCGCGGAAAGAGAAAGGTCCGCGCGGGATGCTGAATTCATGGGCTTTGTAACAGGGCACGACTTCAGTCGTGCCGCAGATGGGCGAAGAGGGTACGGCGGGCTTTAGCCCCTGCATACGGCATCGGCCGGCAATCGGCCGGGGGGGCCACGGAGGGGCTGGCAGGGGCTAAAGCCCGTGTCGTTTTGTGCTTGCCGTGGCGGCACGACTGAAGTCGTGCCCTGTTACAAGACCGGCCTTGGAAAGCGATCGGGAAGACAAAGATGCGTTTGCCCTGGAATACACTTCGGTTCGATTGACAATTGCGGCTCCCTTCCTATAATCATCTTGCCAAAACTTCCATAGCTCGGAGGGTGAGATGCGTTGGGGAATGCGTGCGCTGTCGTGTCTTGGGATTCTTGCGTCATTATTCTTGGTATTGTCGACTACGGGTTGCGGCGGTTCTGCTTCGGTAGGCCCTGTCACGGCGACGGCAACTGCAACTACCGTTGATGGAACAGATACAACGACTCTCACCGCCGCAGTGACCAGCGACCGGAACGCTGCGGGGGTCACCTGGAGCACGAGCGCGGGAACCCTGTCAGGTCAGACCACCACTTCGGCGACCTTCACGGCCCCGGCAGCGACCAGTTCCTCCCAGACGATTACGATTACCGCAACCTCGGTTGCCGATACCACCAAGACGGGCACGGCGACGATCACCGTGCCGGCCGCTCCGGCGATTACCAGCCTCACCAGCGCCGAGCAGTCGGTCGCAGTAGGCACGTCGTATTCGGTCACGCTCGCCGGCACCGGCGGCATTCCCCCCTACACGAGCTGGGCTGTAAAGAGCGGCACACTCCCTCCCTGCATGAGCCTTAGCGCGGCGGGTGTGCTCTCCACGCCTTCCACTCCAACGGCCGCCTGCGTGGGCGTCTACAGCAACATCGTCTTTTCCATGAATGATTCGGGCACGCCAACCGCTCTTACGGCCACCTCGTCGGCACAGACCATTACCGTCACCGGGCCGACCATCACGTTTAGCTCGACTTTGCCGGCTGGAGCCGTCGGCGCCGCCTACGCGGGAAGCGTGGCTGCCAGTGGCGCGCTGGGCACAGCAACCTACAGCCTGGCCAGCGGCGCCCTCCCGGCATCGGGCGATCTGGTGCTGAACGCAGGCACCGGCGCGATTACAGGCAGTCCCAAGGCCGCCGACGCGGGTACGTACACCTTCACGGTCAAGGTGACCGATCAATACGGCGATACGGCGACGTCAGGGAGCTTGAGCATCACGATCACCGCGCCCACCCTCACCTTCCCCGGCTCGTTGGCGGGTGGAACCGTGGGCACTGCGTATAGCGCCAGCGCGGCGGCGACGGGCGTGCTGGGCACAACAACCTACGTCCTGGCCAGCGGCTCGTTACCCGCGTCGAACGACCTGGTTCTGAACGCCACCACCGGCGCCATCACCGGAACCCCCCATGCCGCTGACGTGGGTACCTATCCGATCACAGTCAAAGTGACGGATCAATACGGGGACACGGCGACATCGGGTGCGCTCAGCATCACGATCACCGCGCCCACCCTCACCTTCCCCGACCTCGTTGGCGCGGCGCAACCGTGGGCACGGCCTATAGCGCCAGCGCGGCGGCTTCTGGCACGGTGGGGACTACGACCTACAGCCTGGCCAGCGGCAGTTTGGGGAGCCATCTGACGCTGAACACCAGCACCGGCGCGATCACGGGAACTCCCTATGCGGCCGATGCGGGCACCTTCACATTCAAGGTCAGCGTGACGGACCAGTATAACGACACGGCGACATCGGGAAATTTGAGCATTACGGTGACCGCGCCGACGATCACGTTTGCCACACCAACAGCAACCGCCAACGTGGGCGTGGCTTATTCGAGCAGCGCAGGGGCTTCTGGCACTGTGGGCACCACGACCTACAGCCTGGCCAGCGGCAGTTTAGGGAGCCATCTGACGCTGAACACCAGCACGGGCGCGATCACGGGAACTCCCTATGCGGCCGACGCGGGCACATACCCCTTCACCGTCAAGGTAACCGATCAATACGGGGACACGGCGACGTCAGGCCAGCTGAGCATCACGATCACCGCGCCGACGATCACGTTTGCCACCCCGACAGCAACCGCCAGCGTCGGCGTGGCTTATTCGAGCAGCGCAGCCGCCACAGGGCCGGTTGGTACGACGACCTACGTCCTGGCCAGCGGCAGTTTGGGGAGTCATCTGACGCTGAACCCGAACACGGGCTTGATCACGGGAACCCCGTATGCGGCCGACGCGGGCACCTTCACATTCAAGGTCAGCGTGACGGACCAGTATAACGACACGGCGACATCGGGGAATCTGAGCATTACGGTCACCGCGCCGACGATCACGTTCGCCACACCAACAGCAACCGCCAACGTGGGCGTGGCTTACTCGAGCAGCGCAGCGGCTTCCGGCACTGTGGGCACAACGACCTACAGCCTGGCCAGCGGAAGTTTGGGGAGCCATCTAACGCTGAACCCGAACACGGGCTTGATCACGGGCACTCCGTATGCGGCCGACGCAGGCACTCACAACTTCTCGGTGAGCGTGACGGACCAATACAACGACACGGCGACATCAGGAGGCTTGAGCATCAACGTGATCGCGCCGACCATCACGTTGAACACAAATCTGCCGGCGGCCACGGTTGGCTCCTCTTACACGGGGGGCGTGACAGCCTCAGGCACGGTGGGGACAACGACTTACGCCCTGACCGGCGGCGCGCTGTCCACCTCGGGCCATCTGGCGCTGAACACCAGCACCGGCGCGATCACGGGAACTCCCTACGCCACCGACACGGGCACCAGCATCTTCGCGATCACCGTAACGGATCAATACGGCGACTTGGCGGGGCCGTTCACAGAAAACCTTGTGATCAACGCAGCAGGAGCGATCACGTTTGGCGCGGCGCCCACCGATACCGCGACCGACGGCGTGAAATACTCAAGCGCGGTTACGGCTTCAGGCGGCGCGGGAACGCTTACCTACAGCCTGGTCAGCAGCGGCAGCAGCAATCTTCCCTCAGACTTTGCTTTGAACTCCTCGACCGGCGCCGTATCCGGCACACCTGAAAGCCTGAGCTCGTTTACCTTCGAGGTGCAGGCAGCGGACGCTTACGGCGACACCTCCGCCACGCAGAGCTATACCGTCACGGTCAGCCCTGGTGCAGGCTCCAAGCTGGTCTTCACAGGCGAGCCTTCGTCGACAGGAACGGCGGCGACGCCCTTCGGTGCGGTGGTTCAAATCGAGGATGTGAACGGCTTCCTGGTCACTTCCTCCACCGCCTCGGTGACGATTACCTCGCCGGCTTCGGTGACGGGCACAACCACGGTCTCGGCGTTGGGCGGCGTGGCCACCTTCACCAACCTGATCCTGAACACCTCCGGCGCCTACACGCTCACCGCGGCCTCCTCCGGGTTGAGCAGCGCCATCAGCAGCGGCATTACGATCGGCGCGGGCACGGCCACGAAGCTGGTCTTCACGACGGAGCCGCCTACGGGCGGAGCGGCTGGGGCGCCCTTCAGCGCGACGGTTCAAGTCCAGGACGCCTACGGCAACCTGGTCACTTCCTCCAATGCCTCGGTGGCGATTAGCTCGACGGCCTCGGGTGTGACGGGCACGCTCGCGGTTTCGGCGGTTGGCGGCGTCGCCACCTTCACCAACCTGATCCTGAACACCTCCGGCACGTACACGCTGACCGCGGCGTCGTCCGGGCTGAGCAGCGCCACCAGCAGCAACATTACGATCGGCGCGGGCATACCCTCCAAGGTGGTCTTCACGACCAATCCGCCTGCGAGCGCAACGGCGGGAACGCCCTTCAGCGCGGCGGCCCAGATCGAGGACGGTAACGGCAATCTGGTCACCGGTTCCACGGCCTCGGTGACGATTAGCTCAACAGCCTCGGGAGTGACGGGCACGCTCACGGTTTCAGCGGTGGGCGGCGTAGCGACATTTACCAACCTGATCCTGAATACCACCGGCACGTACACGCTGACGGCAGCCTCCTCCGGACTGACCAGCGGCAACAGCACGAGTATCCTGATTGGCGCGGGCACGGCCTCCAAGCTGGTCTTCACCACCCAGCCGCCCTCGGGCGGAACGGCGGCGACGCCCTTCGGCGCGGTGGTTCAAGTCCAGGACACTTACGGCAACCTGGTCACTTCCTCCGGCGCCTCGGTGACGATTACCTCGCCGGCTTCGGTGACCGGCACAACCACGGTCTCGGCGGTGGGCGGCGTAGCCACCTTCACCAACCTGATCCTGAACACCTCCGGCGCCTACACGCTGACCGCGGCCTCCTCCGGGTTGAGCAGCGCCAACAGCAGCAGCATTACGATTGGCGCGGGAGCGGCCTCGCAGCTAGCCTTCACGACCGAGCCGCCTGCCAACGTTGCAGATGGCACGGCCTTCACCGCTGTGATTCAAGTGCAGGACGCGAACAACAATCTGGTCACTACCAACAACACCGCCTCGGTGACAATTACCACGACGGCTCCTGGAGTGTCGGGCACCACCACGGTCGTGGCGACTGGCGGCGTGGCCAACTTCACCAACCTGATTCTTGGCACCTCCGGCCCGTACACCCTGACTGCGGCCGCCACTGGGCTGGCCAGCGCCAACAGCACCACCGTTACGGCGAGCAACGCGCTCACCATCAATGCGGCGACTCCCCCGGCGGCCGATGTGGGCTCGGCCTATTCGTACACGCTGACCGCATCGGGCGGCAGCGGCGGGGGTTATCAATTCACGACCACCGGCAGCAATAACCTCTCCACCTACGGGCTGACGCTGGCCTCGAATGGCCTCCTCTCCACGGCCACGACTGTGACAGGAACCAGCGGAGGATTTATCACCTTCACCGCAAAGGTCACCGACTCGGCCAGCAACAGCACCACGCAGGCGTTCAGCATCCCCGTTTATAACGGGTTGAGCCTGCCGTCTCCCGATCCCGGCTCGCTGCCGTCGACCGGCTACACCAACCAGACGTACAACGGGTCGATCACAGGGACGGGCGGCACCGGGACCTACCAGTGGTCGGTGGATGGAACCGTGGTCACAGGCGCCGGAGTCTCGCTGGGCAACGGCACCCTGAATGCAACCGTAAGCGGCGGCGGCAACATCCTGAATATCAATGGAGCGCCCACTACGGCCACGCCCTCGGGCAGCCCGCTCACCTTCAGTGTGACGTTGACCGATACCGCGGCCAACAACGTCGCCATTACCCAAACCGGGTACAACATCGCGATCAGCGCTCCGATCGCGGTAACGTTGCCGACGCCGAGCACTTCGGTGCCCGGTTCGGCGGTCGCCAACCAGAGCTACACAGGACAGATCATGGCCATCAATGGCGTGGGGCCTTATACCTGGTCGATCAATGGAGCCACGATTGGATCGTCGTGCTACAGCTTGGGGAACGGCACCCTATGCGCCACCAGCAGCGGTGGCAACACGCTTTCGTTCAGCGGCACGCCCAGTTCGGCTGGTGCGGTGACGTTGACCAACGTGTTGGTGACGGACAGCACGCTGCCCACCAACACCAGCGCGTCGAATAACTACAGCATCAACGTCGTCAACCCGAACGTAGGTTACAGCGTCTCAGGCACAGTCATCTACACCGGCTCAAAGACCGGCTGGGTCTATCTGGAGCTGAGTCCCAACAGCGGCTGCGGCGGCTGCAACCAGGTTCTGGGCACGGCCATCAACGCAACCACGGCAAACTCCCTCCTATCACCGGGACTGCCGTTCACCATCCACGGCGTGCCGATCGGAACCTACACCTTGAAGGCCTGGATGGACAACCTGGGCTATGGCACCCCGAACGCCTCCAACCCCACGCGCAACGTCACCGGCTTGACCGTGACCAGCTCCGGCCTGAGCGGCCAATCCGTCACGCTGGCCGATCCATCGGCAGTCTCTCTAGGCACATTAACTCCCGCCTGGGATCCCAACTTCGGATTGGGCGTATTCAATGGAGGCGCGGTTGTCTCCTTCGACCCGATTTGCAGCGGCAGCGGCTGCAACAACGGCGGCCTCGAGATGCCGACCCGCTACAACCTCGAATACAGCACCGATCCGACCTTCAACTCGGGATTCAACCACCAGTTCTTCCCGGCGGACGGCGGAAACAGCCCCTGGGTTGTGACCGGGCTTACGAATGGCCAAACCTACTACTTCCGCGCGGCGGGCTGGGTGGGCAGCACGGGAGGTACCAACACTGCGGCCGAACCCTCCGGCGGCCTGCTCATCGGCGCGCCCTCGACCGGCAGCCTGCTCTCCGGCACGGTCACCTTTACCTTGCCAACCGGCGTCTCAGCCAGCGGGAAGACGCTCTATGCGGGCTGCTACGCCTCGGCAACGGGCACGATCTATGCCGATCCGATTACCAGCCCGGTCAGCCCACAGTTCTATTCGGTCTATGTGCCCAACGGAACCAACTGCGTTATCTTCGGGTTCATCGACCTGAACAACTCCGGCCTCATCGGTGGTGCTGGAGAGATCGCCAACACCAACGGGAATGGTGGTGCGATGGTCTCGGTGACCGTTCCAAATGGCGGGATCTCTCAAAACATCACCTTGCCCAGCGGCAACAGCGTTGCCATCGTAGAAACTCAAACCAACTCGGGCGGCGGCGGCGGCACCGGTTACGGCATCGGCTTCCAGGTTGCCGGCCTGTACAAGCTGCCGGTAGCCGTCGAGCTTCTCTCCCCTGAAACTCCCGAAGTCTCTGGAACCCCTGCGGATGTCGTGCTGCCCGCCGACATAGCCACGGGCGCCTTCAACGGCAGCTCAGACTTTTTCGACTACTGGCCCCCCGTGACCGGAACCCCGGTCGTTGGCGATTCCTATTCCTTCAACGTCACCTACAGCGATGGCACCTCGGAGACTCTGACCGCCGCGGTTACCGGCGTGCTGAGCGCCTTTGCCACCAATCTTTCACCAACGGGAACCGGCGTCAGCCTGACGCCTAACTTCAGTTGGGATTACCCCTCCAGCGCCAGCAGCTACCTCTATCAATTCCAACTGAATGACAATTCCGGCGACACCGTCTGGCAGATTCCTCAGAAGCACTCCACCTCGAGCGGATTTGCCAGCACCATCCCGCCGTTCATTACCTGGGACGTCGATCCGACCAACACCGGCGACCTGCCAAGCTCGTCCTATCTGAGCAATGGCGGCCTGCTGGCTTCGACAAACTACAACTGGTCGATTGCAACCTATGACAGCTTCGGCAACGAGGCGCAGACGCAGGCGAACTTCACCACCGCCACGTCCGACCTGACGCTGCCAGCCTCCGGGCCGGGGCCGGCATTGGCCGGCTATGCCTTCACGGGGCAGATCACCGCCTCGGGCGGCAGCGGATCGGGCGTCTTTACGGTGAACGGCACTACGATTCCACAAACCGGAATTGGGAACGCGGTGAGCTTCACCGGAAATGACGGGTTGCAGGCCTACAGCACCGGCAGCAACACGTTGTATATCGTCGGCACACCCACCACGGCTGGAAATGTCTCGCTCACCGTCTCGGTGATCGACAGCTTCAGCGACACCGCCAACCAGACCTACACCCTGGTCGTCAGCAGCGGGCCGGGAACCACCGGCGCGCACAACAGCCTCCTCAGCGGCACCTACGTCTGCAAGTTCGACGGGTATAACGACAGCGACGGCTCGCGCTGGACCTCTCTTTCCAGCTTCGTTGCGAATGGCTCCGGAGGAATTTCCAGCGGCGTCTGGGATATGAACAGCCGCGATTATTCGGCAGCGTACGGAGGCACAATCGCGTCATCGAGCACCTACAGCGTTGGCGCAGACAACATGGGCGTAATGACCATGCATACCACGCAGACCGTTGGCGGCACTGGAACCAATACAAACACGTTCGCGATCGCGGTGAACGACGCGAACGGAGCAACGTCCACTGCTACCGAGTTCCGCATGGTGGAAAGCGACGATGTGGGCGCAAGTCCCACTAACCAGCACGGCACCGGCGATTGCTACCTGGCCAGCACCAGCGCGTTTGCCCTCAGCACCTTCAACGGCGGCCTTGTCTTCAGCCAAAACGGTGAAAGCGGCAGCGGCGTCCCGGAAGGAAGTCTAATCCTGTTAAGCGCCTCCAGCGGGACCGTCAACTCAGGTTATGCCGACCAGTTGAAAGCCGGCAGCGCAGATTCCAACCTGACCTTCACTGGCGGCAGCTTCTCTACGCCAGACTCGACCTACGGCCGCTCCACGCTCACGCTCAACGCATCCGGTGGATCGGGGACCTTCGCCGTGTATCTCATCGATGCCAATCGTGGGTTCGTGTTGGAAATCAGCGATCAGAAAGCACAGTCCGGCGATCTGCGCAAGCAGCAGCAAAGCTCGTACTCCGATGCAAACCTGAGCGGTCCGGCCGTTTTCTACAATCAGGAGTACTTCTGGAACACCGGCAGCAACACCGCCTTCGGCTACAAGGGCGAAATAAATCAGGTCAGCTTCAACAGCGCCGGAACTATGACCCTCAACGCGGACTACAGTGACATCAACGGCACGTATCAGGCAAACACCGAAACAGGCGCCACGGGCACCTTCACCTTCGACTCTTCCAATCCTGGCCGGGCTACGGTCCCATTTGGGGGCAGCGAAATTGGTTACTTTTACTTCTTCGACCACAACTCCGCCCTCTACATGAGTTCGACCTTCGCGGGCGGCGACCTGGCGTCGGGCTGGCTGGAGCCGCAGACACAAACCACCTTTACTGATGCGGCAGTGGCCGGCAACTACATGTTCGGCATGTTGCCGGTGCTGGAACCGACCACCAGCATCCCCATCGGAGAGATCAGCCAGCTCAGCAACGGCACGTTCTCCGGCGACGTCACGCTCGGAGGCCAGGGCAGCTTCAGTTATGACCAATCGATTGCAAGCACAACCTACGCATGGGACACGACTGCCCCCAACACAGGCTCCTTCCTGGAGGGCAGTGGCTCGAGTGGGACAAGCTGCATCGTCATCAGTTCAACGAAGGACGCCTGCATCATCAACACCGATAACCCGCCGAGCGTGATGATCCTGCAGCAATAAGCAACGCTGCACAAACCGAAACCCTGAGGGCGGCCGGCCACAAAGCCAGCCGCCCTTTTTGCGTCCGGTCGGAGGATCGCCGCAGCCCCTTGCATTGCCAACTTCGCGGCCCACTCTCAGGCACGAATTTGCGCGCAAAAAAACACGTGAAAACACGCGCAAACTGGCCTCATTTGCGCCATCCAGCAGCGGTTTATAGCATTTCGGAAATGGTGTAGACCGAAGCCGCGGCTGCTGCGTGGATTTTTCCTCTCCGGGGTCCCCATCGACAGGTCTTCGTCGTTGGGGTGGAAGAAAAATCCACATGCACGGCTCTCAAGAGTTCACAGTATTTCCGAAAACGCCGTAGAAAATCCGGCCGCCGTGCCTTCGGGCAGAATGAATCCGGCGGCCTCTTACCTGGCCGCGCCGTCTGGGGTTTCGAGCCGCGACTGAGCCTCTCTCAGGTTCTCCTCGATTTCCGCGAGCCACCCGACGTCCTCACCGCGCGCACTCCGCGCCTCGCGGATCAGGCGCAGGTTGCGGGCGGTGGTCTCCGGCTCGAACGCTTCACGCACAACCGCCAGGGCCGCACCGCAATAATCCTGCGCTTCGCTCACATTGCGGGCGAGCACGGCCAATTCGAGCAGGGTGGCCTGGTCCCAGTAATCGCCATTGGCTTTCGCGCGCAGCAGCGCCGCGTAGCGCACCACGGGCAGCATGTCGGCCTGGGCCGCATCGGGTTTCTCTTGCAACTCCATCAGCGTTACCGCGTTAATGCCGGGATACGGGTCCCGCCAGTCGGTTTCGAAGCCGGCGCGATACGCCTCGATGGCGCGTTTCAGGAAGCCTCGCGCTTCCATCATGCGCCCGGCTTTCAGGGCATTCTCCCAGCGATCCTTATAGACCCGCCCCAGCAGTCCGTTGGTCTCGCTGCTCTGACCGAATTTCTCAATCGCCTGCTTCAGAATCTGCTCGGCGTCTTCAGATCTCCCGAGGCGGTTGAGAGCGAAGGCGAGCTGCTCCTGCACCATGCGAGTATTCTGCATGGTGCGCGACATGCGATCGTAAAGATCCACCATCGCCTGATAGGCTTTAACGGCGCGAAACGAAAGAAACAAATCCACCACGATGCCGGCTTCGACATTGTGCATGTTGAGGAACTCCGCGGCAACGCTGCGCACCGCATCCGCCCCCGCCTTGCGCGCCACCGCCAGCCGCTTTTTGTATTCGCGCGAATAGTTCACCTGATCGCGAAACAGATCCGTCTTCTCGTGGTCGACCGTGAGCCGTGGCATGTCCTTGATGAGCGTGAAAAGCGGGCTGTCGTCATGCGGTTCCTGGTTCGCAGCCCGCAGGCGCTGCACGATGTTTTGCTTGTCGCCCTCGGGATTGGCCGGCTTGCCGGAGGCATCCAGGCGATAGGGAATGCCGCGCAACAGGGCGATGTCGAAAGGCAAAGACGTCCCCTCGGCGAACAGAATCACCGTGCTCGACGGCCGCACGGCATGGCGAATGCCAAGTTCGTAATAGACATTCGGGTTCGCGCCCGTCACGTCGGCCACCGCGAACTCGCACAACATCAACCGCTCATACATCGGCTTGTGGATGGTCCCGCCGACCTGCTCTTCATCGGCCCGGATCGGTTCCAGCCCCGCCGCTGCCACTGCCGGCTGGATGATCTGCTGATAGACAGTATCGAAATCAATCAGCCGGCCGGTTCCATCCTGCTTGCGCCCAAACGGCATGAGCACGAAGCACAGAGGTTTCATCGGGTTAGCGGTCGCATTCACCAGAAGATTGTAAATCCAGCTTCACAAGTTTGCCTTCACTGGCGAATGCAGGAGCGGTTTGGACTTGCCCCCATTTGAAGAAGAAGTAGCATTCATTGGAGCGTTCGCTCAAGCTCCCTTGAAACAGGTCTGCTGGCAGATGGTTACGCTGGCGGAATGTTCTGAAACATTAAAGACGATGGGCGGTGAAGAATACCATCGCTTACAGTGATCCCACCCCGCCAGAATCCTTGTGTGTCCTGATACCGATAGAGCAGTTGTTGGATCCGTGCGATATAGCGCCCACGAATGCGTGAAAATCTAGGTTGCACATGAACATTCGCGACGTGACCAGTGCAATAGGTGTGTATTGCCATCGGCACAATGAGAGCAGAACTCAACAAATCGCATACCTGTACCCCAACGTGATTGTCACTGTGTCCAAACGTCGGCAATTCAACGATGCGTGGATATTGTGCCTGTCGAGTGCTGAACATCTGCGTAAAGATTGAATGGGCAACTTGGATATTCAATGCCGTGGTTCTGAAATCAGCAATACAGAATCCAAAATCATCTGCCGTCGTGAGGTAGTGATCGAAGGTCCTAAACAACGACTGGCAGGCGGAAGTGTAGACTGCGGTGTGTTGATTTGGCTGTCCAATCGTCTTGACAAATACTTTGGAAATAAGTCGAACATCATTTTGAGTGCAGGGTTCAAGCACTTTGTCGAGGAACTTAATGGCATGTCGCGCTTGGTTGCGATTCCCTCGTGCGAGATCACGGCGCAAGTCCGCCCCTTTGACCTCCGGCAATACCGATGCAAGGAAATGTGACGCAGGTGGACAAAGCCCCGGAAAGAAGGTAAGCGTGTGGTCTGCCCCAG
>PLSB01000239.1 GCA_003165005.1 Acidobacteriaceae bacterium | reverse complement strand
ACCCGCGCGAAGTGAAGACGAAATTCAGCAAGAGCATTACGACATATTTCTTCCCGGTTGGGCAGGAGGTTGGGGAGATCGTCAGGGATTGGGTCCGCTATCTGAAGGACGAAAAACCGTGGGGCAATGACGATCCTCTCTTTCCTGCGACGCGAGTCGCGGTCGGCCCGTCGCGCCAATTCGAACCGTGCGGACTGGACCGGAAGCACTGGAGCACGGCGACGCCGATCCGCAAGATTTTCCGCGAGGCTTTCGAGCGGGCTGGGCTGTCGTATTACAACCCGCACAGTTTGCGAAAGACGCTAGGGCGAATGGGCGAGCAACTCTGCAAATCTCCCGAAGCATTTAAGGCATGGAGCCAGAACCTGGGCCATGAGCATGTGCTGACCACATTGACGAGCTATGGAACTGTACGGACAGAACGGCAAGGCGAGATTATCCGCGAATTGGCCAAGGGGCCAGAGCACTCAAAGCCAGAGACGAGCACACTCGTCAAGGATTTGGTCGAAGGGCTTCGCAAATCTGGCGTGGTGATTCGCGCACAAGGCAAATGATTCCGATTGTCTTGTCACTTCGGAATGGTGCGCTACTCAGGCCGCCGAGTTCCTGAACGGCAGCACCTTGCCGCCGCGTTGGGTATGCTCCAGGAAGGCTGCCCAGTCCTGCATCATCTTGGTGCGTGGCTCCAGGTAGAGCGCATGGTTATATGCGGCGCTGACCTCGTTGCGCGGCGCGTGGGCAAGTTGAAGCTCGATGTGGTCGTGGTTGTATCCCTGTTCATGCAGGATCGTTGAGGCAACCCCACGGAAGCCGTGGCCGGTCATTCGCCCCTTGTATCCCATGCGTTCAAGCGCCTTGAGAATTGTCATATTGGACATTGGCTTTTCCGAATCCTGCTCGCCCGGAAACACCAGCGCCTTGTCGCCGGAGATGGTACGCAAAAGCTCAAGCACTTCGATGGCCTGAGAGGAAAGCGGCACAATGTGCGGCGTCTTCATCTTCATCCGGGTTGCGGGAATCGACCAGCGCCGGGCGTCAAAGTCGAATTCTTCCCAACGCGCCCCAATCAGTTCACTGGTGCGGACAAAGGTGAGGGCCATGAGCTTGATTGCCAGCCGCGTCAGTTGTCGTCCCTCGTAGACCTCAATGGCTCGGAGCAGCGCCGGAAGCTCTTTGGCATCGATACGCGCCATGTTCTGTTTGCGCGTGGGTTTCAGGATGTCAGAGGGACGAATCTCTGCGGCAGGGTTGCGCTTGGCGTATCCGTGCGCCACAGCATAGCGGCAGACCATGCCGACAATCTGGAGAATCCGCTTCGCCATGTCAGAGGCTCCACGAGCTTCGATGTCCTTGGCAAGCCGGACAAGCTCCATTGGCTCGACTTCCGCGATTGGCCTGTCCCCCAGAATCGGATAGACGTTGGCCTTGAGGCGGTTCTGGGTTGTCTCAGAGTGGCGGGCGCTCTTGTTGCCGCGCCAGTGCTCCAGCCATTGCTCGGCAATCTTTTTGAAAGTGTGTTCCGTGGCGACTATGACGGCGGTCTTCTCGGCCTTGCGCTCCCCCATCGGGTCGATTCCGTTGACAAGCTGCCTGCGGGCCATCGCGTGGCGCTCACGGGCGTCGGCCAGGGACAACTCCGGGTAGGTTCCAAGTGCCATGAGCTTCTCTTTGCCATCGAAGCGATACTTCCAGCGCCAGAGCCTGCCACCGTTGGGCTTGACTAGCAGGTAGAGACCATGACCATCGGAAAGTTTGTATGGAGCGGCTCCAGGCTTGGAGCGGCGGATTCCTGTATCAGTCAGCGCCATGCGTATACCCCCCAATATCGGGCCGGTTTTGTCCGGTACCCCCAAATTCTGGAATTGATACCCCCAGATATACCCCCAGGGGAACATGGCTTCCACAGTACACCTTTGGACGCAAAAAGACAAAAGCCGCTGATTTTTCAGCGGCTTATCTTGATCCCTTGGATTGTATTGGATGTCCTAGAATCTCTAAATGGTAGGCACGACTGGATTCGAACCAGCGACCTCTTCCGTGTCAAGGAAGCGCTCTAACCAACTGAGCTACGCGCCTAGATGCGACACAAGTTAGTTTAACAGGGCCGTGGCGATGGGGGAAGACCGGATCGGCTCTTTGCGCCGCGCAAGACGGGTTCGCGGGGGAATCGCCGGCGCAGGCAGGAGGACGGTGGGTGCGGGCGGCCTGTGGCGGGCGGCATATGTTACAAATCTGTTAAAATTGGCGCTCAAGGAGTACGGCAAGCTCGCAAGCCCGCCGCATCGATCCCCCATGATTCTCTATCTCATGCGCCATGCGAATGCCGGAACCATTCGCGAAAACCCCGTTCTGGACACCAAGCGAGGCCTCATCAAAGAGGGCAAAGAGCAGTGCATGCTGATGGCGCGGGTGCTGAACGCGCTCAAGGCGCCCATTGACGCAATCGTTTCAAGCCCCTTGAAACGCGCCCTGCAGACGGCGCAACTGGTGGGCACGGAGCTGGGGTACGAAGCCAAAGTGGAGATCAGCCCGGCACTGGGATTGAATGGGAATTACGAGGATTTCCAGAAACTCTTGGCCAAGTATGCCGACCGCGAAGGGATTCTGGTGGTGGGGCACAATCCCAGCATCTTCCAGTTTCTGGGGCGGCTCATCACGGGCAACGGCGGAGCGGCGATCCGCATGCGCAAGGCGTCGATCGCGCGCGTGGACATGAGCCACCACCCGCCGCGGTTGCAACTGCTGATCGATCCGCGCACGGCACGCAGCCTCTACGCGAGCGTGACGAAGAGCGCGCGGAAGTAGCCCGCCGCCTGCCAAGGCAGCGCGCGAAGGCTTATTGATCCGGCCCGAAATGAGTGTGACTTCATTCCCACCCTTTTCCGCATAGAACGCGGAAAAGGATGGGGCACCCCAACAGTGTTTTTGGGCCGGATCAATAAAACCGGTGCGCTGCAGTTGCAAGCAGCCGCGGATTTCCAAGCTGGACAGGAGCGGGCTCATCATCGTGCCGCCGCCGGTCCCTCCGCAGGGATCGGCTGGTTGCCGCTGCATTCATTTTCACGATCCCAATTCACGTAAATGGGGTTGCCGATGAGCCACAACTTGCCATCGGGCGCGGCAACCTGCGCGCGAATCCAGTGGCGGCGGCCGTCGCTTGTCCAGGGCAGAGTCTGCGTCGCCTCCGCGGTGGAGATGGCTGCGCCAGAGGCAGGCGTGATGTCGTTGCTGTCTTCGATCCAATGCAAGATTCCGTCCGCGGCTGCCAGAACGCGCGCATGGAACTCCACCGCTTCGCCCTGCGCAGCGTCGAGTTGATCTCCGGCGGCGATCGACTGGCTGCCGGCGCGAGCCGTGAGTTCGAGCAGCCGGTCGCGGGTCCCCGTAACGTCAATGAAGACGTGGCCCGCGCGGATGCCGTCGAGAATTGCGGGCGTGGAGAGTTCGGTAGCATAGACGACGGTCGTGGGGCTGCCGATGGAGCCGATCCGATCGAGCGGCTGCATGGGACGGTGATTATCGCTGCCGCCGATTCCCGTGAGGCGGCAGCCGCGATTGAGTTCGCGGTTCCAGAAAGGAAGATCGGAGAGGCCGTACTGCTGGCTGCCGCCGTTGACGGCCTCGACGCCCGTGAGCAAACGCATATCGACGGGCGTGGAAGGCTTCCATCCGCAGCCGAGACAGATTTCGCCGCTCGGAGCCAGCGGATGATTGATGGCGGTAATCGCGCCCACGCGCGCGGCGTTGCGCAGCAGCGTGTTTACGTCGGGAACCGTTCGGCTGTCGAGACGGAAGTCGATGAAATCCGTGCTGCCGAGGAAGTTGATGTGGCCCTCGAAGGTGGTGATTTCGCGGCCAGGGATCAAAAGCACTTTGTCGAAGTACGGCTGCAACTCGCGCATGGCGTCGTATTGCGAGCTGGCATTGTGATCGGTGATGGCGATGAAGTCCAGGCCGCGGCGGGCCGCGGCGTCGACGGTAAAGAAAACCGGGCAGGGAACTGCTTTTCCGGTTTGGCTGGGGCATTGGCCGTCGCTGTGCGCGGTGTGCATGTGCAGGTCGCCGCGAAACCAGGCAGGCCCGGCGCGCAGCGGCTCGCGGAGGACCGGCGGCTCACTGGCGACTGCGCCGGAGCGCGAGAGATAGACATGAATGGTGTAGTGCGATGCGACGTTGGCGCGAATGTTGGGCACGCCGATCAAAACATTCCAGGCGCCGGAGGGAATGGCGCCCGGCAGGCACGAGGGAGTGGCGTCCATCAGTCCGACGGTGAGCGTGGCTTTGTTGCCGCCGCTCCAGCAGCGCAGCCCGGCGGGGTCGAGCAGGCCGAGGTCGAGGGCGGTGTGCTGCTCTTTGCCGGTATAGGTAATCGTGATGGTCACGCGCTCCGTGCCGGCGGGAACGGAAAAGGGAACTTGCACATAGCTCCGATTTTCGGAGCCGCGCACCGTGCCTTCGAGGACGAGATCCGCCGTCGCAGGCTGTGCCGCGGGTGCAGCCTGAGATGCGCCGGCAGCGGCTGCGGCGGTGGGACGGCAGAGCAGCAGGCAGACGAGCGCCAGGCCAGGCGCGACGGCTTGGAATGCAGTCAAGAATGGTTTCCTTGGAACCGGCATATTCCTCCGATGCACTGGGCGCTCCAGAAAGAACCAGGGCATATGATGGAATTGTCAGTCCGTTCAGCTATATTTGCCAAGGAACTTGAATCGCGCCGTCCGGGCCTGTGTTCCGGACGCCGCGAAGCAGGCTGAACCGGCCAGCGGCAGGAACGGCCGAAGCCGGACGGCAGAGGTGAAAACCGTGAAACCAGCAACGGGAATGGTTGCAACTTTAATAGGAATGGCGATGGCGTTTTCCGCCATTGCCCAGGGAGAGACGAAGATGTCGATATGGGGTCATACCGCGGATGGAACTGCCGTCCCGATTTACACGTTGACCGATGGGCAGATTGAAGTGAGAGTGACGGCCTACGGAGCGCACCTGATGAGCGTGAAAGCTCCGGACCGCACGGGCAAGCTGGCGGACGTTGTGCTGGGCTACGACACGCTGGATACGTATCTGATCAAGCCCAATCCGTATATCGGCGCTATTGTGGGGCGCTACGGCAATCGCATTGCGCACGGCAAGTTCACGCTGGATGGAAAGACCTACCAGATCCCCCTCAATAACGGTCCCAACGCGCTGCACGGAGGCCCCAAGGGGTTCGACGAGTATGTGTGGCAGGCGAAGGAAGTGCCGGGCGGCGTCGAGTTTACGCATGTGAGCCCCGATGGCGACATGGGATTTCCGGGCACAATGAGCGCAACAGTCCGCTACACGCTCAAGGGAAGCACGCTGCACATCGAGTACACGGCCACGACGGACAAGGCAACCGTGGTGAACCTGACCAACCACGCGTACTTCAACCTGCATGGCGACGACCAGGGCAACAATCTCGACCAGAAGATCGAAATCGACGCCGACCGCTACACGCCGGTGGACGCGACGCTGATTCCGACGGGCGAGTTGGCGCCGGTGGCCGGGACGCCGCTGGACTTCCGCAAGCCGGAGGTCATCGGCGCGCGCATCGATGCCAACTTCGCGCAACTGAAGATTGCCGGCGGCTACGACCACAACTGGGTGCTGAACGGCAAGCCGGGAACGCTGCATCTGGCGGCGATCGTGACCGATCCGGTGAGCGGGCGCAAGCTGACGGTGGAGACAACCGAGCCGGGAGTGCAGTTCTACTCCGGCAACTTCCTGAATGGCAGCTTCACCGGACGGCACGGCGTGAAGTATGAGAAGCACGCCGGGTTCTGCCTGGAGACGCAGCACTTCCCGGATTCGCCGAACCATCCGGATTTCCCGAGCACGGAACTTAAGCCCGGCGAGACGATGCATTCGACCACGACGTTCACGTTTGGAGTTGAAAAGTAGCAGCCATGTTTATGTAGCGCCGGCCTCCCGGCCGGCTGTACTGGCGGCGTCCACGCCGCCAGAGAAACTTGAAGCCGTCGAATCGAAAGCATGCGGGGGTCTGGAGACCCCCCGCTACAGCCGGTCTGGAGACCGGCGCTACATTTCGCGGCCTTCCACTTCTCGAGCCACCCAAGCCCCTCCGGCGCAGCGGAGGCGGGGATGTATTTGCAGCCGACGGCAGAGTTACTTCGCATGAGCGCTGAGCTGATCGAGCGTGCGCTTCAGGTCGTCGAGCTTCTGGCCGGCCTCGGCCAGTTTGCCTTCCGAGGTGAGGCGCTGATAGTCGGCGAAGTCGCGGCTGGCTTGCGCAATGAGCGCATGGACGTCAGTTGAAGGTTGCGGCGCGCCGGCGGGCGCAGCCGTGGGCTGCGATTGCGGCGATTCCGCGCCGGTGAGCGAAGGGGTCTGCGCTCCGAAGAGCGAAGCCAGCGCCGCTTCAAAGTTGGGGCCGTAGGCGAGGCGATCCTGCAGCGCCAGCACGACGAGCCGCAACTCCGGCATGGGACTGCGCTCGGCCTGGAGGTAAATGGGCTCCGCATAGAGCAGGGCCTGCCCACAGGGAATTACCAGAAGGCTGCCGCGAATGACGTGCGAGCCCTGCTGATTCCAGAGCGTGAGCTGCCCGGAGAGTTGCGCATTCTGGTCGATGCGCGCTTCAATCTGCTGCGGCCCGTCGACCAGCCGCGTCTTGGGAAAATCGAAGACTACGGCGGTTCCGTAATGCGCGCCGTCGCTGCGCGCCGCAATCCAGCCGATCAGGTTGTTGCGGTTGATGGGCGTGAAGGGCAGAATTTCGACGAATTCGAGGCCGCCCGATTCGCCGGGAAGCGTCATGAGCACGAAATTGGGATGCATGGGCTGCGCGTTCTGGTCGCCGCTCTGGCTGGAGCCGTTTTCCGTGGCCACGCTCCACTGATCTTCGCGGTTGTAAAAGACCTCGGGATCGGTCATGTGATAGAGACCGTACACATCGGCTTGCAGGCTGAGCAGCACTTCGGGATAGCGCACGTGGGCGCGCAGCCACGCGGGCATTGCGGACGCGTCCTTGAATAGTCCCGGATAGATGCCGCGCCATGCGGCGAGGATGGGGTCGGACGAGTCGAAGACGTAGAAGGTGACCGTGCCGTCGTACGCGTCAATCACCGCCTTCACGCTGTTGCGGATGTAATTGACCGATTGCCCGTTGAGATCGGCCGGCGCGGAGTAAGGGTAAGTGGCGGATGAAGTGTAGCCGTCAATGATCCAGGAGAGGCGCCCGTCGTCGCCGACCACGATGTAGGGATCGCGATCGAAGGTGAGGAACGGCGCCAGGGCCGTAACGCGCGCCAGCACGTTGCGCCGCATCAGCAGGCGGCTCTGGGCCGTGATGTCGTCGCTGAAGGGAACCTTGGTCAGGTCGCCGCGATCGAAGGCCAGCAGCACGCGGCGCAAAAAGCCGCCCATCGCAATGCCGCCCGTGCCTTCGTACGTGGAAAGATTGTTGCTTTGCCCCTGCGGGTAGTTGAACTCCTGCTGATCGGTTTTGACGTAGACATCGGTGTTGGTCATCTCGCCAAAGTAGATCTCGGGGCGCGTGATCTTGAGGCCGGGCACGGTGCTCTGCACGGGCATATTCGAGAGATAGAGCGTGGGCAGGCCCTCGGTCGAGAATCCGTTGACGGGATTCATGGTGATGCCGTAGCCNNTGGGTGTAGATGAGCTTGTCGTTGACCCAGTTGCGGCTGCTCTCGGGCAGCTTATCCACGTTCAGCTCGCGAACCGCGAGCATGACCTGGCGTAACGCGCCGTTGATCTGGTAGCGGTCGATGTCGATGCCGGGGAAGTCGTAGTAGGTGCGGATCTCCTGCACCTGGCGCAACGTGTCCTGCAAGGCGCCCACGTCCCACAGGCGGATGTTCTCGAGCGTGGCCTGATTGTGTTCGGGATCGGCCGCGGCCACCGTGGTTTCAGCGGGGAACTCGCTCTGGGCGAAGCCGTCGAGGCCGTAGGCCTGGCGCGTCAGGGCGATGTTGCCGGCGATGTAAGGCCGCTCGCGGTCGAGCTGGTTGGGTTTGACGATGAAGGTGCTCACGTACCATCCGGCCACGCCGGCCACGATCCAGCAAGCTGCCGCGGGAACGATGGCCGCCAGCAGCCAACGCGCGCGCGGCTTGAGCAGGCCGCCGGCGAAGGCAATCGCCGCCCCGAGCAAGAGCGCCACGCTGATGAACAACATGCCTGTCAGCGTGATGTGTGCGTCGGTGTAGGTGACGCCGGAGAAGATGGTGTGCGATTCGAAGAGGAGATCGAAGCGGCCGACGTACTCGCGAATGGCCAGCGTGAGGAGCAGAAAACCCGCGGCAATGGATACGCCGCGCCAGATGGATGAAGCGGAACCGCGGAACTGACCGCTGCGCAGGCGTCCGCCGCCGGCGGCGACGAGGAAGAGCACGGCGAGAATCGAGACGAGCACGGCCAGCGTGAGCAGCCAGCCGGCGATGAGCTCCCAGGCCGGCAAGGTGAAGAGATAGAAACCGAGCGGGCGGCCGAAGATGGGATCGGCGGAATTTGCGGCCGTCGCAGGCGCATACCAATAAAGCGCCAGCGTGGGCCATTGCGACTCGATAGCGAAGCCGGTGACGACGGAGACGATCAGCGCGGCGATGAGGGCGACGATACGCAGGACCTTTGCCACGGGCAGCTCGACGGGTTGGCCGGCGAAGAAGATGGTGTGCGTTTCCGGCAGATCGTCCCGATGGCCGCGGCCGAGAGCGAGGAAGGCGCCGAAGAGGACGAGAAACGTGGCCCCCGCAAAGGCTGCGAAGGTTCCCCACTGGAGCCAAAAGGTCTTCCAGAAGACGGGCGCGTAGCCGAGCGAGCCGAACCACTGCAGATCGACCCAATAGGAGATGGCGGCGCGGCCTCCGATGAGGACGAGGACGACAAGCGCGATCAGGAAGTAAATAAGAAGGCTCAAGCGACGCGGTTTTTGAGGCATCGGGAAATTGATGGTTTCGGGCATTTCCTGCTCCACTCAGGCGTTTTGTGCGCACTGAGATACGCAAGAATTGTACAGCGGCGGGGATGGGACCGACGCGCCGTCAGATCAGCTCGGAGTGGCCGGTGACGCCCAGTTCCTTCACGATCTTGCCTACGTCCTGCGAGTGGTTGCGGTGGGCGATCAGCAGCGCGTCTTCGGTATCGACGACGACCAGGTTCTTCACGCCCACCAGGGCCACAAATTTTCTCGGACTGAAGATGTAGTTGTCGTTGGCCTCGATCGTGATGTGGCCGCCGGTGTCGGTCACGTTGCCTTCGGCGTCGCCGCGCATGCGCGTCTCGAGCTGGTACTCGTAGAGCGAGGCCCATGAGCCGAGATCGTTCCAACTGAACTCCGCCGGAATGCAGTAGAGGTTCGAGAGGTGCTCTCCCTTGGCGGACCTGGGCTCAAGGACCGCGTAGTCGACGGAGATGTTTTCGCACTTGGAATACGTGGCGCGGAAGATCTCGTCGAAGTGCGGCGCGCCCCAGGCGGCGGCGATGGATTCGAGCAGCGGAGCGGTTTCCGGCAGGTGCTCGCGGACGGCGTTGGCCAGGGTGCGGGCCGACCAGATGAAGATGCCGGAGTTCCAGTAGTAGTTGCCCGCGGCCACAAACTCCTCGGCGCGGTTCTGATTGGGCTTCTCGATAAAGCGGCGCACGTGGAGCGCGGAGTCGTCACGGGTCAGGTCGCCGGTTTCGATGTAGCCGTATCCGGTTTCAGCGCGCGAGGGCTCGATGCCCAGCACCACCATGTTTTCGCCGGCCGCCGCCACCGCGATGCCCTTCTGCAGAGCCTTGAGGAAACGCGGCTCGTCGGCAATCACGTGGTCCGAGGGGAAAACGCCCAGCACAGCTTCCGGGCTTTCGCGCTCGATAAGGAAGGCGGCAAGACCGCAGGCAGGGGCGGTGTTGCGGGCCATCGGCTCCTGCACAATTTGCGCGGAGGGCAGGCCGGGCAACTGGTCGGCGATCTCGTGGGCCAGATACTCGTTGGTGATGACCCAGGTCTTTTCCAGAGTGGTCAGCGGCTTGAGGCGTTCCACGGTTTGCTGGATCATGGAGCGCTCGCCGTCGAGGGCAAGAACCTGCTTGGCGCGGGCGCGCCGGGAACGGGGCCAGAAACGCGTGCCGCTGCCGCCGGCCAGGATCACGGGACGGAAATCGATATCGTTCAACATTGAAGAAACATCCTACGCGACAGAGATGACGTTTGCACAGGGCTGAGGGAATTAATTTTGCGGACCAGTGACGTTCCGCAACTAAGCGTGATTGGCCCATTTACTGCGGAACGCCTCGGCTCCGTCCCGCCCACTGAGATAGGCCGGAACCGGAGGGTATGCCTTCGCTCCCCAAGGCTTGCGGGCTCGGCGCGTCAAGCCGCCTCTGCGCGTTGCAAGCGGGAGGCGAAGCCCTCAGCCTTGCGAGAATGAGGTAAGCTATCAGGAATGCCTAACATGCGCCAAGGCTCGATCCATCTGACTCGTGTTGCGGGCATCGATTTGTATCTGCATTGGTCGTGGTTCGTCGTGGCCGCGATCGAAATTGCGAGCCGGACCGGCCGCTACTCCTCGCCGGTTTGGAACGTTCTGGAGTACCTGGCGTTGTTCGGCATCGTGCTTCTGCACGAGTTTGGGCATGCCCTGGCCTGCCGCCAGGTGGGTGGCACGGCCGACCGGATTATGTTGTGGCCGCTGGGCGGCGTGGCCTACGTGAACCCTCCGCCGAGACCCGGCGCGACGCTTTGGAGCCTTGCCGCGGGGCCGCTGGTGAATGTCGCTCTGCTCCCGCTCTTCGGCGGGGCGGTTGCGATGGGCTCGTCGATGGGTTGGGCGCAGACGTTCCCCGACTTCTATCGCTTCTCCTGGGCGGTTCTGTGGATTGATGGCGGTCTGTTTGTCTTCAACATTCTGCCCATTTATCCGCTGGATGGAGGACAGATTCTCCGCTCGCTCTTATGGTTTGTGCTGGGACGCGCGCGGAGCCTGGCGGTGGCGACGGTGCTGGGCTTTGTGGGCGCGGCGGGTTTTGTTGTTCTCGCGCTGTGGTGGCGCTCCACCTGGACCTTATTGATCGCCGCCTTTATGCTGATGAATTGCTGGAGCGGCTTCAAGCAAGCGCGCGCGATGCTGCGCAATGAGAAACGCCCGCGGCGAGAGGGGTTTGCCTGCCCGAGTTGCGGGGAAAAGCCGCCCTTGGGCGAATTCTGGAAGTGCGCCCGGTGCAGCCAGACCTTCGATACATTCGCGACGGGGGCCGCTTGCCCTCACTGCGGGGCGCAATTCCCCAATACCATGTGCGGTCAATGCCACAAGTTTCATCCGATGAACGAGTGGCTCTCGAGCGCCTATGCGCACCGCGGCGTGTAAGGCGAACGGCCGCTGGTGAGATAAGGGGCTTCCCACCCTTTCCGCGGTGAGGCTGCGGAAAAGGGCGGGGCAACCGCGCGCCGGGAAGGGGAGGTCCCTTATTCGGTCGCGATCTGTCTGCTCAGGTAGGATGGATAGCCGACTTCAGCAATGAGGTTCAACTGCGCTTCCAGCCAATCGGCGTGTCCTTCTTCTTCCTTCAGGTTCGAGATAAATAATTCCGCGGTGCCGTAGTCGCCCACGGAGCGCGCCAGTTCTGCGGCTTCGTTGTACGACTTCACCGCGCCAAGCTCCGCCGCCAGATCGTTCTCCATCTGCTCCTTGACGGTCTTGCCGATCTTCAAGTGCGTGGGAGACGCCAGATTCGGCGCGCCTTCGAGGAACAGAATGCGTTCGATCAGCCGTTCGGCGTGCTTCATTTCCATGATGGAAAATTTCTTGATGTGATCGGCAATCTTCCCGTATTTCCAGTTCTCGCACATTTCCGCATGAACAAAATACTCGCTCAGGGCCGTGAGCTCTTCGTGCAGGGCCTTATTGAGTGCGGCAATAACCTTATCGTTCCCTTTCATTTTCTCCATTCTCCCTATCCGCACGGTTACGGAATTGTCGGGTGTTGCACCGTGGTTCATCGGTTGTACGCCGTGGCGGCCGGCGGTTTACAGCATAAACGTCTTCTATCTCAGGCCTGTCAGGAACTCGCCCATGCGGCGCGTGCCCTCGTCGATGTTCTGCTTGGTCACGGGATAGGAGATGCGGATGTGCTCGCCGGTGCCGAAGGCCTCGCCGGGCACGGTAACAACGTGGGCCTCATGCAGCAACCGCGTCGCCAGCTCAGTCGCCGTCTTGATGCCGCCCTTGCCCAGGTAGGCCGAGATGTTGGGGTAGACGTAGAACGCTCCCTCCGGCTTGGTGCAGGTGATGCCGGGAATCCTGGCCAGCGCCGCCAGCATGGAATCGCGCAGGTCGATGAACTCGGCGCGGAACTCGGAGACGCACTCCTGCGAGGCGGTCAGCGCCGCGATCGCCGCCTTCTGCACAATGCTGGTGGCGTTCGAGGTGGACTGCGATTGCAGCTTGCTCAGGTTGGCAGTCACCTGTTTCGACGCCAGGGCAAAGCCCGCGCGCCAGCCGGTCATCGCATAGGTCTTCGAGAGCGAACCGAGAATGACGATGTGCTCCTTGGCCCAGGTGAAGGAGCCGCCGGAGACGGGCTTGCCGGCATAGTTGAGGTACACGTAGCACTCGTCCAGAAGCAGGAAAATACCCCGATCGTGGGCGAGATGGACGATGCGCTCCAGATCCTCGGCCGAGACCACCGAGCCCGCCGGATTCGACGGCGAGTTCAGGATGATGGCCTTGGTGCGCGGCGTGATGGCGCGCTCGATCGCGTCCGCCGTGATGCGGAAGCTCTCGGCCTCGCTGGTTTCGAGGTAGACCACTTTGCCGCCCGCGTACTGGATGATGTCCTTGAAGCTGACCCAGTAGGGAACCGGCAGAATGACCTCGTCCCCGTGGTCAACGAGGATCTGCAGGGTGTTGAAGAGCGCCAGCTTGCCGCCGCCCGTGAAGATGGCCTCGTCGATCGAGTAGTCCGAGCCGAAGTCGCAGGCGTGGCGCTCGACGATGGCCTTGCGTACGTCGGGAATGCCCGGAACCACGGTGTAACGGGTGAAATTGGCCTCGATGGCGGCGATGGCGGCGTCCTTGATGTGGCGCGGAGTGTTGAAGTGGGGCTCGCCGGCCCCGAAATCCACCAGGTTGGCGCCCTGGGCGCGCAGTTTAGCCGCCTCGGCGGCCACGGCCATGGTCGCGGATACTTCGATCCGGCCAATGCGGCCGGCAAAGACTTTTGCGGGTGCTGTCACGGTCATAACAGTTCTATCTTGACAGATTTCCGGCGACGGCGAAACTCCGGCTTCGGGCCCATCTTATTTGGAAAGGGTCTCTTATTGCCTTTTTCGTGGAAAGATGTCAAATTGAAGACTGGTATCCCCCCGGTCGCTTCGGTGGCCGGGCGCGAAGCCGCTCCGCAAGGGGCGGCTTCTGCATTTCTGGTAAGGATGATTTGATCACCAACATATACATAGACGGATTCAATCTGTACTATGGGGCGCTCAGGAATACGCCCTGTCGCTGGCTCAATCCGGAAAGGCTCTGCCAGCTTCTTTTGCCGAAAAACACCATCGGCCAAATTCGGTATTTCACCGCCTTGGTATCGGCCCGGCCCGGCGACCCGGACCAACCCGTCCGGCAGCAGCTTTATCTGCGGGCATTGGCAACGCTTCCGAGGGTATCGGTCCATCTGGGTCACTTTCTCACCCACGAGGTCACGATGGCGCTCGTCACGCCGCCGGGCCAGCCGCAGAAATATGCCAAGGTCATCAAGACGGAAGAAAAGGGCTCGGACGTAAACCTGGCCACTCACTTGCTGCACGATGCGCATCTGGGCAGATTCGATATTGCGGTCGTGGTTTCGAACGATTCGGACCTTCTGGAGCCGATCAAAATCGTGCGCCAGGAGCTAGGTAAGCGGGTGGGTATCCTCAACCCGCACCCCAATCCCAGCCGCGCACTGTTGCCCCATATCGACTTCGTCAAGCAGATTCGCGCTGGCGTTCTTCGCGTCTCGCAATTCCCGACGACGCTCACCGATCAGCACGGCGCTTTCACCAAACCCGCGGCCTGGTAGTTTTCTTGGGCGGCGATGGCGGCGTCCTTGATGTGGCGCGGAGTGTTGAAGTGGGGCTCGCCGGCCCCGAAATCCACCAGGTTGGCGCCCTGGGCGCGCAGTTTAGCCGCCTCGGCGGCCACGGCCATGGTCGCGGATACTTCGATCCGGCCAATGCGGCCGGCAAAGACTTTTGCGGGTGCTGTCACGGTCATAACAGTTCTATCTTGACAGATTTCCGGAGGAGCGCAAAATGCTTTTCTATCGAATCTCCGGTTGTCGCCTGCCGCGCGTGTGCCGGAAACCAAGGTCTTGACGCGTGAGGCGCTACGCGCTACATTGAGACATGATCCGGTCGTTCCGGCACGCGGGGCTGAAGAGGTTCTTTCTGACGGGAAGCAAAGCGGGCATTCAACCGGCTCATGCGCGCAAGCTCGCCATCCAGCTCTTTACTCTCGACCTTGCCAAGTCTGCTTCAGACATGGCCGTCAATGGATGGGATCTGCATCCACTTGGAGGAGATCTCGCCGGCCATTGGTCGACAAAGGTGAATGCTAATTGGCGAATGGTTTTCACTTTCGACGGCGAGGATGCGATCCTCGTCGATTACCGCGACTATCACTAGAAAGGACAATGCGTCGTGACCAGAATGTACAATCCCCCGCACCCCGGTGAGTTGCTTCGTGAGTGGATCGGCGAGACGCCCGTCGGCGAGGCCGCTGCCCGGCTGAAAGTGGCGCGCTCTACGCTCTCCCGCATTCTCAACGGCCGAGCCTCCGTGACTGCCGCGATGGCGCTGCGTTTTTCCGATGCGTTTGGCAGCCGTCCCGAACTCTGGCTCGACTTGCAGCAGCAGTACGATCTGTGGCACGCGTCGCGTCGCAAGCGGCCCAAGGTGGAGAGGTTTCCACTGGCAGCATGAAGTTTCCGGGGCTCGGAATCGATACGTGGGCACTGAAAACTCGGAATTCGGCCCGTCAGCTATTCCCGATCCTGGCCCGCAGCCGCTTGAGCACATTCGGCGGGATGAGGCCTGTGATGTCGCCGCCGAAGCTGAAGACTTCCTTGACCATCCTTGAGCTGACGAAGGAGTAGCGGCCGGCCGGCTGCAGAAAGACGGTCTCGACCTCGGGCGCGAGGCGGCGATTCATCAGGGCCATCTGGAACTCGTGCTCGTAGTCGGAGATGGCGCGGATGCCGCGCAGCACCGCCGAGGCGCCCTGCTGGCGCGCGAACTCGACCATGAGGCCGTCAAACGTGGCCACGGAGACGTTGCCGATCGCGGCGGTCACCTCTTTGAGCATCTCCACGCGCTCCTCGACCGTGAACAGCGGATCCTTGACGGGATTCATAAGAACGGCCACGGTGAGGTGGTCGAAGATCTTGGCTCCGCGCTGGATCAGGTCGATATGACCGTTGGTGGGCGGATCGAAGGTGCCGGGATAAAGGGCTGTGACGGGCATGGGCTCAGTTCGGATTCTAGCAGCGGAGGCGTCGCGGCTTGCTGCTACCGCTCAGCCCGGTGCAAAACGATCGCCTGCAGTTCTGGCGTCAGGGAAACCGGACCTTGCGAGGGATCGGAGCCATCGGGCGCAGGACCGATGGCCGGACTCGCGGTTGCGCTTGGGAACGGAAGCCGTGGCGCATGTGTGATCGAGGCCTGATCGCGCACCAGTTCGATCGCATCTCCATTGATGCGGCCGGAGAACCTGCTGTCTCCGGCAGTGAAGGCGACGATTGCCCCGTCGACTTGACCGTCTCGAATCGGGGTGGGCGCATTGTCGCCGCCCGCCCAGCTTTCGCCGATGCCTTCCACGGTTCCGGTCAGCGTGCTTCGGTCCTGAACCAAAACGAAGAGCGGCATTCCGTAGCCCTGCGCGGGCCGCCACAGGCCGGTGAGGCCCGCTCCCTGAGGCACGCGGCGCTCCCACGCGGCCACCTGCGGACGCAGCGTGACCGCGCCTGCCCAAATGGTTGCCTGCGCCGGCGCGAGGCCGGGCGACGTGGCTTCAATCGCGATGCTCTCTGCCGATCTCCCGGACTGTACGATGGCCATCGACCGGCCGCCGAAGGCCTTGCACGACGAGCTCTTGCCGGAACTCTGATCGGCCGGGTCGCCGTTGCCCACGCCGATCAGCCTTCCCGCGCCGAGGACCTTGAATGTGACCAGATTGTCTGCGATGGGCACAAGGCGGCCGCGAGTATCGCGGACTTCCACAGCGAACATGACGACGTCTTCGCCATCGGCGGCGATTTCAGCCTGGTCTGTGTGGATGGCGAGCGCAGCCGGCGCGCCCGTGGTTTCCCTCCGGGCCGCGAGCACCAGCTCGCCGTCCTTGTTGAAGCCGCGCGCTTCCAAAACTCCGGGCGCATAGGCCACATTCCAGGCCAGGTGCGAGTCCTTCTCCATCTCCTTCGCGCCCAGGCTTTTGCCGTTCAGGAAGAGCTCGACTCTTTGGATGTTGGAATGCACCCAGACGGCGATCTCCTTGCCTTCCATCCCCGGCCAGTTCCAGTGGGGAAAGAGATGCAGCACAGGATTCCCGGTCCACCACGACTGGTAGTAGTAATAGGTGTCCTTGGGAAAGCCGCAGGTATCCATGATGCCGTACTGCGAGCTGATGTTCGGCCAGCCGTTCGGCGAGGGCTCGCCGCGATAGTCGAATCCGGTCCACACAAAGCCGCCGGCCAGCCACGGGCGCGCATTCGAGAAGCTCCACCAGCCCTCGGCCGAAGCGCGGCCGGTTGTGGTGTAGGGATCGTAAGAGGCGACGTAGCCCTTGTCGTAGTCGGTTACGTAGATGCCGCGCGTGCCCACGGCGCTCACGGTCTCCGTGCCGATGACGGGCTTGCCGGGGTGCGACCTGTGATAAATCTCGGCTTGCGGGTCCGCGTAGTTGTAGCCGATCACGTCGGAGAGCGCGAGGCCGCCGGTTCCAATGGCGCCCGTGGGCGCGGTGGAGACCGGGCGCGTTCCGTCGAGCCTGGTAGCCACCTCTTTCATTGCGGTGAGAATGAGCGCGCCCCTCGCGGTGTTGGCCGCGCCCTCCTCGTTGCCCATCGACCACATGAAGACGCTGGGACGGTTGCGGTCGCGGCGCACCAGGTTTTCAAACTGGCTCAGGCCCTCGGGGTTCGACGACATCATGCGCGTCTCGTCGAAGACCAGCATGCCCAGATCGTCGCAGGCATCGAGCAGCGCCGGCGTGGGCGGATTGTGCGCGGTCCTCAAAGCATTGGAGCCCATCTCCTTGAGCTTGCGCACGCGGTAGTACTGGACCGCGTCGGGCAGCGCCGCGCCCAGGCCCGCGTGATCCTGGTGATTGCAGGTGCCTTTCACCTTGAGCGGCTCGCCGTTGAGGAAGAGCCCTTTCTGGGCATCGAACCTGATGGAGCGAATGCCGAAAAGCGTCTCGTAGCGATCCACCACATCGCCGCCCGCGCGCACCTCCGTCACCAGCGTGTAGAGGTTGCGGTCGTCGAGCGACCAGAGATGCGGCTTGGTCACGGTCATCTTCTGCTCGAAGGTTTGCTCGGCTCCCACGGGAATGGCTGCCGTGGCCGTAACGGTTTTGCCTACCGTATTGCTTGTGGGATTGAGGATGGTGGAAACCACGCGCGCGTTGGCCGCCGCCTGCCCGTCGTTGCTCACTTCCGTGCGGATGGAGAGCGTGGCCGCGCCCGCCTTGATCTCCCCCGCCTTTATCTCTGTCGACACGAAGGTTCCCCATTGCCTCACGTGGACGGGGTTGGTCTTCACCAGCCACACGTGGCGGTAGATGCCCGCGCCCTCGTAGAACCAGCCGTCGCTTTCGGTCGCGTCCACGCGCACCACGAGGACGTTTTTCCCTCCGGGATTGACGAAGCCGGTGACATCGAAACGGAAGGGATCGTAGCCGCCGCTGTGGCGGCCGATGTAAAAGCCGTTCAGGACCACCATGGTCTCGCGGTAGGCGCCCTCGAATTCCAGAGAGATGCGCTTGCCCTTGTCCCCGGCGGGCATCTCAAAGACGCGCCGGTACCAGCCGATGCTGGTCGCGGGGTAATTGCGGCCCAGCGGATAGAAACCTTTGTCGCGCAGCGCAGGATCGTTTGTGAAGGGCAGTTCGATGGCCCAATCGTGGGGCAGATCGACCGGCTTCCAGTCGCCGTCGTCGAAGCCGAGAGAGCTGACGGCGAGAAACCCGCCCGTCTTTTGAAAGTTGCCGGCGCGGCCGCTGCCGAAGCCGAAGTCCTTCGTCGCATCGCTCGCGTCGCCGAGATGGAAGCGCCAGCCGAAATCGAGCAGCAGACGCTCGCGCGTGGCGTTTACCGCCGCCGGTCCCTGCGCGGCATTCGATTCATCGGCCGGAAGCGGACCGGCGCTCTCTCCGGTTGCACGCATCGCCGCTTCCACGGGGTTCATGCCGCTGGCCGCGGCGGCAACGGCCGGCGCCAGCAGGCTGCCTTTGAGCATTTCTCGGCGTGAAAGCGCTTTCATGGGCATGGATTCTCCAAGAGGATTCTACGGCATTTCTTGGCGGGCCGGGCCAGAAGACGAGATGGCGAAGTAAGAAGCGCGCTGCCGTCCCCTCAAGCCGTGTGAGAGCCCTTCAAGGCAGGATCTTCTTCAGCAAGGCGGGATCCAGGCCCGCGATCAATGGGATTCCAGGAATGCGCAGGCGAAGCAGATTCATATCGTTTGTCAGGAAAACATCGACGTGGGCCTCGGCAGCAGCCGCCAGATGGATCGCATCGGATGGAGATGTGCCTGTCCAACTGCGAATCAGCGCGAATTGTTCCGCAGTCTCAAAGGTAAAGGGCAGAATGGAAATAGAATCGCCGGCAAAGTAGTTTCTGATTCGATCGACACCGGATTGAGACCCGAGCTTCCGCGGACCAACCAATACTTCCCCTACGGTAAAGATGCTCGTGCAAAGCGTGTCGCCGCGCCGTTTCATCGCCTCGTGGACCATTTTAACGATCGGAAAGTATGCGGGATTCTTCTCGATCGCGTAGATAAACACCATCGAGTCCCAGTAAATCCGGCTCATTTCGCGTTCTCACGGCGCAACTTCTCTTCCATCGCGATTTTCTCCCAGGGATCGGGGCCCCATGCAGCGCGCTCGGCCTTCAGAAACGCCTCGCCTCCCCCAAGAGCCTTAAATTCTTCCTCAAGAATGCCGTAAAGCGCTTCCAGGCCAGAGCCATCCTGCACGCGGCCTGCAGCGTGGGGCGTATGCGCTTCCCGCGTTGGCGCTTTTCCCTCATCGAGCAGCTTGAAGGTGAATTCCACGGTAGTGCTCTGACCAGACGGCGGCCCGCTCTTCCCAAGTAATTCGAGGTTGGCGCTTTCGAGAAACTTGCGCGTCGAAAGCGCGGCGCACACTTGGGGAACCCGCCGCAAATCCCACTTCAGAGCCTTGTGAACTTCGCCTGCGCGCACCCTGACGGTACTCGCGCCGGCTCTTCGAGCCGGCGCGATGTAATGAGTGCGTACATAAGCGCGGACCTGATCGCTGGCGTTCATCCGCATCTCTCCCCGAAAGCTGGATTCGCAAAGAATTCTACTTCAACGCGCCGACAGGACGAAACTGCACCCATTGCTGGCTTAGGTTGACTGCAGCGACTTCGTAACTCCAAGCTAACCACGCCCGGCATTGCACGTGAGCCTTTCTGCCCAGCTCGTTTGCCCACCGGGCGCGGAATCTGCGTGCAGAAGGGGGTAATTTGAAGCCGAGTCTTTGTTCAAGTTGCGCGAATGACAGGATGCGGCACGGCCCGTTTGCATTTGAGAATGGGTTTTGACTGAGGTCGTATTTGCTCATTTCTTCCCTCCTGTTGAGTGTAAGTCCCAACCGGTCGGAACCATAGATAGAATACAACAGAAAGAATATTTGTCAACCCGGGAAATTTCTTGTTCCCGCACTCCCACGTGCCGGACGAAAAGGGTGGGCTTTCAGAGTCGCGGGCTCAGCCCTTGCGCCCGCGCACGGCTTCCTTGGCCTGAACTTCGCCGCCCGCGGGAACCTCGGGCACGTCGGCCTTGGCGACGCCGATGCCGAGCCGCTTGCGCAATTCTGCGTCCAGCTTGGCGAAGACTTCCTTATTTTCCTTGAGGAAGCCGCGCGTGTTTTCGCGGCCCTGGCCGATGCGCTCACCNNTACCAGGCGCCCGACTTCTCCACAATGTTGTGGGTCACGGCCAGGTCGAGCACGTCGCCCTCCTTGCTGATGCCCTCGCCGTACAGAATGTCGAACTCGGCCTCGCGGAACGGCGCCGCCACCTTGTTCTTGACGATCTTGACCTT
>PLSB01000080.1 GCA_003165005.1 Acidobacteriaceae bacterium | reverse complement strand
GTGAGAATCGGATGCGGCAGCTTGAGGGTGTGGCAGTTCTCCGGCGCCGCATCCAGAATGTTGCGCTCCGTGCCGATGTAGCTGATGAGCGACATCACCAGCTCCTCGCGAATGGGGTCGATGGGCGGATTCGTGACCTGGGCGAAGAGCTGCTTGAAGTAGTTGAAGAGCGGTTGCGGGCGGTCGGAGAGGCAGGCTAGCGGCACATCGCTGCCCATCGAGCCCACCGGCTCCGCGCCATCGGTGGCCATGGGCGCCATCAGGATGCGCAGATCCTCTTCGCTGTAGCCGCAGGCGCGCTGGCGGCGCAGCAGGGTCTCGGGATTCGAGGCAATGACGCGGGGCGGCTCGGGCAGAGCATCGATGGTGACCTGCTGCTCTTTCAGCCACTCACCATAGGGCTTGCGGCTGGCCAGCTCCTTCTTGGTCTCGCCGTCAGAGACGATGCGCTGCGCGACCGTATCGACGAGGAACATGCGTCCGGGCTGCAGACGGCCTTTCTTCAGAATGTCCTCGGGCGGGACCTCAATGACGCCGGCTTCGGATGCGAGCACGACCAGGTCGTCCTTGGTCACGATGTAACGGCCGGGCCGGAGGCCGTTGCGGTCGAGCGTGGCGCCAATGACTTTGCCGTCGGTGAAGGCGATGGCCGCGGGGCCGTCCCACGGCTCCATCAACGAGGCGTGATATTCGTAAAAGGCGCGCTTGTCCTCGTCCATGTCCGGATTGCCCGACCAGGCCTCGGGAATGAGCATGGCCATGACGTGTGGCAGGGAACGGCCGGACTGGTAGAGGAATTCGACGGCGTTGTCGAGCGAAGCCGAGTCGCTGCCGCCGGGAACGATCACGGGATACAGGTCGTTGATCTTGCCGCCGTGCAGCGGGCTCGCAAGCACCGACTGGCGCGCGTTCATCCAACTGATGTTGCCGCGGATGGTGTTGATCTCGCCGTTATGGCAGACGTAGCGATAGGGATGGGCCAGCTTCCAGCTCGGGAAGGTGTTGGTGGAGAAGCGCTGATGAATCAGGGCCAGGGCGCTGGTGACGAGCGGGTTGGCCAGCTCGAAATAAAACTTCTCGATCTGCGGGGCCAGCATCAGGCCCTTGTAAATAATGGTGCGGCAGGAGCAGGAAGGAGCGTAGAAGGTCTCCTTATCCTCGATCTCCGAGGCCGCGATCTCGTTCTCGGTGCGGCGGCGCACGCGGTAGAGCAGGCGCTCAAAGGCCTCTTCGTCGAGGTCCTGCGGACGGCGGAGGAACAATTGTTCGATATACGGTTGAGAGCGGCGGGCCTCGCGTCCGACGGCGTCGCCGTTCACCGGCGTGTCGCGCCAGCCCAGCACCTGGCAGCCCTCTTCCTGGGCGATGCGCTCAAAGACGCCTTCGCATTGCAGACGGATGTGTTTCTCCACCGGCAAAAAACACATGGCGACGCCGTAGGCTCCAGCTTCGGGCAGCGCGATGCCCAGTTCGGCGCATTCACGCACAAAGAAAGCGTGGGGAATCTGAATCAGGATGCCGGCGCCGTCGCCCGTCTCCGGGTCGCAACCCGCCGCGCCACGGTGCGTGAGGTTGATGAGTATCTCAAGGCCCTGGCGAATGATCTCGTGGCTCTTTTCGCCGCGGATATTGGCGACCAGGCCCATGCCGCAGGCATCGTGCTCATCGCGTGGATGATAGAGGCCCTGCGGTTGCGGAGCGCGGAGACGACAGTCTGAGAGTTCCATGGCAGCCCTTACGAGCGGGATTTTGGTTGCGGAATACCGAATACACAACCGCTCTGCGATTTCAGTTGCGAAAATCGCCTTGCGCCGAGTCGAGAGCTTTGCGTGAGCAGATCCGGCCGCATCCGGACGCTGCGCTGCTTTTAATATAACCAAATTTCCCCGAAAACGCAGTAGATCCTTTCATCATGAGGGACCGGCGCGGATGGCCGGAAGGGTTCTTCCGCCGCATGTGGCGTGTTTTGTGCCGTATACTCGGTTCGAATGGGCACTTCGAACGATACGATTCTGGTCACCGGCGGGGCGGGGTTCATTGGCTCGAACTTCGTGCTCTCCTTAATGAACTCGGGCGGCGCGGCGCTGGTGAATCTCGACCTGCTGACTTATGCCGGCAATGCCGCCAACCTTGCGTCCGTCGCGAACGACCCGCGCTACACGTTTGTGCGCGGAGACATTGGCGATGCGGAACTGGTGGCGTCGCTCTTGCGCAAGCATCGGCCCCGGGCGATCGTGCATTTTGCCGCCGAGAGCCACGTGGATCGCTCCATCGTTTCGCCGGAGGCGTTTGTCAGGACGAATGTGCTGGGGACGTTCACCCTGCTCGAACAGGCGCGCGTCTACTGGGCGGAACTGGACGAGACCGGCCGCGCGGCCTTCCGCTTTTTGCATGTGTCTACGGACGAGGTGTACGGGACGCTCGGCCCCAACGATCCGGCCTTCAGCGAGACCACGCCGTACGCGCCGAACAGCCCCTACGCGGCGTCGAAGGCTGGGTCGGACCATCTGGCGCGAGCGTACTTTCATACCTTCGGGCTGCCCGTCGTCACCACCAATTGCTCGAACAACTATGGGCCGTTTCAGTTTCCGGAAAAACTGATCCCGCTCGTGATCCTGAACGCGCTCGAAGGCAAGCCGCTGCCGGTCTATGGCGACGGGAAGAACGTGCGCGACTGGTTGTTTGTGGAAGATCATTGCGCGGCGATCCGGAGGGTTCTCGAAAGCGGCCGTCCCGGCGAAACGTACAACATCGGCGGCAACAGCGAGCGCGCGAATATTGACGTGGTGACGGCCATCTGCGACCTGGTGGACGAGATGCGGCCGCAGGCAGGAGCAGCGCCGCGACGGGAGCTCATCACCTATGTGCAGGACCGGCCAGGGCACGACCGGCGCTACGCGATTGACGCCCGCAAGATTACGCGCGAGTTGGGCTGGAAGCCGGCTGAGCAGTTTGAGACCGGGCTGCGCAAGACGGTGCGCTGGTACCTCGAAAATAGCGAGTGGGTGAATAGCGTGCGAACCGGGGCTTATCGCGAGTGGATTGAGAAGAACTACGCGGAGCGGGCGGAATTGTGAGTCTGGAACGAAGAAGATGAGGCTACAAAGAAACAAATGCGCAAATTCAGCAAAAACGATTTGATGAATCGGCGGGTTGGCGCCGCATTCGCGGCGTTTGCAAGTTGGCAGGTTGGCGTCAACGGGTGAGTTTTATGCACCGTGGGCCGGCAACGCCAGGGAGAGGCTAGAAAGCTTAATGAGGATCGACCGATGAAAGGCATCATTCTTGCAGGGGGATCGGGGACGCGGCTTTATCCCGTCACTCACGTGGTGTCGAAGCAGCTACTGCCCGTCTACAACAAGCCGATGATCTACTTCCCGCTGAGCACGCTCATGCTCGCCGGGCTGCGGGAGATCCTGATTATCTCCACGCCGAAGGATACGGGGCGCTTCAGAGATCTGCTCGGCGACGGGCGGCGCTGGGGTCTCGGAATCAGCTATGCGGTGCAGCCAAGCCCGGATGGGCTGGCGCAGGCCTTCCTGATCGGGCGCGATTTTATTGCGGGCGACACCAGCGCGCTGGTGCTCGGCGATAACATCTTCTACGGCCAGGGATTCTCGAAGCAGTTGCAGACGGCGGCGCAGTTGCAAGATGGCGCGGCGGTATTTGCCTACCCGGTGGAAGATCCGGAGCGCTACGGCGTGGTGGAGTTCGACGAGGCGGGCCATGCGGTGAGCCTGGAGGAGAAACCGAAGACGCCGAAGTCGCGCTACGCGGTGACGGGTTTGTACTTCTACGACCGCGACGTGGTGCGCATTGCGGAGACGCTCAAGCCCTCGCCGCGCGGCGAGCTCGAAATCACCGACCTGAACCGGCGGTATCTCGAGGCAGGGAAGCTGAGGGTGGAGATCATGAGCCGCGGCATGGCGTGGCTCGATACGGGCACGCACGATTCGCTGCTCGAGGCCGCGCTCTTTGTGCACACCATCGAACGGCGGCAGGGGTTGAACATCGCCTGTCCCGAAGAGATCGCTTACCGGCAGGGATTCATCGACGCCGCGGAACTTGAAGCCCTGGCGCAACCCATTGCCAAGAGCGGCTACGGCCAATACCTGCTGGCGTTGCTGCGCGAGCCGTATTTTGCGGCGGGAAGCGAACCATGAAGATCGAAGCCACTGCGTTGCCTGGTGTGATGCTGCTGACCCCGGCGATTTATCGCGACGACCGCGGAGCGTTTTCCGAGACCTTTAACTTGCGCCAGATGGCGGAGGCCGGTCTGCCCACGAATTGGGTGCAGGACAATGCCTCGATCTCCAGGAAGAATGTGTTGCGCGGAATTCACTACCAGATTGTGCAGCCGCAGCAAAAGCTGGTGCGCGTGACGCATGGCGCCGTGCTCGATGTGGCCGTGGACCTGCGCCGCAGCTCGCCCGCGTTCGGCCGCCATATGGCCATGGAACTGAGCGGGGATAACGGCAGAATGCTCTGGATTCCCGAAGGCTTCGGGCACGCTTTTCTGGTGCTGAGCGAAGTGGCAGGTTTTGCCTACAAGGTGACGGATTATTACTCCCCCGAAGGCGAGCGAACGATTCTGTGGAACGATCCGGAACTGGCCATTCCATGGGCGCTCGCGGAGGGCGATGCGATTGTTTCCGAAAAGGACCGAAACGGCACAAGATTTCGGGATGCAGAGGTTTTCTCCTAAGCCGGGCGGGTTCATAGCGTCGGAAAGGCGCGACATTCAGGCGCAAGGCTGTTCAGTCAAGGAGGAGTGCGGGCGTGGACGCCCGCACGACAGCCGGTCTACCACCCCAACGAGCAAAAACCGCTCGTTGGGGACCCCGGTCTGGAGACCGGCGCTACACCCTGCCGCGGCAGTCATATTTCCTAACTGAACAGAACTACTGAGGATGTCCCACCCATAGTTG
>PLSB01000234.1 GCA_003165005.1 Acidobacteriaceae bacterium | reverse complement strand
CCTGAACGGCCTTGTTGAGCACCGACAGCACCAGTTCGAAGGCCATATCCGCCTTCTGGGCGGCGATCATCGCCTGGTGCACGTCAACGCCGGAGCCCGTCATCAGGCCGGTTACGGCCGCATGCGCCTGCGCGTCCAGTTGATTCACCTGCCCTACGGCATCGCCGATCAAATCCGCGAAGGGAGAAGATGCGGTGGGCTGATTGGTCTCGGCCGCAAGCGTCTTCGTTGTATTAGCGCCCGCCGCGCCGGACACGGCCATTACAGAATTCACTGCCGCCAGCATGGTGCACCCCTTGAAGCCATCCCAAATGTCCCCTGCTTACCCAAACGGTTCCTGCGCAAGCCCGCAATCAGGACTTGGCAATTTCCAGCGCCGACGCGATCATGCNNAGGTCCACCATCTCTGTGAGGGGGTTAATGTCGGGATAAGAGACGTAGCCATCCGGTCCCGCATCGGGATGCCCTGGATCGTAGCGCTTCAGGGGCGGCGAAGGATCTTCAACGACCGCCGAGATATGCACGCCCGGTGCCACCGCCGCTCTGCCGGGGAGCGAGGGTTTCAGGAGCCCCCGCGAGGCCGGCGCCGCCGAGGCCGCCGTCAAGGAATCGAGAAAGCCGGGATCGCCCTGATTGGCGGCGAAGACCACCTCCTGGCGGTGGTAGGGCCCGCCGCTTTCGGTACGCGTGGTCTCGGCGTTGGCCATGTTGGCGGCCACCACTTCGGCGCGCATGCGCTCGGCCTCCATGGCGCCTCCCGAGGCTTCCATCATGCCAAATAAGTTCATTGTCTACGCTCCGATGTTGCGTCGTGGATCGTGATTCGTGGGCCGTGATTCGAGAACCGCGATTCGTGAACCGTGATTCGTGAACCGTGAATCGTGGGGCGTGCATCGTGAACGGCAATCGCGAATCGCCAACCACGCGTCACGATTCACGGCTTACTTGTCGGCGTGGATGGCGTCCATCACGCGCTGGTACTCCTCGCGCAGCAGCGCCACGCCGGTGCGGAACTGGAGCTGCGCCTCGGCCAGATTAAGGCTTTCGCGGTCCACGGAGACGTCGTTCCCATCGGGCCGCGCGATGAGCCCGTCGACCTCGATGACGCGCACCTTGCGCGGCCCATGTCCACGGGCCACATCGTCGAGGGCCTCGCGCATCTCGGCCTCGAAATCCATCCCCACCGCGCGGTAGCCGGGCGTATCCACATTGGCCATGTTCGCGGCCGTCAGCTTGGCCTCCGCCGTGGCCAGGTCGAGATAGCGTGCGATCTGGTCGCTCAATTCGGTTGCGATCTGCATGCCTATTCCCGCCTTCCCAAAATCGCTTCCGGCTGGTCCCTGGCCGACGGCCGTGCACGCTGCTCAATGCACCAGGAGGCCGAAGTCGATCTCGCGCGCGGTCAGCACCGGGTTGTCTCCGGCCAGAATCACGCCGCGCTCCAGCACGTGTTCGAGCTCGCGGACGTTCCCCGGCCAGTGGTGCGCCGCCAGCATGCCGAAAGCGCCCGCATCCAGCCGCTTCACCGGAATCTCCCGGCCCAGCCGCTCGAGGAAGTGCTCGACGAGCAACGGCAGATCCTGGGCATGCTCGGCCAAGGACGGCGTGCGGATGAGAAACACCGCCAGCCGGTAGTAAAGGTCGGAGCGGAAGCTGCCGGTCTGCGCGTGTTCGGCCAGCGGCCGGTGCGTCGCGGCAAGAATGCGCACATCCACCCTGACGGGCTCGTTGTCGCCGACGCGCTGCAGCTCGCCGCATTCCACAAAACGCAGGAGCTTGGCCTGCAGGCTCAGCGGCATCTCGCCGATTTCGTCCAGAAACAACGTTCCCCCGTCGGCGGCTTCGATGCGCCCGACGCGGCCCTGCACCGCGCCGGTAAAGGCGCCGCGGGTGTGGCCGAAGAGCTCGGCCTCCAGCAGGGCTTCGGGAATGGCGGCGCAATTGATGGCGACGAACGGCTTGCGGCTGCGCGTCGATAAGCGATGCAGGGCCTCGGCCACCAGCTCTTTGCCCGAGCCCGTGGGACCCTCAATCAGCACCGGGGTCATGCGCGGAGCCACGAGACGCACGCGGCGGCTGATTTCGAGCATGCAGGCCGCGTTGCCCACGAGCTCCTGCAGCCGTTCGCCGGGATTCAGTTCGACGCCCTGCTCGGGGCGGCCCGACTGAATAGAAATGGTCTTGCCGGCGCCCGCCGGCGGCAGCGGGTGGGCCGCCACGGCGGAGAACGCCGCCGCTACGCCGGCTGGCGAGGCCGTCCCTGGTGGCGCCGGCGCGCGCGCGGAGATTTCGATCGCGGAGGCCGCATTCCACGCTGCCGTATCGGTCTCCTGGGAGCGGCGGAGTGCGTAAAGCAGCTCCTGCCGATAGGGTCCGCGGGGACTTTCAGCAGCCAAATCGCCTGCCGCCGTCACCAGATCGACTTCAGGGAAGTGTACCTTGAACTCGTTCAGGAACTCGCCCAGGTTCAGATCCGGCAGCCAGGAATCGACGATGACGGCATCGGGCGCCGCGGTCTCGGCCTCGGTCCAGGCCTGGGCCCCGCTTTCGGCTTCCCTTACCTGCCAGCGCAGGCCGGCAAGGATGTGCGCCAGGCGCTGGCGAAAATTCGCATCGGCGCTGGCCACCAGCGCAGTCCGTGGCCGCGCGCGAAGGTTCAGTGGAGGAATCGAAAACAGTTGCATGAGCAGTTTCCTCTAGGGTGATCGAAGGTGTGGAAGGGAGCGATGGGTAGACTACGAGGCGGCGATGGCCGGCGGGGCCAGATCCGCGGCCGGAGGCGCGGCGGCACGTGCGAAGAGCCCCAGTTCGGCCTCCGAAGGCACGGTGTAGCCCTGCCCGCGCACGGTGCGGATCAGCCGGCCCGGCGGCGGGTCCTCCAGCTTGCGGCGCAAATAGTTCACATAGACATCCACAATGTTCGTGGTTTGCGCCGGCTCCAGATTCCACACCGAATCGAGCAACTCGACCCGCGAGACACACTGGCCGCGGTTCTGAAGCAGATGCTCGAGAAGCGCGAATTCCTTGTTGGTGAGAACGATCAAGCGACCCCCGCGCCGCGCCGTGTGATCCAGGCGGTCCAGTTCAAGATCCCCGGCGCGCAGTTGCAGCCGGGTCTCGCGCTTGCGGCGCAGAAGCGCCCGGCAGCGTGCGCGCAACTCATGCAGGCTGAACGGTTTGGTCATCAGGTCGTCGGCGCCGCGGTCGAGGCAGCGCACCCGCGTGTCGACTTCCTGCCGGCCGGTGAGTACCAGTACCGGCAGGTCGGCATCGAGCATGCGCACCTCTTCGAGCACCTGCTCGCCGTCTTTGACGGGCAGGTTCAGGTCCAGAATGGTTAGATCGGGCATCTCGGCGCGAAATGCCTCTACAGCTGCGGCGCCGTCGTAGACCACGTGGACACGGTGACCATCGGCCTCGAGCCCCCGGGTCAAGAACAACCCCAGCGCTTTATCGTCCTCGGCAATCAGTAGCCTCATGCCTGCCTTCCCTTTGTCTTCTTTCATCGCAACCGCGCCCGATGTTCGATTTCGGCGTGCTGCGCGTGAAGCTTTCTTCCACCTTCCCGCGAGTGAGGCGGGAACTCAAGGTTTGCATGAGAGAAAATGAAGAAACGTTTGCAGGAACGGAACGAAAAAGAGCATGTGCTAAATCGGTACAGCAGGAAGCCGCCGCGAAAAACCCTTTCCTCGCTTACAGGTTCGTGCATTCCTAGCGGGCGACGGCGCGACAGTGCTGCTCAGGCAGCTTTGGTTCGCGATGTGGCCTTCTGTTCGTACATCGCGGCATCGGCCCGCGCCACGAGATCCTTCATGGCTTCGCCGGCCGCGTGCGCGGCCAGCCCGATGGAGGCGTTGACGCTGAGTTTGAGTGCGCCCTGCTTTTCCTTGATGGTGTAGTTGCCGCAAACCCACTTGCGCAAACGCTCGGTCTGCGCCTCCGCCTCTTCGATCGCGGCATCGAAGAGCAGAATGAACTCATCGCCGCCCCAGCGCCCGATGATGTCCGTGGAGCGGCAAGCGGATCGTAACTCGACGGCAAATTGCTTCAGCAATTCGTCGCCGGTAAGATGGCCGTGCTCGTCGTTCACTTTCTTGAAAGTGTCGATATCGACAATGGCCACGCAAAAGACAGCGCCGGATTCGATGCGTTTCTCGATCTGGCCCTCGACGTAGACGCGGCTGCTGGCGCCGGTCAGCGCGTCGCGCGAGGCAATGCGCTCGGCCTCGTCCAGCTTGGTCTGGTATTCCTCTACCCGAATGCGCAGGTGATCGAGGACTGCCTTTCCTTCCTCCGTCATCCGGTCAATCGACGCCCTCAGCTCGGAAGCGTTTTTGTCGATCGACGCGCGGATCTCGGTCAGGTCTTCAAGGCTGGCGATGGCTTTGAGCTGCTCGGTCACCGCGCTCATCCGGCCGGCGCAGCGTTGATCGCGCGCACTGACCGATTCGGCCGTACGCGCCACGATGAGGAGCACCTCCTTGACTTCGCACGCCTTGGCCTGATTGTGACGCGCCGCGTCACGGCCCCAGTCGCACAATTGCTTGCGCGCCATTTCTCCATTGGCGGCAAGTTTCTCTTTGCCGATGGCGGGGCTGAGTTCGGCTTTCAGTTGCGCCAGAGCCTGTTTCAGAATGTCTCCGGTTCCGGGGCAGGCATCCAGGCTGCAATTGCCCATTTCGAGCAAAGCAGAGCCATATATATCGAGGGCCACGGCGAAGGGGTCATGGGGATCGGCTTCTTTTTTCTGGCCGAGTTCAATGGCATTGGAATCGAGGTATCTCTTGAGGGAAATCATTTCAGCCTCGGAAAACTCTCATTGTTGGCTCTCGCGCAGCACGCGACTTCTGGACTATCGGCGAAGTCCGCTGGCTTCATGAGAAGTGTTCGGAAACGCGACAACTCCCCAAGAAGCCGGGGCGGAGATCCCCGCCGAGCTGAGGAAGCGCAAGATATATAGAGACTTAGGCCGCTTTGAGCGGCTTAGTAGATGTCACTCCCACTGCAGAAATCAGTCCGATTTCTCCACCATAGAGCACTGTAGATTACGAAAGTGCGCACCAAAGGTAAGTAAAGAAATCAACGAAAACACTATCGTGATTCTTTGCGGATCGCCGATTCTGTAAATAGACAGATTGTCGCCGAGGTGTGTCTCTTGGACTGGAGCAAACTTCCGAGGATGTCCCACCCATAGCTGCAAGTTGAGCGTCGGTTCAGCCTGATTCTGAAAGAATCGGGTT
>PLSB01000281.1 GCA_003165005.1 Acidobacteriaceae bacterium | reverse complement strand
TCGACAGTAACAAGTACGCGGCCGGAGCGATCGTCACGGTGCTCGGCAACTCCGGCAGTCTGGTCAACACGGGATATACCTTCTCCGGCTGGAACACCGCGGCCAACGGTTCGGGCACGGCTTATGCAGGGGGCGCGGCCTTCGCCATGGGCAGCAGCAATGTGCTCCTCTACGCCCAGTGGACGCTGGCTCCCACCTACACGGTCGCCTACAGCGGCAACGGCGCGACCAGTGGAGCGCTGCCTGTCGACAGTAACAAGTACGCGGCCGGCGCCACCGTCACGGTGCTCGGCAACTCCGGCAGTCTGGTCAACACGGGATATACCTTCACTGGCTGGAACACCGCGGCCAACGGTTCGGGCACGGCTTATGCAGGGGGCGCGGCCTTCGCGATGGGCAGCAGCAATGTGGCGCTCTACGCCCAGTGGACGCCCTCCGACGCTACTTATGCGGTGACCTACGCAGGCAACGGCAGCACCAGCGGCTTCGGGCTGCCCGATCCCAATCAGTACGCGGCGGGATCAACGGTGACGGTATTAGGCAACCTCGGCTATTTCTTCAAGCCGGGCTTCGGTTTTACCGGATGGAACACCTCTGCCGACGGATCGGGCACTGCTTATGCCATCGGCGAAACCTTCACGATGGGCGCCAGCGATGTCACTCTCTACGCGCAATGGAACGCGGCAGACTGGCCGCCCGCTTCCATCTGGGGTGGAGCGCGCGAAGCGATCACCCTGAAACCCGACGGCACGGTCTGGACCTGGGGCCTGAACGCGCATGGGCAGTTGGGGAACGGAACCACGACCGACAGCTCGCTGCCGGTGCAGGTGCTGGGACCCGGCGGAACGAGCTATCTGAACGGAATCATCGCCGTGATGGGCGGCGAGCAGCATAACATCGCTCTCAAGTCGGACGGCACCTTGTGGACGTGGGGCAGTAACCATGAGGATCAACTCGGCGACGGCAACGCGACCGACAGTTCCACGCCGGTCCAGGTGAGCGGCTTGACCTCGATTGTGAAGCTGGCCGGGCGCGGGTATCATTCTGTCGCCGTCAAGTCCGACGGAACCCTATGGACCTGGGGATGGGATGAATACGGGGCTCTCGGCAACGGCGTTGCCGACACGAATTACGACTACCCGGTTCCGATCGAGGTCCAGGGCGTGAGCAATCCCATCATGATCACGGCGGGATTCCAGTTCAGCATCGCGCTGATGCAGGATCACACGCTGATGGCGTGGGGCAGCAACGCAGAAGGCGAGATCGGCGATGGGACGACGAACGACAGGCTCTCGCCGGTTCCGGTGCCGGGCATCGATCAGGTGGTGTGGGTTTCGGCGGGATGGACGCACGTGGTGGCGATCCGCGCCGGCGGCACGGTGTGGGTATGGGGGGCGAACAATTGGCAGGGCGCCTTCGACTGCGAAGACACTTACGACGATAATAACCTTGGCTTCTATTGTGGATACGGGATGCTGGGCGATGGCACCACCGCCGACCACTACACGCCGGAGCAGGTGCCGGGGCTGAGCGGCGCAATCATGGCGCTCGGAGGCGATTCGTCCACATCGGTGCTGCTCAGGGATGGAACCGTCTGGACCTTCGGCTCCAACGGCGCGGGCCAACTCGGCGTTTCCGGCATCTATCAGAGCTTGGTTCCGGTCCAGGTGCAGGGACTGTGCCACGCGGTCTACATCATGACGCGCGACTTTCACAACGAGGCGTTGTGCAACGATGGCACATTGTGGTCGTGGGGTTCGGGAGATAACGGAGAACTGGGCAATGGGACGGTCAATAACAGCGCAGTTCCTGTGCAAGTCACGGCTTACTGAGAATTCCGGATTCGAGGCGGGTAGCCCGCGCTCAAATCGCCCATCCTTGTCGGCGAGAATCAGGGCGTTGCGGGTGCTGGTCCTCTGACGCCGGTGGATCCTGGCCGTCCTCTGAATATAAAGTCTCAAGACGGCGCTGGCTCGACTGGCCGGGTCGATAAACACCTCTTGGCGCGCCTATACTGGACACGCTGGCCGCTTGCACACGGCCGCAGGAGATCGATATGTCAAGCGAAGCGAAGTGCCCGTTTACGGGCGGCATGTTGCAGCACACCGTGGCAGGAGCCAAGGGCATCGGCGACTGGTGGCCCAATCAGTTGAACCTTGCCATCCTGCATCAGCATTCTTCCTTATCCAATCCCATGGGCGAGACGTTCAACTACGCCAAAGAGTTCAAAACCCTCGATCTCGATGCCGTGATCGAGGACCTGCGCGCCCTCATGACCGATTCTCAGGAGTGGTGGCCGGCGGACTTCGGCCACTACGGGCCGTTGTTCATCCGCATGGCGTGGCACTCGGCCGGCACCTACCGCATCGCCGACGGCCGCGGCGGCGCGGGCCGCGGCGCGCAGCGTTTTGCCCCGCTCAATAGCTGGCCCGACAATGTGAACCTCGACAAGGCGCGGCGCCTGCTGTGGCCCATCAAGCAAAAGTACGGCCGCAAGCTCTCCTGGGCTGACCTGCTGATCCTGGCCGGCAACGTGGCCCTCGAATCGATGGGCTTCAGGACCTTCGGCTTCGGCGGCGGGCGCGAGGACATCTGGGAGCCGGAGCTCGATGCCGATTGGGGTCCGGAGGCCAACTGGCTCGGCGATCAGCGCTACAGCGGCGATCGCGAACTGGCCAATCCGCTGGCTGCCGTGCAGATGGGCCTGATCTACGTGAACCCCGAAGGCCCCAATGGCAACCCTGACCCTCTAGCCGCGGCGCGCGACATTCGCGAGACCTTTCGGCGCATGGCCATGAACGACGAAGAGACCGTGGCGCTGATCGCCGGCGGGCACTCCTTCGGCAAGACGCACGGCGCCGGGCCCGCGAGCCTCGTCGGAGCCGAGCCCGAAGCCGCGCCCATCGAGGAGCAGGGACTGGGCTGGAGAAGCAGCTTCGGCACCGGCGTGGGCGGCGACGCGATCGGCTCGGGCCTGGAAGTGACGTGGACCAAAACGCCCACCAGGTGGAGCAACAACTTCTTCGAAAATCTCTTTGGATTTGAATGGGAGCTGACCAAGAGCCCGGCGGGCTGCCACCAGTGGAAGCCCAAAGACAACGCCGGCGCGGGATCGATTCCGGACGCGCACGATCCGAAAAAGAGCCACGCGCCAACCTTGCTGACGACCGACCTTTCGCTCCGTTTCGACCCGGCGTACGAGAGAATTTCCCGGCACTTTCTGGAGAATCCGCAGCAATTCGCCGATGCCTTCGCGCGCGCCTGGTTCAAGCTGACGCATCGCGACATGGGCCCGCGGGCGCGCTACCTGGGTCCGCTGGTTCCGAAAGAAGAACTGATCTGGCAGGACCCGGTTCCCGCCGTCAATCACAAGCTGGTCGGCGAAAAGGAAATCGCAGCGCTCAAGGCCACGGTGCTGGCCTCGGGACTGTCGATCGGCCAACTCGTCATTACCGCATGGGCGGCGGCGTCGAGCTTCCGCGGCAGCGACAAGCGCGGCGGCGCCAACGGCGCGCGCCTTCGCCTGGCTCCCGAGAAGGACTGGGAGGTGAACCAGCCCGCGGAGCTGAAAGAAGTGCTGGCCAAGCTCGAATCCATTCAGGCCGGGTTCAACGCGGAGCAAAAAGGAGACGAGAAAATCTCGCTCGCCGACCTGATTGTGCTCGCCGGAACCGCGGCCGTGGAAGAAGCGGCAAAGCAGGCCGGCTACGACGTGAAGGTGGGTTTTGCGCCGGGCCGCACGGACGCATCGCAAGAGCAAACCGATGTGGAGTCGTTCGCGCTGCTGGAGCCGAAGGCCGATGGCTTCCGCAACTACGTGCGCAAGGACCTCGAGGGATGCCAGGCCGAACTGCTGCTCGACAAGGCGCAGTTGCTCACCCTCACCGCGCCGGAAATGACTGTCCTCATCGGCGGCCTGCGCGTGCTGGGCGCGAACTTCGGCGGGTCGAAAAACGGTGTCTTCACCACGCGCCCTGAGACGCTGACGAACGACTTCTTCGTGAACCTGCTCGACATGGGAACGAAGTGGCAGAAGCCGGCGGCCGAGGGCGTGCTCCCACCCCCGGTGCTCGAAGGCCGCGACCGCTCGACTGGCGAACTCAAGTGGACCGCGACGGTGGTCGATCTTGTCTTCGGTTCGAATGCGCAGCTCCGCGCTCTCGCCGAGGTCTACGCCAGCAGGGACGGCGAGTGGAAGTTCGTCAAGGAGTTCGCGGCCGCGTGGACCAAGGTGATGAATCTGGATCGCTTCGACTTGGGGAGCTAGCAAGTCAGCAAGTCAGCGAGTCAGCAAGTCAGCGGAGCTAGTATTATTGACTCCTGCATAAATAATGCTATAATGGGTATTGAGGTTCAGAATACCTATGCCCCGG
>PLSB01000309.1 GCA_003165005.1 Acidobacteriaceae bacterium | reverse complement strand
ATTGTTAATGGTGTCGCACAGCCTGCGGGATTTGCGCAGCCAACGACGACGGATAACTTCAACGAGTTCCTCGACGATTTCCCCGCAGTACCCCCATCTGAGGTGTCTGGGGCAACAGCGTCGTGGGCCGTGAACTTTTCCAGTTATATCCACGACGGCGACCTGGTGGTTCCACCCGGCATGTACTTCATGATGGGCGACAACCGGCACAACAGCCTGGACTCGCGCTACTGGGGCTTTGTCCCAAGGCAGAACATCTTGGGATGTCCACTCTTCAACTACTGGTCGTTCAAATCGACTGATGCGGACTACGAGCAGACTGGTCTGGGAGCGAGCCTGGCGTCGATGGCCCACGTAGTGACGCACTTCGTCACGGACACGCGATGGAACCGGACGTTGCATCTAACGCGGTGAGAAAGCAGCCATCGGCTCTTAGCTTCATCGTGCGAGTGCCAGCTTCATGCCTGATTTACCAGGGCAATCGCATTTGGATTTTTGAGATGTCTTGAAAGGGCACGGCTTCAGCCGTGCCGCTAAACAGCCAGAAATCTCCTGGGCTTTAGCCCCGGAGGGATGGTTTGAGATGATTCAATACATCCCTCGGCGGCTAAAGCCGACAGAATTTGCCTCGCAATCGGCACGGCTGAAGCCGTGCCCTTTCAAAACAACGAATCTTTCCAGAGAATTTAAGGTTCGCGCCCTTGATCCCACAGGCAAATTCCAATTGCGATTGCCCTGCCTGATTTACGATGCCTGCTTGCAGTGGCAAGCGCCCGTTCGCACGGAAGAGCTAGGAGCTAGAAGCTAGAAGCTCGCATCAGCGAATAGAATGGTCCGTGGACCTTCGATGACAAACGGCGCTCCCAGCAAAAAGAAATCGCACCGCCGGCTGTGGATGGCTGTGGCGGCCGTGGCCTTTTTTTTGCTTGTGCTGGTTGTGCCTCCGCTCATCAGCGTCAGCCATTACAAGGGACAGATCGTGCGCCTGATGGCGCAATCGCTGGGCCGGCCGGTGCGGCTTTCCTCGGTGGAAGTGCGCCTGTTGCCCTGGCCCGGCTTTGTGCTCACCGACCTGAGCGTTGCCGAAGATCCCGCCTACGGCGCCGAACCCGTGCTGCACGCCAACAAGGTCAGGGCCTCGTTGCGCCTGCTGGCCTTGTGGCGCGGCCGGCTTGAGATCGACAAGATCAGCGTGGACGAGGCCAGCCTGAACCTGGTGCGCGCCGCTCCCGGCCAATGGAACCTCGATCCCATCTTTCGCACCGCTGCCGCCCAGACCGGCGCGGCAACAAACTCGTCCGGCGGCGGAGCGGGCGAGGCAGGCCCGCGCGGTCTTCTGCGTCTGCCTTATCTTGAAGCCACTGACTTGCGCATCGACTTCAAGAACGGCGCGGAAAAGCTGCCCTTCTCGCTGGTCAGCGCCGATCTCTCGCTCTGGCAGGCGAGTTCCGGCGAGTGGCGCATCCGCCTGCGCGGCCAGCCCGCGCGCACCGACGTAAGCCTTTACCAGGAAGAGACCGGCGTGGTGCGCATGGAGGCCAGCGTCCGTTCCGCTCCGGCCCGGGCCCAGATGCCGCTCGACCTCGACCTCGACTGGCGCGAAGCGCAACTGGGCCAACTGGCCCGCCTCATCACCGGCTCCGATCTCGGCTGGCGCGGCGACCTGACCGGCGAGCTGCACATGAATGGCACCGGCGACGCGGCGCAAATCGCCATGCGCTTGCGCGCCTCGGGCGTGCACCGCGCCGAGTTCGCCCCGGCCGCGCCGCTGGACTTCGACGCCAACTGCGGCTTCGTCTATCACTACACGCGCCGCAGCCTGGAGAATCTGGTCTGCAATTCGCCGCTCGGCGACGGCCGCATGCGCCTCACCGGCGAAAAGCCCGGTCCCGGCGCGCCGCGCGAGTTCACCGTCGAGCTCGATCGCATTCCGGTCGCCGCCGGCCTGGATGCGCTGCGCGCCCTGCGCAGCGGCCTCGACCCCAATCTTGAAGCCAGCGGCGCAGTGAGTGGAAAGATCGTCTACGCCGCCGGCGCCGAGAGCGCGGCGCCGGCCGGCCCCGCGAAAGCGAAGCGCTCGCTGCAATCTGTCGCGGAGCCGCATGGCCCCGCGGAGCCGCACCGGCCGCTGACCGGCGCGCTCACCGTCACGGAATTCGCGCTCAGCGGCGGCGGCCTCAGCCGCCCTGTGCAGGCGTCCAAAATCACGCTCGAGCCCTCGGCCGCCCCGCGCGCCTCCGCCGAAGCGCTCACTGGAACCGTGTCGATTCCAGCAGGCGGCGAAATGCCGCTGGTCTTCAACCTGCGCTTCTCGCTGGCCGGCTACCAGGTGGGTGTGCGCGGCCAGGCTGCCATCGCCCGCGCCCGCGAACTGGCTCATGCCGCCGGCATTCCCCGATCGCAGGCCCTGGCCGCGCTCGCCGGCGATCCACTCACCCTCGACCTGATTGCGGCGGGGCCGTGGCTTCCGCGTGAAGAGAATTCCCTCGCCGCCACCGGCGCTGAGCCGGCCTCGGCCGCCGCGCCGCAGTTGCCGGCTCTTACGCCTGCTTCCGCGCCCACTTCCGGCGCTGCCGGCCTTCCCGCCCCCGTCAATTCCGGTGTTGACTCGCTTACCGGAACCGTCACTCTGCACAACGCCAACTGGAAGGCCGATTATCTCGCCGGCCACGTCGAGATTGCCGAGGCCACGCTCTATCTCGACGGCGCCAGTCTGCGCTGGGAGCCGATCGTCTTCGTCTACGGCCCGGTGAAGGGAACCGCGACCTTGAACATGCCGTTCGACTGTCCCGCCGGCCTGCCTGAGACGAAACCCTGCGCCGCGGAATTCCAGATGCAATTCGCCGCTCTCGATGTGAGCACGCTCCAGTCCGCGATCCTGGGCGCGCAGCAGAAGACCACGCTGCTATCGAGTCTCATCGATCGCCTGCATCCCTCCGCGTCCCCGCCGTGGCCCGCGCTTGAGGGCACGGTCAAGGCGGATGCGCTGATTCTGGGACCGGTCACCCTGCACGGAGTCTCGGCCGGCGTGCGCCTTCTGCCCACCGGCGCGGAGATTTCCACTCTCGATGCGGGCCTCTTCGGCGGCAGCGTCCATCTCACCGGCTCGCTCGTGAAGCCCGCCAGCGACAAGGCCAAGCCCGCCTACACCTTCGAAGGCGATTTCCAGAAGCTCAATGCCGCTTCGCTCGGCGGGTTGCTCGGCCTGCGCTGGAGCGGAACTCCGTTGCACGGCAACGGCAAGATCGAGCTCTCCGGCTACACCGCGGAGGAACTGGCGGCTTCGGCCCAAGGCGCTCTGCACTTTGAGTGCCGCCGTGGGGCCATCGGCAACCAGCCCTCGGAATCCTCGAAGGCGGAGCCTGTTCCCGCCCCGCTCGGCCGCTTCGACAAGTGGACTGCCGATGCGACCATCGCCAACGGCAGCCTCACGCTCGGCCAGAACCTCATCATCGCAGGCGCGCGCAAGCAATCCGTCGCCGCCGCAGTGACCTTCGGCGATCCGCCGGCAGTCAGCTTTGCCCCGGCGAAGCCAGCGGCTCAAAAACACGATTGATCCGTCGGAGATCTTCATCCACCCACCCTTTCCGGTCGCCGCGGCGACAACGCGGAAAGGATGGGGCGCCCATAGGCAAATCACTGAACATATCCGCTTGCCGATGGCCGATTCCACGCATGCTTCTTTCTTATCCGATCATGCCGTGGAATTAGCGCGACTCTTTCAGCAACCTGCTAGCGATATCTATTGAATGCTGTATAAATAATG